>DASTKX010000001.1:0-8487 GCA_035715585.1 Thermoleophilaceae bacterium
ATGCCAGCGCTGGCGCAGCCGGTCGAGCGGCGCCATGTTGCGGGCGGCGATCCGGAACAGCGCCGCGAGATCGTCGACGTCCCACTCGCCGGCCATGTAGGTGTCGGCAAGTCCGGTCGATCCTCGGAAGACGTGGCGGTAGACGGCTGGATCGCGGACGGTCACCGTGGCATGGAGCGCGGCGGCTGGCGGACCGAAGGCGAACCGCTGCCCGTCGGCGTCGACGATCTCGACGCGGCCGCCGTCGAGCTTCGACAGCAGGCGGAACAGGGCGCGCCGCGCGATCACCGGCCGCGCTCCGGGTGGCGGTGGTAGGGCGCGCCGCGCAGTTTCAGCCGCAGCGCGTTCCAGTAGATCAGCACCAGTACGCGCAGCGACGTGGCTGGGAAGCGGGCGAGCGAGCGGCTCAACGTGCTGCGCGTCAACGCGCGGCGGCGCAGCGAGAGCGTCGCGTCGAAGACTTGCTCGCCGTCCGCGCCGGTCTCGTCGATGTGCACCAGCAGCTGCTCGCCGGGCTCGCTGACGCGCCAGTCGTAGTGGCCGTCCATCCCGATGAACGGCGAGACGTGGAAGACCTTGTCGGCGGTGTCGCGCATGACCGCGCCGCCGCCGGGCGCCCGGTCGAGCACGTAGGCGTGGCTCTCGCCCCACGGGGTGTTGGTCACGTACGCGACGACTGCCTCGACGTGCTCGTCCGCCTCGTCGAAGCAGTAATAGAAGCTGACCGGGTTGAAGGCGTGGCCGAGCGTGCGCAGCGTCGTCAGCAGGCGGATCGGTCCATTGGGTCGGGCGCCGGTGCGCTCGGCGACGAGGTCGCGCACGCAGTCGGCCAGCGGTCGGTCGGCGGGGCCGAGGTGGTCGGCGCGCTTGAACCGGGCGATCGCCGGCCGGCGTGCCGAGTAGAGCGGGTGGACGTCGAGCACGCCCGGCAGCTCGTCGAGGTCGAGGTAGAGCATCGCGTGGCGGTACGTGAACGCGCGCTCGACAGGGGAGTGGCGGCGGTGGCGGATCGAGCCGTCGTAGATCGCGGAGGTCACGCCGCCAGCTCCAGCGGCTCCGTGCCCGTCCCGATTCGCTCGACCACGCGGTCGGCGCTGACCAGCCCGTCCTCGTGGAAGCCCCAGCCCCAGTAGGCGCCGCAGTAGTGGGTGCGGTCGACGCCGGAGATCTCCGCGTGGCGGCGCTGGGCGGCCACTCCCTCGGGGGTGAAGACGGGGTGCGAGTAATTCACCACTTCGATCACCTTCTCCGGGTCGATCCGGTCGCTGCGATTCAGCGTGACACAGAAGTCGGTGTCGCTCCGAAGCGTTTGGAGGTTGTTCATCCAGTAGGTCAGCCGGGTTGCGTCTGACGCGCCGTCGAGGTGGTAGTTCCAGCTCGCCCGCGCCGCACGGCGGCGCGGCAGCAGCGAGGCGTCGGTATGCAGCACGGCCTCGTTGCGCTGGTAGGGGATCGCGCCGAGGATCTCGCGCTCGGCCGACGAGGGGTCGGTCAGCATCGCGAGCGCTTGGTCGGAGTGCGCGGCGATCACGACCTCGTCGTACCGCTCGACCTCGCAGCCGTCGGCGGTCACCTCGACGTGGCCGAGGTGACGCGTCACGGCACGCACGGGCGCGGAGGTGCGGATGCGATCGCCAAACGGTCCCGTCAGCCGCTCGACGTAGCGTTGCGATCCGCCTGTCACCGTCCGCCAGCGCGGCCGGTCGCGAAAGCCGAGCATCCCGTGGTTGGCGAAGAAGCTGGCGAGGAAGCCGGCCGGGAACGACCACAGCTGCTCCGGCGTCGCGGACCAGACCGCGGACGCCTGCGGGACGATCAGCCGCTCGACGAACCACTCCGAATAGCCGCCCTCGGCGAGCAGCTCGCGCAGCGAGGGCCCGGCGTCTGGCGCGTTCGCCGCCAACGCTGCCGCCTCGCGGTTGAAGCGCAGCAGGTCGCGGATCATCCGTAGGAAGCGCGGGTTCGCAAGATGCGAACGCTGGGCGAACACCCCGCGCGGGGTGCCCGAGTACTCGAACGAGCCAGCGTCGTCGGAGACCGAGAAGCTCATGCGCGACGGCTGAGTCGCGACTCCCAGCTCGTCCATCAAGGCCTGGAAGCCCGGGTAGTTGCGGTCGTTGTGGACGATGAAGCCGGTGTCGATCCGGTGCGTCTCGTCGGCGAGGTCGACGCGCACGGTGTGGACGTGCCCGCCGACACGCGGGGCGGCCTCGTAGACCGTGATCTCGTGATCGCGGTGGAGGCGGTGGGCCGCGGTCAGGCCAGCCACGCCGCTGCCGATGATTGCGATCCGCGCCATGTCTCGGAATACGACGTGCCCAGCAGATCGGATGTCGAAGCCGTTGGGTGGGATAGATTGCTCGGACCGAGGTACGCCAGTCACGAGGAGAGAGCGTTGGACGCCAACCGCCTGAAGTCGCTGCCGCTGTTCGAGTCCGTCTCCGACGATGAGCTGGAGCGGATCGCGCCGTTCGTCAGCGAGGTGTCGGTGTCCGATGGCAAGCACCTCGTCGACGAGGGCGACTACGCCTACACGTTCATGGCGATCGAGGAGGGAACCGCCGAGGTCCGGCGCGGCGACGAGGTCGTGGCCCAGCTCGGCGCGGGCGACTTCTTCGGCGAGGTCGGGCTACTCGACACCGAGAAGCGGACCGCGACCGTTGTCGCGACCTCGCCGACACGTCTGATCACGCTCGACCGTTGGGACATGAAGCGGCTCGAGAAGTCGGTCCCGTCCGCTGTCGAGCAGATCCGTGCGGCCGCCGCCGAGCGGCTGCCCGGCGCCTAGGGAGATAGGCGCGTGGCCGGTCGAATCGTCGTCTTCGGAGCGACCGGCTACACCGGCCGGCTGACAGCCGAGGCGCTCGTCGAGCGCGGGCATCGCCCCGTGCTGGCGGGGCGCGACGGCGCTCGGCTGAAGACGCTCGCCGACGAGCTCGGCGGCGGTCTCGACACGGCTGTCGCAGATGTCGAGCGGCCGGAGAGCGTCGCCGCGCTAGTCGAGCAGGGCGACGCGCTGGTCGCGACGGTCGGTCCGTTCGTCAAGTGGGGCGACGCGGCGGCCGAGGCGGCAATCGCCAAGCGCGCGCACTACCTCGACTCGACCGGCGAGCCGCCGTTCATCCGCCGCGTCTTCGAGCACTACGGGCCGCTGGCCGAGGCCGCGGGGATCGGCATGGTCACCGCGTTCGGCTACGACTGGGTTCCCGGCAACCTCGCCGCCGCGCTGGCGCTGCGCGACGCCGGCGAGGAGGCGGTGCGCGTCGACGTCGGCTACTTCGTGACGGGAACCGGGGCCGCCGGTCCCGGCAGCTTCAGCGGCGGCACCAAGGCCTCGCTGGCGGGCGTGATCGCGGAGCCGGCGTTCGCCTTCCGCGACGGCGCCGTACGCACGGTGCGGACCGCCGATCGCTACCGGACCTTCGCCCTGCGCGGCCGTGAGCTGCCCGCCGTCGCGGTCGGCGCCTCCGAGCACTTCGGCCTGCCGCCGGCCTACCCGCGGCTGACCGAGGTCAACGCCTACCTCGGCTGGTTCGGTCCGCTGTCGCGGCCGGTGCAGGCGTTCTCGCTGGCCGGCGCCGGCATGGCGAAGATCCCCGGCGCGCGCTCGCTGTCGGCCAGCCTCGCCGGTCGCCTCGTGCGCGGCTCGACCGGTGGCCCCGGCCGCGAGCAGCGGGCCCGCTCCGGCTCCTACATCGCCGCCGAGGCCTACAACGCCGGCGGGGCCAGGCTGGCCGAGGTCCACCTCACCGGCGTCGACCCCTACACCTTCACGGCCGGCATCCTCGCCTGGGGCGCCCATCGCGCCGCGGTCGACGGCATGCTCGAAAGCGGCGCGCTCGGCCCCGTCGGCGCCTTCGGCCTCGACGAGCTCGAGGCCGGCTGCCGCGAGGCTGGGCTCACGCGCGGATGAGCGCCGCGGCTACCGCCTGAACCTTCCGAAGCGCCGCTTCGAGCGCACCCGCTCCTCGCGGGCGTCGGTCTCGCTGTCGGTCGGATGGCGGACGCGCGCGAGGGCGCGCTCGGCCAGCTCCGCGTGCACCGAGCGGGTGCGGCCGTCGCGCCGCTTCCAGCCGCCGTCCGGACCGAGGTCCCAGGCGAAGGTGTCGTCGGCGAGGCAGCGCTCGATGACGTCCTCGATCTCGGCGCGCAGCGCGGTGTCCTTGACCGGCACCAGCAGCTCGACGCGCGTGTCGAGGTTGCGCGGCATCAGGTCGGCGGATCCGATGTAGCAGCGGCGCTCGTCGCCGCGCTGGAAGGCATAGACGCGCGAGTGCTCGAGGAAGCGGCCGACGACCGAGACGACGCGGATGTTGTCGCTGACGCCCGGGATGCCCGGGACGAGGCAGCAGATGCCACGGATGTTGAGGTCGATCCGGACGCCCGCCTGCGACGCCTCGTAGAGCGCACGGATGCAGCGGCGGTCGACGAGCGAGTTCATCTTCATCGCGATTCGCGTCTGCTGACCGGCCTCGTGCGCCTCGACCGTCTGCCGGATCTCGTCGAGCAGGCCGTCGCGCATCCGCTCCGGCGCGACCAGCGCGGTGCGGTAGCCCGGCGGGCGGGCCGCGCCGGTCAGCGTGTTGAACAGGGCGGCGACGTCGGCGCTGACGTCGCGGTCGCAGGTGAAGAGGCCGAAGTCCTCGTAGAGGCGGGCGGTCCCGCGGTGGTAGTTGCCGGTGCCGACGTGGACGTAGTGGCGGACGCCGTCGCCCTCGCGGCGGACGACCAGCAGCGCCTTGGCGTGCGTCTTCAGCCCGGGCAGGCCGTGGACGACGTGCGCGCCGGCCTCCTCCAGCGAGCGCGCCCAGCCGATGTTGCGCCGCTCGTCGAAACGCGCCTTCAGCTCGACCAGGCAGACCGCCTGCTTGCCGCGCTCGGCGGCCTTGATCAGCATCGGGACGAGCGCCGAGTCGTCGGAGGTGCGGTACACGGTCATCTTGATCGCGAGCACGTCGGGGTCGTCGACGGCCTGCTCGACGAACCGCTCGACGCTGGCGGCGAACGAGTCGTAGGGGTGGTGGACGAGCAGGTCGCCGGCGCGCATCGCGGCGAAGACGTCGGGCTTGCCGTCGTGGGTCGAGAACGCTCCGGCCGCGACCGGCGTCCACGGCGCTTCGCGGATCTCCTTGAAGCCGTCGAGCCCGTGGATCTGCCAGAGGTCAGCGAGGTCGAGCATGCCCGCGGTGTCGATCACCTGGCGCTCCTCGATCTCGGTCTGGGCGATCAGGAAGGAGCGCATGTCGGGGTCCATGTCGGCAGCGACCTCGAGCTGGACGACCTCGCCGAAGCGGCGGCGGCGCAGCTCGGTCTCGACGGCGCGGACGAGGTCGTCGGCCTCGTCGGAGACGGTGAAGTCGGCGTCGCGGACGACGCGGAAGGCGGCGTGGCTGCGCACCTCCATTCCCGGGAAGAGGCTGTCGAGGTTGCGGGCGATCACCGCCTCGAGCGGCACGAGGGTGTTGTCGCCGATGTCGATCAACCGCGGCAGCACCTCCTTCGGCACCTTCACGCGCGCGAACAGCTCGTCGCCGGTGACGGGGTCGGTCAGCCAGACGCCGAGGCTCAGCGACAGGTTCGAGATGTACGGGAACGGCCTGCCGGGGCCGACCGCCAGCGGGGTCAGCACCGGGAAGACCTGCTCCTCGAAGATCTTGTCGAGCGTGCGCAGCTCGGCGGCGTCGCAATCGGCAGGCGAGATCACCCGGATCCCGTGCTCGGCGAGCGCCGGTCGCAGCTGCCGCTCCCACTGGTGCGAGTGGCGTGCCCCGAGCGCGCGGACGATCCCGACGATCCGCTCGATCGTCTCCGACGGCGACAGTCCGTCGGCCTTGCGCGCGTCGATGCCGGCGTCGACCTGGTCGTGCAGGCCGGCGAGCCTGATCATCGTGAACTCGTCGAGGTTCGACGTGTAGATCGCGAGGAACTTGACACGCTCGAGCAGCGGCGTCCGCTGGTCCTCGGCGAGCTCGAGCACGCGCTTGTTGAAGTCGAGCCACGACAGCTCGCGGTTGGCGTAGAGCTCGGTCGCGTCGAGCCACGGTGGCGAGGGCGGTGTCGCGGCTTGCGGTGTGGTGGAGGTCTCCATCAGCGGCTTCTCTCGATTGTCACAGGCCGTACGGCCCCTGTGTGAATATCTTTGCGGTCGATGATCTGGCTGCTGCGACACGCCCACGCCGAGCCCGGCTCGCCGGACGCCGAGCGGCCGTTGAGCGAGCGCGGCGAGCAGCAGGCGCGCGCCGTCGGCGCCGCGTTGAAGGTTCTCGGGGCCGAGCTCGAGGCCTGCCTGACGAGCCCGAAGGTGCGCGCCCGCGAGACCGCACGGCTCGCCTGCGAGCCGCTCGGGATCGAGCCGTGGGAGGAGCGCGCGCTGCGCGGCGGGCCGTTCGACCCGGTCGACGTCGCCGCCGGCCACGGCGAATCGGTGCTGCTGGTCGGCCACGAGCCGGACTTCTCCATGGCCGTCCACGACGCGACCGGCGCCCAGGTGCGGCTGCCGAAGAGCGGCCTGGCGGCGATCGACCGTGGCGAGCTCAAGCTGCTGCTCCGCCCGCACGAGCTGCAGACGCTGGCGCGCCTGAGCTAGCTTCGCCCACGGCCGTCAACTGTGCTTGACGGCGATGCCCTCGAGCACGTGCGCGACGCGATCGCAGGCGTCGACGGCCTGCTCGAGCCGGTCGATGACGTCCTTCCAGCGGATCACGACCATGGGATCGATTCCGCCGGCGAACAGCGCAACCAGCGCCCGGCGGCTGATCCGGTCGCCCTCGTCCTCGAGCCGGTCGACCGCGGCGATGTGCGGGCCGAGCTCGTCGAGCGCCGTCATGTTCTGCAGCGCGGCTGCCAGCTCGCGCCCGCAGTCGCGCAGCACGCCCGTCAGCTCCACGCCCTGCTCCATCGGCGCCTCGATCTTGTAGAGGCCGAGGAAGTCGGCGGCCTCCTCGGTCAGGTCGAGCGCGTCGTCGAGCGCCGAGGCCAGCGAATGGATGTCCTCGCGGTCGAGCGGGGTGACGGTCGTCGAGTAGAGAGCGTGGAGGATGTCGTGGGTGATCCGGTCGCCCTCCTCCTCCAGCGCCTTGATCTCTTCGCGCAGCCCGGGCTCGTCGGGCCAGCTGCGCATCAGCTGGTCGAGCTTGCCGGTCGCCGCGGCGAGGTTGGCGCCGCCCGCCGCGAACAGCGCCTCGAACTTGCTCCTGTTCGGCGCGCTGGCGAAGAGCGGCAGGCCCATCAGCTGCCGCCCTGGGTCAGCTCGGGGTGGGAGGCGTCCTCGAACTCGCGGAACAGTCCGGTCACGACGAACGCGGTCTGCTCGCCGATGTCGACGGCGTTGTCGCCGATCCGCTCGAGGCAGCGGGCGATCAGCATCATGTGCATCGCCCACTCGCGCTGGTCGGCGTCGTCGCCAATCTCCAGCGCGCGGCGGAAGCACTCGCGGTTGAGCACATCGATCTCGTCGTCCTGGCGGACGAGGTCCTGGGCGAGCGCGGCGTCGCGGCGCTCGAAGGCGAGCTTGCACTGCTGGACCAACGAGCGTGCGAGCTCTCCCATGCGCGCGATCTTCGCCAGCAGCTCATCGTCGGCCGGCGGCTCGTGGCCGGCGAGCGGAACGAGCTTGGCCATGTTCACGCACTGGTCGCCCATCCGCTCGACGTGCTTGATCACGTGCAGCAGCGCGGCGACGAGCCGGAGGTCGCCGGCGACCGGGGCCTGCAGCGCGAGCAGCGACAGGATCCCCTGGTGGACCTCGAGGTAGCGACCGTCGATCCGGTCGTCGTCGGCGATCACCATGCTCGCCAGCTCGACGTCCTGGTGCTGGACCACCTCGATCGCGCGGTCGAGCGCCTGGCAGACGAAGTCGAGCCCGCCGAGCGCCTGGTGCTCGAGCTGGGCGAGCTCGTCCTGGAACTGCTGTCGTGAGGTGTCGGGCATCGCCACGCCTCCTAGCCGACCTTGCCGGTGACGTAGGCCTCGGTGCGCTCGTCGTTCGGGTTGGTGAAGATCGTCTGGGTCTCGTCGAACTCGACCATCCGGCCGGTGCGGTGGCCGTCGTCCTCGAGCTGGACGGTGAAGAAGGCGGTCATGTCCGAGACGCGCGCCGCCTGCTGCATGTTGTGCGTGACGATCACGATCGAGTAGCGCTCGCGCAGCTCGAGCATCAGGTCCTCGATCTTGCCGGTCGAGATCGGGTCGAGGGCGGAGCACGGCTCGTCCATCAGGATCACGTCGGGGTCGGTGGCGAGCGTGCGGGCGATGCAGAGCCGCTGCTGCTGGCCGCCCGACATGCCGAAGGCGTTTGTCTTGAGCCGGTCCTTGACCTCGTCCCAGAGCGCGCCGCGGCGCAGCGCGCGCTCGACGATCTCGTCCATGTCGCCCTTCATGCCGAGCACGCGCGGGCCGAAGGCGATGTTGTCGTAGATCGACTTGGGGAACGGGTTGGGCTTCTGGAAGACCATCCCGATCCGCTTGCGCACCTCGACCGGGTCGACG
>DASTKX010000002.1:0-6838 GCA_035715585.1 Thermoleophilaceae bacterium
GGGGTGAGCCGGACGTCGGTCGTGATGCCCGGCACCGCGTCGGACTTGAGCCGGAACTCCGGCACCCAGAAGTCGTGCAGGACGTCCTTGGTGTCGATCTTGAAGTGGACCGGGCGGTCCTTCGGCAGCACCAGCTGGTTCGACTGCAGCTTGCCCTGCTCCGGGTACTCGAAGCTCCAGGCGAACTGCTGGCCGGTCACGTGGACGACGAGCGTGTCGGCCTTCTTCGCCTCGATGTCGTCGAGCACGATCCAGCCGTAGCCGGCGAGCACGCTGACGATGATCAGCGGGATCGTCACCCAGATGACCTCGAGCCGGGTGTTGCCGTGGATCGGCGCGCCGTCGCTCATGTCGCCGGGCTTCACGCGGAAGGCATAGACCGAGTAGAGGACGACCGCCATCACGAGGACGAAGACCGGCACCGAGACGATCAGCAGGACGTCGTACAGGGTGTCGATGTCGCCCGCGGCGCTCGACGCTTGAGCCGGGAACCAGTCGATCGCGAGCACGATCGCGATGCCGACAGCCGTTGCGGCGAGGCTGAGCACGACGACCCAGAACATTGGGCGCCGATTACGCATCGCTTCCCCCGAAGCTCTTCACGGCGCGCGAGTCTACGTCACCAAGGCGACGTTTGGCCAGACGGGGGTGCGGGGGTAAGATCGAGACGATCGTCACGAGCAATAGGAGGAGCGTCGCGTGGAAGTTCGGGATGGCATGAGCAGCGTGGTTCTCACGGTGGGGCCGCACCACACGCTACGCGAGGCCGCGCGGGCGATGTCCGAGCGCGAGGTCGGCGCCGCGATCGTCTCCGACCCCGACCAGCCGGGCCCGGGCATCTTCACCGAGCGCGACCTGCTCGACTCGCTCGGCCGCGGCCAGGACCCCGACGCCGAGCGCGTCGCCGACCACCTGTCGGCGAACCTAACCTTCGCCGCCCCCGACTGGTCGCTCGAGCACGCCGCCGAGGAGATGGTCCGCGGCGGCTTCCGCCACCTCGTCGTCGTCGACGGCGGCGAGCTTGCCGGCATCGTCTCGATGCGCGACATCGTCCGCTGCTGGGTCACGGAGGGCGCTACCTCCGAGATGCCCGCGACGTCCTAGCGGACAGGACTAGTGCGCGTCGTGCTCTAGAGGAAGCTCGGCGATGTCGCGGCGCGTGTCGCCGACCCAGCGCAGGATGGCGTAGAGCGTGATCAGCACGCCGGCGCCGCAGACGAACAGGTTGATCACCACGCCGACGATCGCGAGCGTCAGGCCGAGGGCGACGATGACCGGGAGGTACGACGGCCCGGGGAGGTGGATCGCCTCGCCGGGCTGTGGGACCTCGCCGTTCGCTTGGATCTGCTCGGCCATCGGCTAGTAGACGAGGCCGACGGCCCAGGAGGCGGCGAAGACGATCAGCGAGATCGCGCCGGCGATCAGGGCCGTGCGGAGGTTGCGGTTGGCTAGTCGGCGGTCCATCGGGTCGCCGTTTCTACCAGATCGCCCGCCGCCTCCGCCGGCTGGACTAGCCTTCCCGCGCATGGCAATGCGTGGCGGCATCGATCTCGGCGGCACCAAGATCCAGGCGGTGGTCGTCGACGACGACCACGCGGTGCTCGGCGAGGAGCGCCGCCCGACTCCGACGAGCGGCGGGCCGGCCGACGTCGTCGCGGCGCTCGCGGAGGCGCTTACGGCGGCTGCTGCGGCCGCCGGGGTGGAGACAGCTGCCCTGTCCGGCGTCGGCGTCGGCTCGCCGGGCGAGATCGACGTGGCGAAGGGCACGGTGACCCAGGCGCGCAACCTGCCCGACTGGGAGGGCTCGTACGCGCTCGGGCCGGAGCTGGCGAAGCTGGTCGGCGCGCCGGTCGCGCTCGGCAACGACGTCAACGTCGCCACCAACGCGGAGGCCGAGCTCGGCGCCGGGCGCGAGTTCAGCTCGATGCTCGGAGTCTTCTGGGGAACCGGGGTCGGCGGCGGGATCGTGCTCGACGACAGGCTGTGGGAGGGGCGCGGCGCCGGCGGCGAGCTGGGCCACGTCGTCGTCCGGATCGGCGGCCGCCACTGCCCGTGCGGGCGGCGTGGCTGCCTCGAGGCATACGCCGGTCGCGGGTCGATGGAGGCGCGGGCGCGCAAGCTGGTCGGCGAGGGCCGCGACACGAAGCTGTTCCACCTGATGGAGAAGCACCGGCGCGACCGCCTGACGAGCGGGATCTGGTCGCGCGCGCTCGACCGCGACGACGACCTGGCGCGCGAGATCGTCACCGAGGCGGTCGAGGCGCTCGGCGCCGGCGTCGCGTCGGCGGTCAACCTGCTCGACGTCGAGGCGGTGATCGTCGGCGGCGGGCTCGGCGTGCGGCTCGGCGAGCCCTACCGCGAGCACATCGAGGCGGCGATGCTGCCGCACCTGTTCAGCGACGACGACCCGCCGGCGGTGCGGCTCGCCGCGCTCGGCGACCTCGGCGGGGCGATCGGCGCGGCGCTGCTCGCGTTGCCCGGGCGAGGCGGGGCGGCGGATGGCTGAGGCGGACGCTGCGCCCGTCGCCGGGCGGGCGCAGTGAGCTCGACCGCGGGCGCGATGGTCGGCGTCGACGTCGGCGGGACGAAGGTCGCGGCGGCGGTCGTCGACGGGGTCGAGGTCGTTCAGCGGGTCGAGCGGCCTACCGAGACCGCCAGCACGGAGGCGCTGCTCGACGAGATCGCGGCGACCGCGCGGGAGGCTGCGGCTCAGGCCGGCGTCGAGCTGCGCGCGCTGGGCGCCGGCATCCCGTCGCAGATCGACGCCGCGAGCGGCACGGCGCTCGCCAGCGTGAACGTGCCGTTGACCGGTGTTCCGGTCCGCGACGAGCTGGGCAAGCGGCTCGGAGTGCCGGTCTTCGTCGACAACGACGCCAACTGCGCGGCGCTCGCGGAGGCACAGCTCGTGCCCGATCCGCCGGCGCGCGAGCTGGTGATGCTGACGCTCGGCACCGGGGTCGGCGGCGGGATCGTGATCGACGGGCGGATCTTCCGCGGCGCCACCGGCCTCGGCGCGGAGCTCGGCCATATCGTGGTCGACGGGGCCGTGGCGACTTCCATCGAGCCCGGCGCGTTCCCGCGGCCGGGGTCGCTGGAGTGGCACTGCAGCGGGCGCGGGCTGGAGCGCGAGGCCACGCGCTGCGCCGAGCGGCACTCGTCGAGCGAGCTGGGGCGCCGCCTGGCCGAGCGCGGCCGGGTGTCGGGACGCGACGCTGTCGCGGCCGCGCGCGCGGGCGACGCGCGGGCGCTGGAGCTGATGGGCGACTACGGTCGCTGGTTGGGGACAGGCATCGCGACCGTCGTAAACGTCTTCGAGCCGACGCGGGTGGTGATCGGCGGCGGCCTCTCGGCGGCGGCCGAGCTGTTCCTCGACGCCGCGGTCGCCGAGGCGGCGCGCTGGGCGCTGCCGGCGCTCTGGGAACGGACGACCGTGGGGCTGGCGCGGGGTGGGGCGGACGCCGGCGCGATCGGCGCCGCGGTACTCGCCAGCCACGAGCTGGAGCGCAGCGGACATACTGCGAGGTGAACGTGCAACGAGCGAGCGACAGGGGAGTTGGATGACCGCGACGACGACCGACCGAGAGGCCCTCGACAAGCTCTGCGTCGACACGATCAGGACGCTGTCGATCGACACCGTCCAGAAGGCCAACTCCGGTCATCCCGGCGCCCCGATGGCGCTGGCGCCCGTCGCCTACCAGCTCTACACGCAGACGCTGAGGCACAACCCGGCGAACCCGGGCTGGTTCGACCGCGACCGCTTCGTCCTCTCCGCCGGCCACGCCTCGGCGCTGCTCTACTCGATCCTCCATCTGACCGGCTACGGGATCTCGCTCGACGACCTGAAGAGCTTCCGCCAGCTCGGCAGCCCGACCGCCGGCCACCCGGAGCACGAGGCGGATGGAGCGCCGGGCGTCGAGGTGACGACCGGCCCGCTCGGCCAGGGGGTCTCGAACGCCGTCGGCTTCGCGCTCGCCGAGCGGATGCTCGCCGCGCGCTACAACCGCCCCGGGCACGAGGTGGTCGACCACCACACCTACGCGATCGCCAGCGACGGCGACATCCAGGAGGGAATCTCGGCGGAGGCGAGCTCCTTCGCCGGCCATCTCGCGCTCGGCAAGCTGATCGTCTTCTACGACAGCAACCACATCCAGCTCGCCGGCTCGACCGAGATGTCGTTCAGCGAGAACGTCCACCTGCGCTACGAGGCCTACGGCTGGCACACGATCGAGGTCGAGGAACTCACGCTCGACGCGCTCCAGGCCGCGATCGCGGAGGCGAAGGCGGTCGACGACAAGCCGTCGCTGATCGTCCTGCACACCCACATCGGCTACGGCTCGCCGAACAAGCAGGACACCCACTCGGCGCACGGCTCGCCGCTCGGCGAGGACGAGGTGCGGCTGACGAAGGAGTTCTACGGCTGGGACCCCGACGCCCAGTTCCTCGTGCCCGAGGCGGCCCGCGAGCACTTCCTCGGGGCGGTCGATCGCGGCCGTGACGCGGAGGCCGAGTGGCGGGCCGGGCTCGACGCCTACCGCGCCGCGCACCCGGAGCTGGCCGCCGAGCTCGACATGGTGATGGCCGGCAAGCTGCCCGACGGCTGGGACGCCGACGTGCCGCGCTTCGACCCCGCTGGCGACGCGATCGCGACGCGCAAGGCCTCGTCGCAGGTGATCCAGTGGGCGGCGGCGCAGGTGCCGCAGCTGGTCAGTGGCTCGGCCGACCTCGAGCCCTCGACGCTGACCGAGATCGAGGACGGCGGATCGGTGGCGCCGGGCGACTACAGTGGCCGCAACGTCCACTACGGCGTCCGCGAGCACGCGATGGCCGGGATAGTCAACGGGCTGAACCTGCACATGGTGCGCGCCTTCGGCTCGACCTTCTTCAACTTCCTCGACTACCAGAAGGCGTCGCTGCGGCTCGCGGCCTTGATGCGCCTGCCGGCGATCGCGGTCTACACGCACGACTCGATCGGCCTCGGCGAGGACGGTCCGACCCATCAGCCGATCGAGCAGCTCGCCCACCTGCGCGCGACGCCGTTCGTCTACGCGGTCCGCCCGGCCGACGCCAACGAGACGGCGCTGGCCTGGCGTTTCGCGCTGCGCCAGGAGGAGGGTCCGACGGCGCTGGTGCTGACGCGTCAAGGGCTGCCGATCATCGACCCGGAGTCGATTCCCGACGACGCGATCGAGCGCGGCGCCTACGTCTTGCGCGAGGCGTCGGACGGCGGTGAGCCGCGACTGATCCTGATCGGCACCGGCTCCGAGGTGTCGCTCTGCCTCGAGGCCGCGGCGCTGCTGGAGGCCGGCGGGATCCCGACGCGCGTGGTCAGCATGCCGTGCGTCGACCGCTTCGACGAGCAGGACCAGGCCTACCGCGACAGCGTGCTGCCGCCGTCCTGTCCCGCCCGCGTATCGGTCGAGGCGGCGTCGACGTTCGGCTGGGAGCGCTGGGTCGGCGATGCCGGCGAGGCCGTCGGGATGACCGGGTTCGGAGCGTCCGCGCCGGCCAAGGACCTGTTCAAGAACTTCGGATTCACAGCCGAGAACGTCGCCGAGACCGGCCGGCGGGTCGTCGAGCGAGTCGACGCCGGCTGAATCACGCACGGACTCAGATAAGAGGAGATCGAGATGAGCGCCACGACTTCACAGAACGAGCGGCTCGCAAAGCTGACCGCGGCCGGGGTGAGCGTCTGGCTCGACCAGATCCGGCGCTCGCTGATCGAGTCCGGCGAGCTGGCGCGGTTGCGCGACGAGTACTCGCTGCGCGGCGAGACGTCTAACCCGGCGATCTTCGAGAAGGCGATCCTCGGCGCCGACGAGTACGACGAGTTCATCGGGCGGCTCGCGGGCGAGGGCAAGAACGCGACCGAGATCTATCTCGAGATCGCGATCCGCGACGTCCAGGACGCCTGCGATGTGCTGCGTCCGGTCTGGGAAGACGCCGGCGGCGCCGATGGCTTCGTGTCGCTCGAGGTCGAGCCGTCGCTCGCTCACGACACCGACGCGACGCTCGCCTCAGCACGCGAGCTATGGAAGCGGGTCGATCGCCCGAACGTGATGATCAAGATCCCGGGCACTGAGGAGGGCATCCCGGCGATCGAGGCCGCGACCGCTGACGGCATCAACGTCAACGTCACGCTGCTGTTCAAGGTCGAGTCCTACGAGGCGATCGCCGAGGCGTACGTCCGCGGCATGGAGCGTCGCCTGGAGGCCGGGCAGTCGCTCGACGTCCACTCGGTCGCCAGCTTCTTCGTCTCGCGCGTCGACACCGAGGTCGACAAGCGGCTGGCGAAGCTCGGGCGCGAGGATCTGCGCGGCCAGGCGGCGATCGCCAACGCCCAGGCCGCCTACCAGAGCTTCAAGCGGATATTCCATGGCGAGCGCTATGCGGCGCTGCGCGAGGCCGGAGCGCCGCTGCAGCGGCCGCTGTGGGCGTCGACCGGCGTCAAGGACCCCGCCTATCCCGACACCAAGTACGTCGACGGCCTGGTCGCTCCGACGACCGTCAACACGATGCCGATGGACACGCTGCTCGCGGTCGCCGAGCGGTCGGAGATCGACCCCGGCTCGGCCGAGCGCGACCCGACGCCGGTGCTCGACGCGCTCGCCGAGGCCGGCATCGACATGACCGACGTCACCGACACGCTGCTGCGCGAGGGGATCGAGAAGTTCGTCGAGCCGTTCGACAAGCTGATCTCCGGCGTCGAGTCGATCCGCGAGGCCGTCCTGACGGGCCGCCCGAAGACGATCGAGTCGTCGCTGCCCGACGACCTCGAGGGGCCGATCGCCGAGCGCGCGAAGCTCGCCGAGCAGGAGGACGTCGCCCGGCGTCTGTGGGC
>DASTKX010000003.1:0-2386 GCA_035715585.1 Thermoleophilaceae bacterium
AACTCGACGCGGTCCATCAGGATCTCCATCGTCGACGGCGCGACGCGGACGCGCTTGCCGTGCTCGTGGCAGCGGTCGACCAGCTCGACGGCCTGGTCCTGCGGGAAGGCCGGGTCGGCGATCAGCACCTCGTCGACGACGTCGAAGTTGCGCTCCAGGCCCTCGAGCGTGCCGAAGTCGCGCAGCTTGCCGTCGGCCTTGCGCGGTGTCAGCGAGACGAAGCCGAACGGCTCGACCTCGGAGCTGTCGCGCAGCGCGTGGGCGACGGCGTCGATGTGGCTGCCGGAGCCGACGAGCACCGCGCGGCGGCGGTAGCCGGCGGCGCGCAGCACCGCGCCGCTGACGCGCTCGAACGTCCAGCGGAACGCCGAGACGTAGACCAGCGCGAAGAACAGCGTGCCGTAGAAGATGTAGTACGAGGAGAACTGGTGGCCCTCGATCACGGCGTAGAGCAGCACGATCAGGGTGACCTGGAACAGCCCCGAGATGACGGTCGCGAAGCCGGGCCGCTGGCCGCGGTCGCGGTAGAGGCCGGAGCGCGCGAACAGCAGCAGCATCACTAGGCAGGCGAGCGGCGCGTACTCCTGCGCCTGCTGGAAGGTCGCGTCGAGCGCGTCTGGCGCCCTGAACGCGGCCTTGATCGCGAGCGCGGTCCAGATCGCGAGGAACATCCCGGCGACGTCGAGCGCCGCGAGCGTCACGACGCGGCCGCCGCGACGCAGCGCCTCGAAGCGCAGCACGCCCTTCAGCAGCGGCACGCTGCCGGCGCGCACGTCACGCATGGGAAGCTCGGCCGGCGTCGCCGGCGGCTCCAGCTCCCTCAGCTCTCTCGCCAGGCCATCGCCCATCAGCTGCAGCTCGCCTCCGATAGCTCTCAAACGCGCCTTGCGCACACAAGAGCAAACAGGTCAACCAACGGAATGTAGCGATACGGGGGGCCGATACCGGCTGAAACGCCCCTCTAAGCCCGACCGGACAGCGAGACGGAAGGGCGATGGAGATGCCGCGCACGCATATCGAAGGGCTGATCGAGGAGTTCGGGGCGCTGATGCTGGCGACCGCCCGGCGCTGGTCGGCCAGCGACCAGGACGCCGAGGACGCCTTCCAGCGCGCGGCCGAGCGGGCGCTGCGCAACAACCCCGACGGCAGCCCCGACGAGGTCCGCGCGTGGCTGCGCACAACGGTCAAGAACGAGGCGCTGTCGATCGTCCGCCAACGGCGCAGGATCGCCGCCGCGGGCCCGGGAGAAGCGCTCGAGGGGCCGCGCCTGTTCTCGCCGCAGGCGCCGGCCGACACGCACGTCCGCGCCGAACAGCTCGAGCGGCTGCGGCTCGGCGGCCAGGCGCTGCGGCGGCTGAAGCCGCAGGAGATCCGCGCGCTCCAGCTCCAGGCCGAGGGCTATAGCTATCGGGAGATCGCAGCGATCACCGGCTGGTCGGCGACGAAGGTGAACCGCTGTCTCGCCGAGGGCCGCCACGCCTTCCGGCTGGCGCTCGACGGCATCGCCTCAGGAGCGGAGTGCGACCGCCTCGCGGATGCTCTCGCCGCGTTCGCCGCCGGCGACGCGGCGCCCGACGAGCTGGCCGCCGTGCGATCGCACCTCTCCACCTGCCTCGCCTGCCGCGCCCGCCTCCGCCATCACCGCGCGGCCGCGTAGCCGTATTCTCATGGCATGGCCACGACCCCCGATCAACGCCCCTCAATCGCCCCGATCGTCGGCCCCGACGATCCCCGCCGGTTCACCGACTCCGGCATCGAGATCAAGCCCCTCTACACCGAGGACGATCTCCCAGCGGACCTGCCGGAGAAGCTCGGCAAGCCGGGCGAGTACCCCTTCACGCGCGGCGTCCACGAGCGGATGTACCGCGACCGCCAGTGGACGATGCGCCAGTACGCGGGCTACGCGAGCGCGAAGGAGACCAACGAGCGCTTCCACTACCTGATCGACCACGGCTCGACCGGCCTGTCGATGGCCTTCGACCTGCCGACCCAGCTCGGCCGCGACTCCGACGACGCGCTCTGCCTCGGCGAGGTCGGCCGCACCGGCGTCGCGATCGACACGATCGACGACATGCGCCGCGTCTTCGACGGCATCCCGCTCGACAAGGTCTCGACGTCGATGACGATCAACGCCCCGGCGGCCTGCCTGCTGCTGCTCTACGAGCTGGTCGGCGAGGAGCAGGGCGTCGAGTCGCACGTCCTGCGCGGCACGACCCAGAACGACATCCTCAAGGAGTACATCGCACGCGGGAACTTCATCTTCCCGCCGAAGCCGGCGATGCGGCTGACGACCGACCTGTTCGCCTACTGCCGCGAGAACGTGCCGAAGTGGAACACGATCTCGATCTCCGGCTACCACATGCGCGAGAAGGGCTGTTCGGCCGTC
>DASTKX010000004.1:0-32529 GCA_035715585.1 Thermoleophilaceae bacterium
CGCGCCGTCGAGCGCGCCGCCGAGTCGGTCGAGGGCGCCCGCTACGTCGACATCTTCTCCACGATCGGCAACGGCGAGTACTCCGACGACGTCGAGGTCAACGGCCGCAAGGTCCTCGGCCGCCAGTCCGACGGCATCCACTTCAACCGCGAGGGCGCCGAGGCCCCAGCCGGCCTCGTCCTAGCCGCCATGGCCGAGGACTACCCCGCGCTGAAGGACGCCGCCCCCGAGCCACCGAAGACCGACGGCCGGACGAAGCTGGGCGAGTAGGGACGAAGCCGTCACGCGGTTGGTGTCGTCGGGTGGTCCGCCGTTACCCAGCCCGCTCTAGCTTCGGCGAATGCCCCGTGAGTGCCTGCGCACCGACCTGACCGTCCTAGAGCTGCTGTTCGACAGCGACGCGATGCTCCTCATCGGTCGTCTGCTGATCATCGCGGCCGCGGTCGTGATGCTCGCCTGTGGGCTCTTCGTCCTGGGCTCGATAGCCGTTCGCATACGACGCGGTCATTGGCTGAGGCGCGCTGGCTCATTCGAGGTATCGGACACGCGAGTAGGTGAAGTGGATCAAGTGACGGAAGCGCTCAGGGAGGCGATCAGTGAACAGCTCGGGAGGATCGCCGCTCTCGAGGCAATGCTTGGCGTTTGGACCAAAGAGCCCATCGACATAGACGACAACGGAGATAGCTAATATGCAGGTTGAGATGGCTGACGCTCAGCACACCCGTGACGCTCAGCAGCGCGAGCGCGACGCCCTAATTGCCCAGACCAAAGAGTTGCTGAGCACCTCGGAGGAGTTCCGCAAGCGCATAGACCGAAAGGTCGCCGAAGCGATGCGCAAACTCGACCGCGCGCTGCTGCAAATGCGGCGCGGCTACTGACAGCCGGCTCTCGCTCGTTCCGACCTTCGAGGCCGGGTGGCGACGATTTTGCGTCTGGAGCGGAGCTTGCGAGCATCCAGACCAAAATCGGAGACAGGACCCGCGGGGAGCGCGGCCGATCCCTAGCCGAAAAGCTAGGCAGGCGTCTCGTCAGGGGCCCGATCGACGGGCTCTTCCTCGACGGCTCCGTCGCGGGCCTCGTCCTCGGGCGGGAGCTCGCCGCCGCGGTCGGTGCCGGCGATCAGCTCGTCGGGGGCCTTGTCCTTGGGGATGAAGCCGGACTTCATGCCGAAGTAGACCGACTGCGGGTGGTGGGCGACGATCGCGACGGTCGACTGCTCTGGCATCACGGCGAAGCCGTCGGAGAGGTACATGCCGATCTCGTTGAGGTCGAGCAGGCGCCAGACCTTCTCGTGCTCGGACTGGTCCGGGCAGGCGGGGTAGCCCCAGGAGTAGCGGCGGCCCTGGTCGGGGTCGATGCCGAGCGCGGAACGCGCCTGGGCGTGCGACCACTCGGCGAGGCCCTCGGCGGACTGCACGGCGAGACCATGGACGAACAGCTGCTCGGCGAACTCGCCGGCGGCCTCGAGCTCGGCCATCCGGTCGGTCGACTTCGGGCCGACGGTGACGCCCTGGAGGGCGACGACGTCGCGTTCGCCCGAGTCCAGCGGCCGGTAGAAGTCGGCGAGGCAGATGCGGTCGTGCTTCGGCTGGCGCGGGAAGGTCAGCCGCTCGATCTCGCGGTCTTGGTCCTCGGGGTCGAAGATCACGAGGTCGTTGCCGTCGGAGTTGCACGGGAAGTAGCCGATGCGCGCCTTCGGCTCGAGGTAGTCCTGCTCCTGCCACATCCGCTCGAGCTTCGGGCGGAAGCCCTCGTCGCCGTCGTGGCCCTCGACGATCTGGCGCCACTCCTCGCCCTTCTTGCCGCGCCCGCCCCAGTGCAGCTTGAACAGCACGTGGCGGTCGAGGTACGGGAAGACCTCGTCGAATGGGATGTCGACCTCGCGCACGCCCCAGAACGGCGGCGCCGGGATCGGCGTGTCGGTGCGCGTCTTCGAACGTACGCTGTCGTCGGTCACCGGTGGTGAGTCGTCGACGACGACGGGCCGCTCGCGCAGCTCCTTGGCCTCGCCGCGGATCCGCTCGACCAGCGCTGTGCGGGCGTCGCCGTCGATCAGCGCGTCCATCGTGTCGAGCCCCTGGAATGCGTCCTTGCAGTAGAAAACGCCGGGGTCGTAGATGTCGTCGGAGGTCCTGCCACCCGGGTAGAGGATGCGGCGGCCGAAGTCGCGGTTGATCGCGGCGCCGCCGACCAGCACCGGGAAGTCGAGTCCGCGCGAGTGCAGCTCCTGGACGCAGATCGGCATCTGCTTCGACGTGGAGACGAGCAGCGCCGAAAGGCCGATCGCGTCGGCGTCGTTCTCGACCGCGGCCTCGATGATCGTGTCGACCGGGACCTGCTTGCCGAGGTCGATCACGGTGTAGCCGTTGTTGGTCAGGATCGTGTTGACGAGCGACTTGCCGATGTCGTGGACGTCGCCGAAGACGGTCGCGATCACAACCTTGCCCTTGGTGTGGCCGTCCATCCGCTCGAGGTAGTTCTCGAGCTGGGCCACGGCGCGCTTCATCACCTCGGCCGACTGGAGCACGAACGGCAGGATCAGCTCGCCGGCGCCGAACTTGTCGCCGACCTCCTTCATCGCCGGCAGCAGCACCTGGTTGAGCGTTGGGACGGCGCCGATCTTCTCGACCGACTTGTCGATCTGGTCCTCGACGCCGTCGCGCTTGCGGCGCAGGATGTGCCAGTGCAGCGCCTCCTCGGGCTCCATCCCGGCGGTCGGGTCGGCGACCTCGGCCTCGGCGTCGTCGCCCTTCGACTCGTAGTGGCCGATGAAGCGCTCGAGCGCGTCCTCGCGACGGTTGAATACGAGGTCGTCGACCAGCTCGCGCTCGTTGTCCGGGATCTCGCTGTAAGGGGTGATGTGGTTCGGGTTGACCATCGCGAGGTCGAGCCCGGCCTCGACGCAGTGGTGCAGGAAGACCGAGTTGAGCGCCGCGCGGGCATGCGGCGAGACGCCGAACGAGACGTTCGAGACGCCGAGCGAGGTCTTGACCTCGGGCAGCTCCTGCTTGAGCAGCCGGATGCCCTCGATCGTCTCGACGGCCGACGGCCGCCACTCCTCGTCGCCGGTGGTCAGCGTGAAGGTGAGCAGGTCGAAGATCAGCAGCTCGGGATCGAGGCCGTGCTCGTCGCAGGCCAGCTCCTTGATCCGCTTCGCGATCTCGAGCTTGCGCTCGCGCGTCTTGGCCATCCCGACCTCGTCGATCGTCAGCGCGATCACGGCGGCGCCGTGGGCGATCGCCAGCGGGACGACGCGGTCGAGCTTGTCGCGGCCGGCCTCGAGGTTGATCGAGTTGACGATCGCGCGGCCCGGAATCTGCTCGAGCGCCTCCTCGATCACGTCGGGCTCGGTCGAGTCGACCTGGATCGGGGCGGGCTGGCTCAGCGAGACGCGCTCGGCGACCTTGCGCATCTGCTCGCCCTCGTCCTCGGTGCGCTCGGTCAGCGCGACGCAGAGGTCGAGCACGTGGGCGCCACCCTCGACCTGATCCTCAGCGACCTGGACGAGGCCGTCGTAGTCGTCGGCGAGCAGCAGCTCCTTGGCCTTGCGCGAGCCCTGCGAGTTGACGCGCTCGCCGACCAGCGTCGGGCGCGGCTCCTGGACGAGCGCGGTCGCGGTCATCATGCTCGACACGAACGGCTCGCCCGGCTTCGGGCGCGGGCCGACCGGCTTGCCGCCGACCTTGTCGACGATCGCGCGGATGTGATCGGGGGTCGTGCCGCAGCAGCCGCCGACGATGCCGACGCCGTAGCGCTCGACGAACTCCTGCAGCGTCTTCGAGAGCGACTCCGGCTCCTCGGGGAAGATCGTCTCGCCGTCGGGACCCTGCAGCGGCAGACCGGCGTTCGGGATGCAGTGGACCGGCAGCGGGCTGTTCTCCCCGAGGAAGCGGATCGCGTCGCGCATGTCCTCAGGGCCGGTCGAGCAGTTGAGCCCGATCACCTGGACGTCGAGTGCGGTCAGCGTCGTCAGCACCGCCTGGATGTCGGTGCCGAGCAGCATCTTGCCGCCGTTCGGCAGCAGCGAGACCGAGCACTGGATCGGCAGCCTGCGGCCGGTCGTCCTGAACGCCTCGCGGGCGCCGAAGATCGCCGCCTTGACCTCGAGGATGTCCTGCGCCGTCTCGATGATCAGCAGGTCCGCCCCACCCTGGATCAGCCCCTCGGACTGCTCCTGGAAGACCTCGACGAGATCACGGAAGCGGATGTCGCCGAGCGTCGGATCGTCGCTCGCCGGCAGGAAGCCGGTCGGCCCGATCGAGCCGGCGACGAAGCGGTCCTCGCCGACAGCCTTGCGCGCGATCTCGGCGGCGCGCTGGTTGATCTCGACCGTGTGGTCGGCCAGCCCCCACTCGTCGAGCTTCAGCCGGCTCGCCTGGAAGGTGTCGGTCTCGACGACCTCCGCCCCGGCCTCGACCATCGAGCGGTGGACGCCCTCGATCACGTCGGGGCGGTTGAGGATCAGCGCCTCATGGCACTTGCCCTGCAGCCCGCCGTAGTCCTCCTGGGTGAGGTCGAACTGCTCGAGCGTGGCGCCCATCCCACCGTCGAAGACGACGACGCGCTGGTTCACTGCCTGGAGGTAGTCGCGAGCCATGGTCTCGCCAGGCTATCGAACCCCGACCAACCTTGACACGGTTGTGTGAAGGTTAGCCGTCGATCGCGCCTGCGCTCAGCGTTTCGGCGGCTTCAGCGTGAGCGCCTTGGTCGCCGTCGAGGTCCTGCCCGCGGCGTCGCGCAGCACCACCGTCACCGTGAGTGGCAGCGCCCTGTTGCGACGTAGGATCGCCAGCTTCCTCTTCGACAGCCGAACCTCCACCGTCACCTTGCCGGCCCGGGTGGAGAACTTCCTCGGCCCCAGCGATACGTGGCCCTTGCGTGCCACGACGACCTTCCTGCTCGTCTTGAAGCCGATCTTTCCGCTCACGCCGGGAGGCGCGGTGAACGAGTAGCCGAACACGCCCTGCTTGGAAACCCGGATCCTCCGCCTGGCGCCGCGTAGATTCGCCTTGGCGGGCGACGCGGACGCGGACCGCGGAGGCAGCTGGGTCTGCGGCGCGCTCGGCGGCGGAGGCGCTGTCGCGAGCGCCACGGCGATCGCGCCCGAAGCATCGGCGGTCCGCCCCGTGACGGTCCTGGTCGCAAGCGAGGCCAGCGGAGCGCCACCGGCCTTGATCGCCGCGACGACCTCGCTGTCGCCGGCGGTCGGATCGGCCGCCCGGACCAGCGCGGCCACACCGGCGACATGCGGCGCCGCCATCGATGTCCCGTTGAGCTCGTTGTAGTTACCGGTCGGTGGCGGAGCGTTTGAGTACGTGCTGTCGCGGCAGTGCATCGAGAGATCGTCGACGTAGACGCCATCCATCTGGACCGAGTCGTCGGACAGGACCGTGAACCGCGGAGTGACGTCGGCCTGGCCGTCGAGGTCGGAGATCGAGATCTCCTGGCTGAGGAACTGGTCGTTCGAGCTGCCGGCGTTCGAGCTGCCGGTGAAGTAGAGGTAGTCGTCGGTCGCGCCGTCGGTGGCGCCGGCCTCGAGGAAGTCGAAGTCCTCCTCGAGCTCGTGGCGCAGGTCGAGATCGATCCGGCAGCCGGCCTGCCCGCTGAGATCGACGCCCGCCTGCTTGACCAGCGTCGACTCGGCGAAGTCGCCCGATCCACCAGCCGCTCCATAGGTCGTGGGACTGTCGGAGGCCGAGTGCGTTCCCTGCGTGCGCGGCGTGGTCACCAGCTGCCACGCGACGCCGCCGTTGAAGGTCCCCGTCAGCCATCCGGCCGTCGCGTCGAGGCCGTCCGCCCACACCTGCTTGTAATCGGTCCTCGCGCTGAGGATGTCGACGCCCGGAGCGCCGACGTCGACCGTCGTGTCGCCGTAGTTCGAGAAGCTGGCCCGACCGCCCGCCGCGTTGACAGCCGCCACGCAGATCAGGTTCGACTGGGGCAGCACGCATGGGTATGTCGGAACGGCGTCGTTGTCCTCGTTGGAGTTGCCGGCCGCGACCACCACTACCACGTCGGCGGCGTCGGCCTGCGACACGGCCTGCGACATCAGCGCGTCCCCGTCGCTCGGCCCGCCGAGGCTCATGTTGATCACGTCGGCGCCGTTGACCGCCGCATAGGAGATGCCGGCGGCGATGTCCGCCGTCGAACCGCTGCCGTCGCCGTCGAGCACGCGCACGGCCATCACCTCGGCGTCGGGCGCCACGCCGGCGACGCCAAGGTTGTTGTCGTCGATCGCGGCGGCGGTGCCCGCGACGTGCGTACCGTGGAACTGGTAGTCGTCGGGCACGGCGTCGCCGTCGACGAAGTCGTGGCCATGGACCCCGCCCGGTCCGCTCCAGAGGTCGATGTCGGGATGGTCGAGCGCTACCCCGGTGTCGAGGACCGCGATCACCTGCCCGGCGCCGCGGGTCGTGTCCCAGGCGCTGAGCGCGCCGACGCCGGGATTCGGCGTGGCGCTGCTCTCGAGCCCCCAGAGGCTGGAGAAGAAGGTGTCGTTAGGCGCTGCAGCGAGCGCGTGGTAGCGGTAGTTGGGCTGCGCGTAGGCGACATCCGGCTGACGCTCCAGCTTCTCGACGGCGCCTGCGACGCTCCCCTCGACCGCGACGACCTGCGTGCGCCCGATCGGAACCGAGCGGTCGAACCCGACGCCCGCAGCAGTGCGCGCGACCAGGCGCTCGCTCGCCGTCGTCCCCGGCTCGAAGCGGACGATCGCCTCGCCGGGAACGATCTCGCCGGCTCGATCGTCCCCAGGCGGGGTGGCGAGCCCAAGCTGGGTCGCGGGCGCCTGAGCGAAGACGCCCTGCGCCCGTGACTCGGCGAGTGCCGACGCGCCGGCCGCGGCCTGGCAGCCCGCCAGCGCCACCGCTACCGCGAGGGCGAGCCGGGCTGTATGACGCGGTAGCGAACGCAAGGCAGAGGTCAAGTTTGACGGCCAGAAGGGAACTCTGCCGACCTGATCTCGTTATCGACCGGCCCGGGGCTTACCGAAAGCGCTCTTGCGCTCACGCGGACAAGAATCCCAGCGCGCCGCCGGGATCACGTCGACAGTAGCTCGACGTCGGCGCCGACGAGCTCGTAAACGGGCAGCGCTCGGCGGTCGAGCGTCACGAGACGCCGACCGGCTTCGGCGGCTGTTGCGGCGATCGCGGCGTCGTAGAGCGCGCCGCCGCTCACACCGCCGGCCACGGCTGTGGCAAGCGTGCGTCGCGCGCCGTTCGCGTCCAACTGCAGCCACTCGGCGGGAAACATCTCCTCGAGCGCCGATCGCACGACGGTGGCCGCCACGCGCATCCCGCGCGGCATACGGCTCAGGCTCGAAGTCGTCTCGAACGCGACATGCGCGATCAGACGGCGATCGGCCCCGCTCGCCAGCGCCTCGCGTGCCACTCCATGCGCGGCATGCCAAGTGGTCAATGCGGCTATGACGACGCTCGTGTCGGGGGCGATCATCGTCGAACGCGGTCGATCGCTGCGCGCGTGGCGTCGATCGTCAGCGGCGCCATCGGCTCGTCGGTCACGATGACCGGCAGCCCGTCACGCCGCTCGACCCGTGCCGACACATCCGGGATCGTCATCTCGATCCGCCCGTCCGCGGCCCGCATCTCGACCTCGGCGGCGCCGGCGATCCCCAGCTCCTCGCGGAACGCCTTGGGGATCACCATCCTCCCGACACTGTCGATGGCAACTCGCATGCCATGAGAATACCATTGAGATTGGTAGGGCAATTGGACAGTCGCGATGGCCTCCATGCCCCTGTAGGGACAGCGGACAGCCAAACCGCCCCCCACCACCGAGTACGCGGTCTAGATCAAGCCTCGATGCCGCCACGCACGGCGCGCAGCTCGACCGGCGTGGCGTGGAGGGCTCGCAGGCGCAGGTCGCGCCAGGTCATGCCCTCGCGCAGCAGCGCCGGGGTGCCCATCGCGAAGGCGGTCGCGATCTCGACCGCCTGGAGGATGATCCCGTAGGCGAGCGCGTCGGTCTTGCCGACGCCGTAGGCCGAGAGGACGGCGATGCAGGCCGCCTGGAAGACGCCGAGGTTCGACGGCGTGATCGGGATCGCCGCGGTGACGTTGACCGCGAACAGCACCGCCGCGGCGGCGCCGATCCCCGCCTGGTGGTCGAGGCCGAGAGCGACGAGCAGGATGTAGCAGGCGAGCCACTGGATCGCCCAGGCGAGCAGCTGCATCGTCGCCGCCCACGCGCCGAGCCGCGGCTGGCGGAAGACGTCGAGCCCGTGACGCACCTGGACCATCGCCGACCGGGCCACGGCCAGCGCCTGCTGAACGCGGGCAAAGCGCGACGGCTTGCCGCGGCGCAGCAGCGCCGGGGCGGCAAGCACCAGCAGGATCAGAACCAGCGGCGCGATCGTCGCGATCACCAGCGCGTCCTCGCCGCCGCGGAAGACTCCGACGGTCGCGAACATCACCCCGCCGAGAATCACCAGCGCGAGGATGTTGAGCAGCGTCTGGGAGACGATCGAGCCGAGCACGACCGGGAAGCGGTCGCGCACGCGGCCAATCCGCCGCGACATGATCAACGCGCGCGACGGCTCGCCGAGACGCGCCGGCAACGTGGCGGACATCAGGACGCCGATCATCGTCGCGCGCGCCGCGTCACGGCGGCGGACGCGCACACCGGGCAGGGCCGCGCAGAGGATCGCGTGCCACGCCTCGGCGCGGACCAGCATCGAAGAGCACATCAGGGCGAAGGCGGCGAGCACCCAGACCGGGGTCGCGGCGAGCAGCGCGTGGCCGATCTGGTCGATCCCGATCCGGTCGAGCGCCAGCGCGGCGAGGCCGACGCCGGCCGCCATGCCGCCGATCGCGGCGACGCGCCGGACCTTGTGCCAGTTGCTGCGGCGGTTGCTCTCCGGCGCCTCGGGCTCGATCGACGGGATCCTCCGCGGCGGCGGCGCGGGGACGCCGGAGGCCGAGACGAAGCCCAGCCGCGCGCCGGCGGCGGCGCGGCGCGTGGCCGGCGCGGGCATCGCGACGGCGTCCTCGTAGGCCTCGGCCACCTCCTCGGCAACGTGCGACCAGGAGAAGCGTTCGGCGCGCTCGCGGGCGGCTGCTCCCATCTCCAAGCGACGCGCGGGATCGAGCGCCAGCTCGCGCAGCGCCTCGCCGAGCGCGGCCGCGTCGGCCGGCGGCACGAGCACGCTGTCGACGCCGTCGCGCGCCACGTCGCGGTAGCCGGCGATGTCGGAGGCGACGGCCGGCGTGCCGGCGGCGAACGCCTCGGTCAGCACCATGCCGAAGCTCTCGCCGCCGAGCGCGGGCGCCACGAGCAGATCGGCGGCGCCGAGCAGGCGCTGCTTCTCGTCCTCGTCGACGCGACCGGCAACCTCGACGCCTTCGACGTCGAGCAGCAGCGGCTCGACCTCGGCCGGAGTCGCGCCGGCGACGGTCAACCGCGCGGCGACGCCCGCGCCGCGCAGCGCCTCGAAGGCGCGCAGCAGCACCGGCAGGCCCTTGCGCGCCTCGGCGCGGCCGAGGAACAGCAGCTCCAGCTGCTCGCGCGGCAGCGAACGGTCGCTCGGCCGCGCGGCGGACAGGTCGACCCCGTTCGGGACGATCCGGTACTCGCCGCCGTAGAAGCGCTCGCAGGTCCAGCGCGCGGCCTCCGAGACGGCGATCCGCACATGCAGCTTGTTGTAGAGACGGCGCGCGGTGGCGACGTTGGCGGCGACCGTGTTGATCGCCGGGCTGCGCGAGTAGCAGTGGAAGGTCCCGACCAGCGGCGTGCGCGCCAGCTCGGTCGTGAACCAGCTGACGAACGGCGCGTTCGGCTCGTGGACGTGGACCACGTCGAACCGGCCGGCGCGCAGCTCGCGGCGCAGCGTCGGGATAACGGCCGGCGACAGCGCCAGGTTCGACACCGCGCCGTTCATCGGCAGCCCGGCGGTGCGTCCGAGCGGCACGAAGTGGTCGGGCAGGGGCCGCTGCTCGGGGGCGGCGCCCCGATGCATCGCACGCGCCAGTCGGTCGTCCGGGTCGTATGGGGCGAGGAGGAGAGCCTCGTGTCCCTGATCGATCAGCTCTGCGGTCAGAGCCTCGGCATGCCGGCCGACACCGCCTGGATACGTGTACGAGTAAGGGGAAACGATCCCAACGCGCACCGTCGCATCGTAGACGACGTAGCGGAAATAGCGGAGGAGCGCAGCCGAACCGGTCCCAGAGACGCGTCTGGAGCTAGGTGGAGCGAGGTTCGGCGAGCACCGCAGCAGGGTAATCGCCAAACTCGGTACACGATGGCCGAGCGCAACTACCTCAAATACAGCTTTGTAAAGGCCTCCCCCGAGTGGCGCCGCCGCAGCGACGAGGAGCGCGCACAGGACAAGCGCGAGTTCGCCGCCGCCTGCGACGAGTTCGCGACGGATCACTACCTGCGCGCCTACTCGCTGGTCGGCACGCGCGGCGACTGCGACCTGATGATCCGCGCGGTCGCCCCCACGCTCGACCCGATCCACGAGCTGCACGTGCTGCTCAACCAGGCCGGCCTGATGCGCTACGCCGACATCGCGCACTCCTACCTGGCGCTGACCAAGGAGTCGGTCTACTCCGAGGAGGAGCAGCCGACCGCTCCCCGCCCCGGCTCCGACCGCCGTTACTTCATCGTCTACCCGATGTGGAAGAAGCGCGAGTGGTACGCGTTGCCGGCCGATGAGCGGATGCGGATCATGCGCGGCCACATCGAGGTCGGCAAGCG
This sequence comes from Thermoleophilaceae bacterium, assembly GCA_035715585.1. Taxonomy (GTDB): domain Bacteria; phylum Actinomycetota; class Thermoleophilia; order Solirubrobacterales; family Thermoleophilaceae; genus JAAYBF01. Next base: position 10,714 of record DASTKX010000004.1, read on the forward strand.
CTATCCGGGCATCGAGATCAACACCGCCTACTCCTACGGCCTCGACGACCAGGAGTTCGTCGTCTCGTTCAACGCCGACCACCCGTCGGAGTTCCTCGACCTCGTCCAGGAGCTGCGCAGCACCGAGTCGAGCGCCTACACCGCGTCCGAGACACCGATCTTCACCTGCCTGAGCGCCAGCGTCGAGCGGGCGCTCGACGCGCTCGACGGCACCGCCGTCACGGCGGCGACGCTCGATCCAGACGCCGTCGAAAGCTAAGCGGCCGGCCAGGGGGCCACGGGGGTCCGGGGGCGCGAGCCCCCGGTGGTCTTAGACGCGCGCGGCGCGCGCCGCCTCGACCATTTCCGCAATTCGCGTGAGCTTCACACGCGGGCGACCCTGTGGCTCGCCGGCGGCCTGCTCGGCGGCGTCGATCGCCTCCCAGCCGGCGTAGTCGACGAGGTCGGGCTGGCGCTCACGCACGAGCTCCTCGATCGCCGCCCGCGCCGGGCGCTCGGGCTGCGGCAGTCGGCCCTCGCGGACGTCCTCGAGCAGGTGCTCGACGGTCTCCTGGGCGTCACGCTTGTTGGTCCCGATCACGCCCGACGGCCCGCGCTTGACCCAGCCGGCGACGTACAGACCGGGAATCGCATGCTGGGCGTGCGGATCGACGACCCGGCCCTCGGAGTTCGGGATCGTGCCCTTCCACTCGTCGAACGGGACGCCCTCGATCGGGATGCCGCGGTAGCCGACGGCGCGGAAGACGAGGCCGACGTCGAGCGTCTCGTGCTCGTCGGTGGCCTGGGCGCGGATCTGGCCCTCTCCCCCGTGCTCGAGCTTGTTGCGGACCAGCTCGAGCTGCTCGACCTTGCCGTCGCCGCGAATCGCGACCGGTGAGGCGAGGAAGCGCAGCTCGACCTGCTTCGGCTTGCCCTCGGGCGTGCGCGCGGCGAACTCCTGCAGGATCTCGACGTTGCGGCGCGGGGTGATGTCGCCCTCGCCCTCGATCGACTGGGCGCTGTGGCGGTCGAGCTCGAACGGCTCGACGATCACGTCGGCGTCGGTCAGCTCGCCGAGCTCACGCAGCTCGGGATTGGTGAAGGCGGCCTGCGCCGGCCCGCGCCGGCCGAGCACGTAGACGTGCTTGACGTTCGACTCGGCGAGCGCCTCGATCGCGTGGTCGGCGGTGTCGGTGCCCTCGAGCTCGGCGCGCGGCAGCACGAGCATCCGGGCGAGGTCCATCGCGACGTTGCCGTTGCCGACGATCGCGACCCGCTCGCAGGAGAGGTCGAACTCGACGTCGCGGTAGTCGGGGTGGCCGTTGTACCAGGCGACGAACTCGGTGGCGGCGTAGCTGCCAGGCAGCTCCTCGCCCTCGATCCCGAGCTGGCGGTCGGTCTCGCAGCCGTACGAGTAGACGATCGCGTGGTAGTGGCGCTCGAGGTCGGCGTGGCTGAGGTGCTCGCCGATCTTGACGTTGCCGAAGAAGCGGAACTGCTCCTTGGCGGCGGTCTTCTCGTAGACCCGCGTGACCGACTTGATCTTCGGATGGTCGGGCGCGACACCGGCGCGCACGAGCCCGAACGGGGTCGGCAGGCGGTCGAACATGTCGACCTCGATGGCGAGCTCCTTGTCGGCCAGCAGGTGGCCGGCGGCGTAGAAGCCGGCCGGCCCGGAGCCGACGACGGCGACTCGCAGCGGGTTGTCGATCGTCCCAAGAGACACGCGGCGCGAGATGATAGCCGCGCCCGTGAACCGCACCGCCGTCATCGACATGGGATCGAACTCCTTCCGGCTCGTCGTCTTCCAGCACGAGCCGGGCAGCTGGTGGAGCCTCGCCGACGAGATTCGCGAGCCGGTGCGGGTCAGCGCCGGCATGGGCGACGAGGGCGTCCTGGCCGCCGCGCCGATGGAGCGCGCGGTCACGACGGCGGCCGTCTTCGCCTCGTTCCTCGAGGCGTCCGGGGTCGAGCACGTCGACGTCGTCGCGACCAGCGCGATCCGCGACGCGCCCAACCGCGACGAGCTGCTCGGCGAGATCCGCCGCCGCACCGGCCTCGAGGTGCGCGTGATCAGCGGCGCCGAGGAGGCCTGGTACGGCTACCTGGCGATCGTCAACTCAACGACGTTGAGCGACGGCTTCGGGATCGACGTCGGCGGCGGCAGCGTCCAGGTGATGCACGTCGCCGACCGCCGGCTGCTCGAGGCGGAGTCGGTGCGGCTCGGCGCGGTACGCGTCAGCGAGGCGTTCCTGCCCGGCGAGCAGGCCAAGCCGAAGCAGCTAAAGGTGCTGCGCGAGCACGTCGCCCGCACCCTCTCCGAGTTCGAGTGGTGGCAGGCCGATGGCAACAGCCGGCTGGCGGCGATAGGAGGCACCGTTCGAAATCTCGCGAGCGCCGTCCAGAAGCGGATGGAGCTACCCGACGTCGACGAGCAAGGCTTCGTGCTGACCCGTGACGCGCTCGAGGAGCTGATCGAGCTGCTTGCCGAGCGGCCGGCCTCCGAGCGCGGCGCGCTGCCCGGAATCAAGCCGGACCGCGGCGACGTGATCCTCGGCGGCGCGGTGGTCGTCGCCGCCGCGATGGAGCACGGCGGCTTCGACGAGCTCGAGGTCGCCGAGGCCGGTCTGCGCGAGGGCGTCTTCTTCGAGCACCTGCTCGCTGACCGCAACCCGCCGCTGCTGAAGGATGTCCGCACCGCCTCGGTCGAGAACCTCGCCCGACGCTTCCGCACCGACCCGCCGCACGTCACCCACGTCGCCAAGCTGTCGCTCGGGCTGTTCGACGCCCTGCGCGACGCCGGCCTGCACGACCTCGGCGACGGCGACCGCCAGCTGCTCTGGGCGGCCGGGCTGCTGCACGACATCGGCATGACGGTCGACTACGACGACCACCACCGCCACTCGCACTACCTGATCGTCCACGCCGGCCTCGCCGGCTACAGCCCGCGCGAGGTCGACCTCGTCGCGCTGATCGCCCGCTACCACCGCAAGGGCACGCCGGATCCCGGCGAGCTCGGCGCGATGCGCCGCGACGACGATCGCGAGCGACTGCTGCTGCTCTGCGGCCTGATCCGACTCGCCGAGCAGCTGGAGCGCAGCCGCGATCAGGCGGTCGCCTCCGTCCAGCTGCGCGCGAGCGACGGCGAAGCGGTCGTCGAGGTCGTCCCGCGCCCCGGCGCCGACCCCGCGGTCGCGATCTGGGCCGCCGGCCGTGGCTCCGGCCTGCTCGCCGAGGCGCTCGGCCGGCGGGTCGCGATCGTGCCGTCCGACCCCGCGGCGTAGATCAGCGGCGATCGCCGGGGACGTCCTGGTCCGCGGGCGTCCGCTCACCCGGCCGCGGCAAGTCGCCAACCTCTTTCTCATCGACGTCGGGATCGAGCCGCGCGGCCTCGTGGTGCCGCTCCTCCGCCGCACGCCGCTCGCGACCGGCGAGCGCTGCCTGCTCGTCGGCGTCGGCCAGCTCGGCGCGCGCACGGGCAGCCTGCTCCTCCGCCTCGGCCTGCTGGCGCTCGGCGCGGGCGCCACGGATGCGCGCCTCCTCGCGGTGCTCGCCCGCCTCGACGCGATTGCGCTCGTCGCGCTGCGCGCGTGCCTTGCGGCTGGCCATCAGGAGAAGGGCCACGACGACTACAGCGGCAACGATCAGAACGATCCAGAGCCAGGTGTCCATTGCTTCCTCTGTCGGGTTCGACAGGGAGCTACCCGCTTGCGCCGTGCGAAAACGCCTAGGCGGGCTCGTTGTCGAGCGACGCCCAGAGGTAGAGGCACGCCAGCGTGCGGTAGGGCTGCCACGGCTTGGCGATCCGCGTCAGCTTGGCCGGATCGGGCAGCTTGCGCAGGCCGTAGGCGAGCTGCGTCGCCTTGCGGATGCCGAGGTCGCCGACCGGCAGCACGTCGGGCCTGCCGAGGTGGAACATCAGGAACATGTCGATCGTCCACTGGCCCAGGCCCTTGACCTGGATCAGCCGTGCGATGACCTCCTCGTCGGGGAGTTCCGGCAGTAGTTCGAGATCGAGCTCGCCGTCCTCGACGTGCTCGGCGAGATCGCGCAGGTAGGAGGCCTTGGCGCGCGAGAGCCCGACGGCACGCAGCTCGTCGGGGTCGGTCGCGATCAGCTCGGCCGGCGTCGGCGTGCGACCGCCGTAGAGACCGCAGAGACGGTCGTAGATCGTCCGAGCCGCCTTGACCGAGAGCTGCTGACCGGCGATCGCCCGAACCAGCGAGCCGTAGGCGTCGTCCGGCCGGCCGCGCCGCCGCTCCTCCTCGTCCAGCGGCCCGTGATCGCCGACCAGCGCGCCCAGCACGGGGTCGCATGCGGATAGGTGGTCGAAGGCTTCCATCATGCGGCGGCGCTGCGCCCGCCGAAGTATTCCGCCTCGAGCTCGCCAAGCGGGGTCGACGGCGGATCGCCGAACATCAGCTCGCGCGCGATCCGGTGCCAGCTCGCGGTGGCGCCGAGCTGGCCCAGCACGCCGAGCACGAGGCCCTCCATCCGGCGCGCGAACATCGCCTCCGCCGGCACCGTTCCCCGCTTCATCAGCTCCCAGTGGATCGAGCGCGGGTCGCCGGAGTCGATCAGCGCCTGGGTCACGACGGCGCGGTCGATCGTCAGCTCGCGATCCACGGCGTACCAGGACGCGACGTCGAGGAAGTGGGCGAGCACGGGCTCGGACTCGATCTCCGGATCGTCGGCCGGGTAGTAGCCGGCCGCGACCAGGGCCGCGTGCAGCCCCTCGGCGTCGCCCGCCATCCCGGCATCGAACACGGCCAGCTCGCGCGCGAGGAAGTCGTCGCCGACGTGCTTGGTCATGCCGAAGTCGAGGAACACGACACGGCCGTCGTCCAGCAGCCGGTAGTTGCCGGGATGGGGATCGCCGGAGAAGTGGCCGTTGCGGTAGAGCGACCCGAGGAAGAAGCGGAAGACGATCTCGCCGAAGCGGTCTCGCTCGGCCGCCGGGAGCTTGCGCACGTCCTCGAACGAACGGCCCTCGTGCCACTCGCTGACCAGCACGCGCTCGCTGCTCAAAGACGTCACCACCTCGGGGATCACGACGAACGGATGGCCGCGCCAGGCGCGCGCGACAGCCCGCTGCGCCTGCGCCTCCTGCTCGTAGTCGAGCTCGTCGGTCAGCCGCTCCTTGATCTCGGCGGACGTCGCCTTGACGTCCATCGCGGGCGCGATCCGCTTCGCGACGCGCAGCAGCAGGCCGAGGTTCTGCAGGTCAGAGCGGACCGCCTGCGCGACCCCCGGGTACTGGACCTTGACCGCGACCTCGCGCCCGCCGAGCCTGCCGGCGTCGTCGCGCAGCCGGGCGCGGTAGACCTGGCCGATCGAGGCGGCGGCGACAGCGTGCTCGTCGAACTCGGCGAAGACGTCGCCGATCCGCTCGCCGAGGCCTTCCTCGATCACCGCGCGCATCTGCTTGAACGACACGCGCGGCGCCGAGTCGCGCAGCTCGCCGAGCTTCGTCTCGATCCGTGCCTGGAACTCCGGCGGGAATGCCCCGGTGTCGATGTAGGAGGCGACCTGGCCGACCTTCATCGCCGCGCCCTTCATGTTCCCGAGCACGTCGAGGATCTGCTCGGCGGCCTGGGCCTGGCGGCGGGCGGCGGCATCGCGCCGCTGCTGCTCGCCGCGCGTCAGGTTGGCGGCCTTGGTCACGTAGTTGCGCGCCGTCTGCCCACCGGCGAGACCCGCGACCTTCGCCGTGCGGCGGATGCGACCGGTCGGAATCGAGCTGTCGTCCTTACGCGCCACCCTCAGAGACTGTACGGCGCGAACGCTTCCCCGGTGCGGGACGGGATAGCTTTGCCGCGTGACGACGCCCGTGGAGACACCGCGCAGCAGCGATACGCACACCGTCGCGCGAACGATCTACGGGACGATCCTGATCACCGCGCTGGTCGCCGGGCTGTCGGAGAGCAAGGCGATCGACGCCTGGCAGATCCTCGTCAGCGTCACCGGAACGGCGATCGTCTTCTGGGCGGCCCACGTCTACGCCGAGGTGCTGTCGCAGCGGCTGGCCGCCGGCCGCTCGCTATCTCGGACCGAGATCAGGCGGGCGGCGGAGGACGAGCTGCCGATGATCGAGGCGGGCATCCCGGCCGGAATCGCACTCGGGCTCGCCGCGCTCGGCTTCTACTCGACCGATACCGGCGTCACGCTGGCGATCGGCTTCGGCGTCGCCTCGCTGTTCGCCTACGGCGTGGTGCTCGCCCACCGCGAGGGGGCAAGTCGCCTGCAGACCCTCTCGGTCGCCTGCGTCAACGGCGCCTTCGGGCTAGTGATCGTCGCCCTGAAGGCGTTCGTCCACTAGCCGACTAGCTAGGCAGCTGAGCTGCCGCAACTCGGATCCTCATCCGCGATACGGAAGGAGGAGCCGCAGCCGCAGGAAGCGACGACGTTCGGGTTGTTCACCTCGAAGCCGGCGCCCATCATGCTCTCGGTGTAGTCGACCTCGGAGCCGTCGACGTAGCGCAGGCTGGCCGAGTCGACGAGGATCGGGATGCCCTCGTGCTCGAAGACGTTGTCGTCGTCGCGGCGCTCGTCGAGCGCCAGCGCGTACTGGAAGCCGGAGCAGCCACCGCCGCGAACTCCGATCCGCAACCCGACCTGGCCCTCGGACTCCTGCTGGGCGAGGAAGCCCTGGACTTTCTCGGCTGCGATGTTGGAGAGGGTGACCATGCTTCACAAAAGATAGCAACGCCTATGGCTCGCTAAGGTGCCAGATTCCGATGCCGACGAGTCAAGAGCTGCAACAAAGGATCGAAGCCGCCCTCCCGGGCGCGACGGTGTCCGTCGAGGACACCACCGGCGGCGGCGACCACTTCCGCGCCGAGATCGTGTCGGACCGCTTCGACGGCCTGACGCGGATCCAGCAGCACAAGCTCGTCTACGACGTGTTCGGCGCCGAGGTCGGCGGACCGATCCACGCCCTCTCGATCAAGACTTCGACTCCCGGAGGACCGTCATGACCAATACCGAGATCCGCGAGTTCATCGAGAACGCGATCGCCGAGAACCCGGTGATGTTGTTCATGAAGGGCAGCCCCGAGCAGCCCGCCTGCGGCTTCTCCGCGCGCACCGCCGCCTGCCTCAACGCACTCGGCGTCCGCTACGCCGCGCTCGACATCCTGCCCGACCAGCGCATCCGCGAGGAGCTCTCCAGCCTGTCCGGCTGGCCGACGATCCCGCAGCTGTTCGTCAAGGGCGAGCTGGTCGGCGGCGCCGACATCGTCACCGAGATGTACGAGTCGGGTGAGCTGGCGGAGCTGCTCGGTGCCGAGCAGCCGGAGGCCGCCGAGGAGGTCGCCGCGCGGTCCGAGGCGCCGGTCGGCAACGGCCGCATCCCGCTCGAGAACAACCTCGACTAGCTGCTCTCGCCCGAATCGCCGGGCACGAGACGGTCGAACAGCAGCTCGTAAAGTTCCGGATAGGCGTCGAGCGACACGGCCTCGGGATCGACGTGGTGCTGGATCGCCAGGCCAATGTCGAGCGCTATCAGCGCACTCGCGAGCCTGTCGGGGGCGACGGGCAGCTCTCGTCCCGCGCTGGCGTGCAACTCGGCTATCGCGGCCGCCGTAAATGCACGGTTGCCGGTCCAGAAGCCGGCCGCAAGCTCTCGCAGATGGTCGTCGCGGCGGGCCTGGGCGATCAACTCAAACCAGAGCGGAAAGATCCATTCGAGGTCGGGGTGCCTCTGGACGGCGGCGAGCCGCTCGCCGAGCTCCCATGCGCTCGGGCGGCGCGAGGGATCGATGCCCTCGATAGCGATCTCCGAGTACCTGCGGTAGCCGCGGTCTCGGATCAACTCGGTCAGCAGCTCCTCCTTGGACTCGAAGTTCGAATAGAAGGCGCCGCGGGTGAAGCCGGCCTCAGCCGCGATCGCCTCGACGCTCGTATTGGCGAAGCCCCGCTCGAGGAACAGGCGACGGCCTGCCTCGATCAGCGCAGCGCGCGTTTCGGCCTGCTGCTCGGCCCGGGTACGGCGCTTGCGAGGGGTATTGGCATTTGACATACAGGTACGTATCCAGATACATTACTGAATGTGAATCGGGAACTATGGGCCGCACCGGCGTCGCTCTTGCCGGCAAGGATTTCGATCATTGCGGTCATGGCGGTCGGCAGCGCCGCGATGTGGATCCTCAACCCGATCGCGTGGTTGTGGATCGGCTCACAGCTTCAGCGCGACAGCCGCGAGATGACACTGGGCGCCTACCTTCTGCTGCTGGTCGGGATCACGATGACGGCGATCGCGCTGGCGATCGGCCTCGAGCGCCTCAATCGCCTCTACGGGCGCGTCACGGGCGCGCCGCCTGAGCTGCGCCTCGTCCTGCCCTGGCATCGCAGCCTGAGAGATGCGCGTCATGGCGGACAGGATGAGCTGGGACGCGCGGTCAGCGTGCTCGACGTCGTGATGACGATCTCGGTCGCAGTCTGCGTGCTGGCGTTCCTCGTCTGGTACTTCGCCACGAGCCCGACGCCGCCGGGCGTCGGCCCGGGCGGATCGAAAGACTGACGCGAGGCGCGCTAGCGGCCCGCGGCCGCCCAGTCCAAGTACTCGACGATGCGGTGCGACTCGTGGACGACCTGGTCGCCGTCGATCAGCACCGGGACGCGGTCCTGGTCGGTCAGGTCGATGACCTCGAGACGATTGCGGCGGCGGTAGGGAACGCGTACCTCGCCGTAGTCGATGCCGAGCTGCTGGAGCTTGCGAGCGACCTTGCCGCAACGGCAGATGTAGTCGGTCGGAGCGTTGCAGCGGTAGAGCACGGCCATGGCGGCCTAGGCTAGCGCCGGGCCGGCGGGTAGAGTCCGCCTCAATGCCGGTCTCCGTCGTCACGGACACCACCGGATACCTGCCGCGGGAGCACATGGACCGCTACGGGATCACGGCGGTCCCGCTCTACGTCGTCTTCTCCGACCGCACGGTCAAGGAGACCGAGATCGACGACTACCCGGCGTTCTTCGAGGAGCTGCGGCGGGCGGACAGCCTGCCGAAGACCTCGCAGCCGTCGGTCGGCGACTTCATCGAGGCGTTCGAGCCGCTGCTCGCACGCGGCGACGAGATCGCCTCGATCCACATCTCGGGCGGCGTCTCCGGCACGGTCGACTCCGCCCGCCAGGCCGCCGAGCAGCTCGAGCGCGACGGTCGCGGCGGCGAGCGCATACGGATCGTCGACTCCTCGACGGCCGCCGGCGGCCAGGGAATCGTCACGCTCGCGGCGGCACGCTGCGCTCAGCTCGGCGGGACGCTCGACGAGGTCGTCGACGCCGCCAACCGCGCCCGCGCGGAGCTGAAGATGTGGTTCGCGATCGACACGCTCGAGTTCCTCAAGCGCAGCGGCCGGATCGGGGCCGCCAGCGCCTGGATCGGCTCGACGCTGAAGATCAAGCCGATCCTGACCGTCGAGCGCGAGCTGAGCCCGATCGAGCGCGTGCGCACCAGCTCGCGGATGTTCGAGCGGCTGGTCGACTACGCCCAGCAGCGCCACGACTCCGGCGCCGACGCCTGGGTCGTCCAGCACATCGCGGCGCCGGAGCAGGCCGAGAAGCTGGCCGAGCGCTGTCACGAGGTCTTCGGGCGCGAGCCGCTGTACATCAGCGAGGTCGGTCCGGTGTTGAGCGCGCATACCGGTCCCGGCATGCTCGGCGTGGGCTCAGTGCCGACTCACTTCTTCGACTAGCTCCGTCGCACGGAGTCGTCCGAGGTGGGCGGCAATCTTGGCCCCATGAATCGCGAGGCTCCCGCGGCGCGGTCGGTCGTTCGCACCGTCCTGATCGTCGTAGCGGTGTTCGTCTGTCTGTACCTGATCTACCTGCTGCGCAAGCCGATCGGCTGGCTGCTGATCGCGACCTTCCTCGCGATCGCGCTGTCCGGTCCGGTCAACCTGCTCCACCGCCGCATGCGGCGCGGCTTCGCGATCGCGATCGTCTATCTGGGACTGCTGATGATTCCCATCGGGATCGGGGCACTGATCGTCCCGCCGATCGTCAACGGGGCCGAGGACCTGGCCACGAACGCGCCCGCCTACGCGAAGGACGTCACCAAGTTCGTCAACGAGAACGAGCGGCTGCAGCAGCTCAACGACGACTACGACCTCACCTCCAAGCTGCAGGAGGAGGCGGCCAAGCTGCCGGAGAAACTCGGCGACGCCGCCACGGTGCTGAGCGACGTCGGCCTCGGAATCGTCAACTCGATCTTCGCGGTGGTGACGATTCTGATCCTGACGGCGTTCATGCTCGGCGGTGGCCGGCGTTGGATCATGGCCGGGCTGCGCTTCGTGCCGGAGGACCGCGCCGAACGGATCGAGCGCGTCATCGACCGCTCGGCGCGAGCGGTCGGCAACTACGTCGCGGGGGCGCTCGCCCAGGCGCTGCTGGCCGCCGTGACGTCGTTCATCGTGCTGAAGATCCTCGGCATTCCGTTCGCGGCGCCGCTGGCGCTGATCGTCTTCTTCTTCGACCTGATCCCGATGGTCGGCGCGACGATCGGGGCGATCATCATCGGCGTCGTCACGCTGTTCGGGGACTTCCCCGCCGACACGATCATCTGGGCGATCTGGTCGATCGTCTACCAGCAGGTCGAGAACAACCTCGTCCAGCCGCAGATCCAGAAGCGGGCCGTCGACATCAACCCGTTCCTGGTGATCGTCTCGGTGCTGTTCGGCGGCACGCTGCTCGGCGTGATCGGCGCGCTGATGGCCGTGCCCGTGGCCGCGACGATCCAGATCGCGCTGCGCGAGTGGGCCGACCTGCAGGGCATCCGGGCACGCGACGACGAACCGACGGAGCCGCCGCCCGGTCCTCCGCTCGAGCCGCCGCCGGCTCCCGCCTAGCTAGCGCCTACGGCGGAAAAGGGAGACGGCTGCCGCGATCCCACCGCCGACGACGAAGCCCGTGACCGCCGCCGTCGTGAGCGCGGCGCCGCGGTTCTGCGACAGCTGACGGCGCCAGTCGGCGATCTCGGTCACCTTCGAGCGCAGGTCGTTGACCGAGAAGGCCAGCTCGCGGCGGGTCTCCTCGATCGAGGCGCGGATCTGCTCCGGCGAACGGTTGGCGGGGACGCTCGAGGTCATGGCTTGTCGGTCTCCTGTGCTGTCTCGGGCGCTCGCTCGAGCGAGCGCTCCAGCTGATCGCGCTGGACGGTCTGGGCCTCCAGCGTGTCGCGGGTGATCTTCGCCTGTTCAATCGCCATGTCCGGCGTCGGCGGCCCGGCCTTCAGCCACTTCGCCGCGAGCAACCCGGCGACGACCCCGAGGATCACGAGGATCAGCGTGACGATGCCGAAGCCGATCCAGATGTCGAGGTCGAAGGCGTCGACGAGGAACCACGCGAGAGTGTGGAGGAACATCACGAACGCGAAGATCAGGAAGGTTCCGGCGGCGACGCCGATCCCGGCCCCGCGCCCCATCGTCTTTGCCTTCGAGAGGATCTCGGCCTTCGCCAGCTCGATCTCCTCGCGGACGAGCAGCGACGCCTTCTCGGAGACCTCCGAGACGATGTCGCCAAGGCTCTTGTCGGCGCCGTTGGGGCCGGGCATGCTCAGCGGCCTACCCGTTTGAGCAGCTGGGCAAGCACGAGACCGCCGGCGAACGCCGCGCCGACGAACAGCTCGGGCCGCTGCGCGAAGCTGTCGCTCTGGCTGGCCGCCTGCGCCTCGGCGGGCGACGGGCCCGCCGCCGCGACGGAGGGCATCTCCTGGGTCTGGCCGTCGGAAGCGCCGGTTCCCTGAGCGGAGGACTCCATCAGGCGTCCGGCGGATCCTCGTCGAAGACGCGCACCCAGATGAGGGCGGCGATTCGGTGGGCGACGATCGTTGACAGCGCGCTGACGCCGGCGAGCACTCCGCTCCACATCAGCCGCTTGACGAGTTCGTTCTGCATCGTCCGGCGATTCAACCAGATACCGCGGGTGTACTCGGCGACGGCGAGACCTCGAGTCCGCCGCAGATCGCCTCGACGACGAGCGTCTTGGCGCGCTCGAACTCCTCCTCGGTCTGCGGCAGCAGGTCGAAGATCCAGCCCGAGAGCAGCTGCTCGATCGCGCCGTAGAAGCACATCGCCGCGAACTGGGCGGAGATGTCCTGCTTGAAGGTCCCGTCCTGGCGCGCCGACTCGACGATCTCGGCGATCTTCACGTAGGCCTCGCGGATCTTCTCGAGGTGGATCCGCCCGAACGAGTTGGCGGCGCGCGTGACCTCGACGATGATCACCTTCATCAGGTCGGGCTCGTGGCGGTAGGAGTCGATGATGAATCCCGCCACCAGGTGCAGCTTCTCGCGTGGCGGCAGCTCGTCGCGCGCGTCGATCTCGCCGATCGCGTCGAGCATGATCTGCCAGCGCTCGAGGAAGAGCTCGTTGAGCATCTCCTCCTTCGAGTCGAAGTAGTGGTAGACGAGCCCGTAGGCGACGCCCGCCTCGTCGGCGACGTCGGAGACGCGGCAGTGGTGGAAGCCCTGCTGGGCGAAGACGGTGATCGCGGCGTCGAGGATCAGACGGCGCTTGTCGACGGCGCCGGGGCGCGGCGTGGCGGCCATCAGGCGCCCGCCTCCGCCGGCCAGCGGTAGGCGGCCGGCACCCGGTTGGCGAGGCTCGGCAGCGTCGCGCGAATCTCGTCCTGGCGGGCCAGGTCAACGTCCGCCGCGACGAAGCACTCGTCGTCGTCGGCGCGTGCGAGCACGTCGCCCCACGGGTCGACGACCTGCGAGCCGCCGTAGCTCTCCATCCCGCCGGGATGGGTCCCGATCTGATCGGCGGCTACGACGAACGCCTGGTTCTCGATCGCTCGCGCGCGCACGAGCGTGTCCCAGTGCGCCGCGCCGGTGACCGCGGTGAACGCCGACGGCGCGCTGAACACACGCGCGCCGCGCACCGCGAGGATGCGGAAGAGCTCCGGAAAGCGCAGGTCGTAGCAGACGGTGAGGCCGAGGCTGACGCCGTCGGCGGACTCGCTCGTGACGATCTCCTCGCCGGCCTGCTCGGACTCCGACTCGCGATACTCGCGCCCGCCGACGGTGACGTCGAACATGTGGATCTTGCGGTAGAGCGCGCGGTCGCGGCCGTCGGGGCCGATGTGGACCGAGGTGTTGGAGAGCTTGTCGTGACCGTCGCGACACTCGGCGATCGAGCCGGCGACGAGGTCGATGCCCAGCTCGCGGGCAAGCGAGCGCGCCCAGGCGAGCGTCGGGCCGTCGAGCCTCTCGGCGCCCTCGACCAGCTGCTCGTGCGTGCCGAGCACGTTGAACTTCTCCGGCAGCACGACGAGCGTCGAGCCGTCGGCGGCCGCGGCGCGCACCAGCCGCTCGGCGGTCGCCAGGTTGCGCTGCTTGTCCGCAGTGGAGTTCATCTGAATTGCCGCGGCTCGCACCGAACTGCTCCCTGAGCCAGATTGACTCGTCAGTCAACGAGTCTAACGCCGGGGACGACGCTTACGCCAGCGGACCGGGAATTCTCGCCGCGGTCCGCCCGCGTGTAGCGTGGCCGCATGCCCGAGCTACCGCTGCGCGGAAACGAGGTCCGGCAGCTCGGCCTTCCGCTGCCGCCGGCCCGTCTGCCGGCCTGGCGCGGCGGACGCCCGCTGAAGCGCTGGCGCTATGTCGGCGTCTACACGCCGGAGCTGATGCTCTGCGTCGGCGACGCGCGAGTCGGGCCGGTCCCGCAGCGCTGGTGGGCGGTCGCGCTGCCGGGCGGCGAGCTGCGCGAGCGGACGACGTTCGGGAAGGGCGGCCTCGCGATCGACGGGTCGACGGTACGGGTGGCGGCCAAGGGCGTGCGGATCGACCTGCGGCTCGAGGAGTCGCCGGGCGTCGAGGTCGTCTCGCCGGTCAACGAGCGTGGCGCCTACATCTGGACGTGCAAGCAGGCGTGCGTTCCAGTCACTGGGAGCGTCGAGATCGACGGCACGCGACATGCGATCGACGGCGACGCGGGCTTCATCGACGACTCGGCCGGCTACCACCAACGTCACACGACCTGGAACTGGTCCGCCGGTGTCGGCGTAGCGGCCGACGGCCGCCGCGTCGGCTGGAACCTCGTCGACGGGATCAACGACGACCCGTTCACCAGCGAGCGCACGGTCTGGGTCGACGGCGAGCCGCAGGCGGTCGGCCCGGTCTCGTTCGCCGAGGATCTATCGGAGATCGCGTCCGCGCCAGCGTCCGGCGCCGCCGGGCGCGGCGGCGGCCTGCTGCGGTTCAGCGAGTGGTCGTCACGCGAGCACTCGACGAACGCGCTGGTCATGCGCTCCAGCTACCGGCAGCCGCTCGGCACCTTCGCCGGCACGCTGCCCGGCGGCCTCCAGCTCGCCGAGGGCTTCGGCGTGATGGAGCAGCACGACGTCCACTGGTAGTGCTCAGTGTTCGGGCCCATCTTCTAGTAGGGCCTTCCCCTCCTCGGCGAATAACCGCGTTCGGTCAATGAGAGCTACCACCCTTCCTAGAGCCGAGCTGACCCTGTCGGCGGCTCCGTCCAACTCACGACTTGTACCTTTCAAACCCAGAACGACATCCCGGAACCCGCCAACTTGCGACAAGCTCTCGGTAGTCGCAAAAGCAAGCGAGATCATCGACGCTCGGAACTCATCTCTCTGCTCGTCAAAATCACTCCCGGGTTGCTCGGAAAGCCAGCGGACATGCCCAAGCCCGCTCTCGACCACACCGTTGACAGCCTCCTCGAGCGCGGGAAGCTCTATTTCAAGTCGTTCTGCATAGCGAGTCAGATCGCTAGCCGCTATTGAAGCGAGCCGTCGCGCCTGAACTAGAACACCCGGCGCAGCTGGCTGAAGAGCATCTATACGAGTCGCCGTACGTTGAATGTCCTCGCCGACGTCCTCTGTCGCCACCGCAATACGCGACGTCACGCTCTCAAGTCGTTGACTTGCTTCCTCCATCTCGAGCAATCGATCAAGAAACCCTGCCGGGTCTCCTTGCTCCTCGCCAACGATCGCCGGGGCAGTATGCGACGCGATAACAGCGGGACTACCTCCAGGGAGGAAGTCGGACACTGGGCTACCAAACTTGATTTGGCCGGCCGCGTGCTCTCTCGCGATCTCAGCAAGCGCGTCGCGTAAAGCATCAATCTCGTCAAACCTCGTTGAATACAGCTGCACGCGATAGCTCTGGAGGTCGAAGGGAATCTCGTCGATCGCCTGCGCTAGGAGCACCGTCGGGATGCCTAGCCCATGAGCTAGACCTAACTCGTAGAGAACGTTGGGATTCCGGCTCGTGAGCTCCGCGACCACGATATCTGCGGAGCCAATGCTTTCTACGATCCCCCGCATAACGTTGTGCTGATCCAATGAGCTGTCCGCACGAGCCACCGTGTACCCAGCCTCCCTGAGCGCGGGCTCGATAAGGCGCTCATACACCGCCGTAAACTCCGGATCAAATGGCATCACCACAAACGCCCTCATGGCTTCCCCCAAGCTTTAACCAAGTCTTCCGGACCAAGCTCAACATCTAGTCCCGTCGAAGCAAATCCCGTCGCTGATACCCCCACAAGCTTGGTCTTCTTCGAAGCGCCTGGGATCAAAGCAACCGCACGCGCGAGATCGTCACGATCCCCACGAGAGAAGGGCTTTCTTTCTCGCCATTTGATCGAACCCGCCCCGACAACTGCCGTAGGCGAGGTTGGCTCACGTGACAAGACTAGATCGACCTCCTGGTCAGTCCGATTCCAATACCCGCCTACGTGTAGGGCATCGTCAAGACGAACGTCGGGCAGCATCATCTCGACGGACTCCCGTATCACTGGCTCAATCGCCCGACCTCGATAATCAGACCATCTCGATCGAATTCGCTGGAGCACTATGTGACCCCGCTCACGTTCGATCTCAGATAAGGACGGCGCGACAAATGTCAGCCAGAATCGAAGATAGGGATCCGAGATCCGATAACGCTTGAGACGAGATGTAGACGCTTTCCCACAAAGGGGCTGATCAACCGCGACTACGTTCTTGCCGTCGATAAGGGCATCGAGCGCACGCGTCAGCGAGGTCGCCTGAATGCCAGCCGCCCTTCCCATCGCAGCGAAGGTCGTCTCCCCGGCTCCGATGCTTGTCAGCACCCGGCGAGGATGAATGGAGGTAGGAAACTCGGCATTGAGTATGCGCTCCCCGTCGATCACCAGCGGGGATGAGGGGTTAGCTAGTTCACGCTCAAGGAAAGTCCAAATGTCGTCCCCCCTTGCCCAAGAACGGGCCAAGAACGGCAACCCACCAAGAACGACGTATGCGTCTAGCGCATCTCGGGGCGGTAGTTGCAGCATCTCACTGAATTCAAGCGGTGAAAACGGACGCACAGTCATCACCGTCGTAGGTCGACCGTAAAGCGGCCGGCCGTATTCGGTAAGTGCTTCCATGATCGAGAGGTCAGACCCGATCACGATCAGCAAGATTGGACGCTCTTGGAGGTGGCGGTCCCAAACCTTCTGCAGCGTCCCCTCCAAGGCGCGATCGCCCTCTAGAAGATATGGAAGCTCGTCTATGACAAGCACCGCCGGCTCACCATCCACAGGCGAAGCAGCAATGAGGTTCAGAGCTGCCTCCCATGACCCAACCGATGTACCAGACGCTACAAGGCGACTGGCCGGCAAGTCGGACTCCGCCAAGGCCTCCGCAAAGAGCTGCAGCTCCCGATCGGCCGACTGTTTGGACGCAGTGAAGTACAGCGCAGAGGGTCGCTCTCTGCGCAGAAACTCCTCCACGAGGCGTGATTTACCCACACGCCTGCGGCCGCGCAAGAGAACGAATCGCCCTCGTTGCTCCTGGCGAACTCGCCCGAACTCATGGCTCAAGCGCGTGAGATAGCTGTCCCGACCAACGAACATACGCTTGTGATAGTACCACTCATGATACTTCCAAAGGCGCTATGCGCGGCGCGATTCGTGGTGGCGGCGGAGCTCCTCGACGAGCAGCTTGGAATGCATGGCGGCGATCAGGTCGCGGAGGGGCTCGGCGCCGGCCTCGAGCAGCTCGACGATGCGGTCGGGCTCGACGTCGCCGGCGAGGCGATCGAGGACCACCTCGACCTCCTCCTTGACGAGGCTCTCCAGCGCGCTCTTGTAGCGCAGGGTGTCGTAGACGGTGAAGCCGATCTCGGTGTCGTAGCCGCCGGCGCGGAAGCGGCTGATCGCCTCGAGCATGCGCGCGTCGAGCTCGCCGTAGCCGCGGCTGTTCGGCGTCAGGACGCCGATCTCCTCGAGCCGGTCGAGCGCCTCGCGCGGGATGCCGTAGCGGCGCTCGGCCTCGGCGCGCGAGGTGCGGCTGCTCTCGCGCCGCTGGGCGCTCTCGAGGATCCTGTCCTCGACCTCGACCAGCGCGCGGGCCCGCTCGGGGTCGTCGGCGAGCACGCGCGCGATCGCCTTCAGCGGCATGAAGCGCTCCTCCTGGAGCTGCTTGATCAGCCTGATCCGGTCGACGAACTCCGGCGGGTAGTAGGCCATGTTGCGCGAGGTCTTGACCGGGTCGGGTAGCAGCCCCTCGCGCAGGTAGTGCTTGATCGTGCCGGCACTGACGCCGCTCGCCTCGGCGAGCTCGCTCATCTTGAGCAGGCCGTTCTCGTCGCTCATGGCAGGAAGGAGCCGGTCACGTCGGCGGCCTTGCCGGCGACGGCGCCGGACTCCTCCAGCGCCGTGACCTGCTCGTCGGAGTAGCCGAGCGCGGACAGGACCGCGTGCGTGTGCTCGCCGAGCGCGGGGCCGGGAGCGTGGACGCCGCCGGGCGTGCGCGACAGCTTGACCGGCACGCCGAGCTGGCGGACGGGCTTCTCCGCGCCAGGCTGGTCGAGCTCGACGACCATCTCGCGGGCGCGGACGAGCGCCGAGTCGAGCGCCTCGTCGAGGCCGAGCACCGGCTCGAGGCAGCAGTCGTGCTCGGCGGCGAACGCCTCCCACTCGGCACGCGTGCGGCTGGCGAAGATCCGCTCGACCTCGGCGTGGGCGTCGGAGCCTGGCGGGTCGAACTGCTTCTCGACCAGGTCCTCGCGGCCGACGCCGGCACACCACGCCTGCCAGAACTTCGGCTCGAGCGCGCCCAGCGAGACGTCGCCGTCAGCACAGGCGTAGGGGCGGTAGCAGAGGTATTTGCCGGCGAGCTCGAGGTCGCCGCGGCCGGGCGTGACGCCGTCGGCGAAGAACTTGCCGGCGACCATCGCCAGCCAGGAGAGCGCGCCGTCGGCCATCGAGACGTCGACGAGCTGCCCCTCCCCCGAGCGGTCGCGCTCGCGCAGCGCGGCCATGATCCCGAACGCCGCCATCAGCGCGCCGCCGCCGAGGTCGGCGATCTGGCCCGCGGCCTGGACCGGCGGGCCGCCGCGTTCGCCGGTCAGCCCGAGCAGGCCGACCAGGCCGAGGTAGTTCATGTCGTGGCCGGCACGGTCGCGGTAGGGACCGTCCTGGCCGTAGCCGGTGATCGCGCAGTAGACGAGGCCCGGGTTCTCCTCACGCATCCGCTCGTAGCCGACGCCGAGCCGGTCCAGCACGCCCGGCCTAAACGACTCCAGCACGACGTCGTACTCGCGCACCAGCTTCAGCAGGACCTCGCGGCCCCGCTCCTGCTTTAGGTCGATCCGGATCGAGCGCTTGTTGCGGTTCAGCGACAGGTAGAGCGCCGACTTCGCGGTGTCGTCCGCTCCCTCGTAGTAGGGCGGCGCCCAACGGATGTAGTCGCCCATCCCGGTGTCCTCGACCTTCAGCACCTCGGCGCCGAAGTCGGCCAGCAGCAGCGAGCAGAACCCGCCCGGCAGCAGCCGCGAGAGGTCGAGCACGCGGATGTCGGAGAGGGCCCCCACGATCAGACGGCAGCCTTGCGTGGAACTCCCAGCATCTCGCGCGCCTCCGTGACCGTGGCGGGGCGGCGGCCGACGTCCTCGGTCATCTGGCGCGCCTTGGCGATCAGGTCGCCGTTGCTGCGCGCCATCTCGCCGTTGGGCAGGTAGAAGTTGTCCTCGAGGCCGACGCGGACGTTGCCGCCGAGCGTCAGCGCCGCGGCGACCAGCCGCCACTGCGCGCGGCTGACGCCGATCACGCCCCAGTTGTTCGGGCCGTCGGGGCCGCCCGGAACCTGCTCGGCCATGTGAGCGAGGTTGCGCGGGTTCGGCCGCACGCCGCCGGTGACGCCCATCACGCACGAGATCTGGAGCGGCTCGGAGAGCAGGCCCATGTCGATCAGCGGGTCGAGGTTGGCGATGTGGCCGGTGTCGAAGCACTCGTGCTCGGGCCGGATCCCCAGCTCGTTCATCGCCGTCAGGAACTCGATGATCGTGTCGAACGAGTTCTCGAAGACCGCCTTGAAGACGAACTCGCCGCGCGACTTGGAGTACTTCGCGTAGTTCATCGAGCTCATGTTGAGCGCCGCGACGTCGGGACGCAGCTCGCGCAGGTACGCGATCCGCTTCTCGATCGGGACGCCGATCGCGCCGGTCGAGTAGTTGACGATCACGTCGTCGACCTCGGCGCGGATCGCGTCGGTGATCGCACGGAAGTCCTCGATCTCATAGCTCGGCACGCCCTCCGGCGTGCGCGCGTGGATGTGGATCATCGAGCCGCCCTCGTCGACGATCCGCCGCGCCTCGGCGGCGTACTCTTCCGGCGTGTAAGGGATCGCCGGGCACTGGTCGCGGTTGGCGACGGCGCCCGAGATCGAGCAGGTGATGACGACGGGGTCCTCGTAGCTCATGCGGTCTCCTCCAGGTCGAGCACGATCTTGCCGACGGCGCGGCGGCCGTCGAGGTCCTCGAGCGCGTCGCGGACGCCCTCGAGCGGATAGCGGCGGCCGACGATCGGGTTCACGTGACCGGCGGCGACCATCGCGTCGAGCGCGGCGGCGACCTCGCGCAGGTACTCCGGCCGCTCGAAGGCGAAGTGACCCCACCCCGCGCCGACGACGCTGACGTTGCGGAACAGCAGCCGGTTGACCGAGACCGTCGGGATCGAGCCCTCGGTGAAGCCGATCACGACCAGCCGTCCCTCGGGCGCCAGCGCGCGCACGCTCTCGTCGAAGCGCGAGCCGCCGACCGGGTCGAAGATCACGTTCGCCGGGCCGGCCT
Organism: Thermoleophilaceae bacterium; assembly: GCA_035715585.1. Taxonomy (GTDB): domain Bacteria; phylum Actinomycetota; class Thermoleophilia; order Solirubrobacterales; family Thermoleophilaceae; genus JAAYBF01. The sequence continues at coordinate 30,739 of DASTKX010000004.1, forward strand.
CCGTGCGCCAGTCGCCGTCGCTACGAACGACCTCGTCGGCGCCCGCGGCGCGCGCCACCTCCGCCTTCTCGTCAGTCGAGACGACCGCGACGACGCGCGCGCCGAGCCCCTTGCCGACCTGGATCGCCGCCGTACCGGTGCCGCCGGCCGCGCCGTGGACGAGCAGCGTCTCGCCGGCCTGCAGCGCCGCCCGGCGCGCGAGCGCGAAGTGGGCGGTGTGGTAGTTCATGCAGTAGCCGGCGCCCTGGGCGAAGTCGAGCGCGTCGGGCAACTTGAAGGCGGCCATCGACGGCACCAGCGCGACCTCGGCGAAGGCCCCGCCGAACGGCGCGAGCGCGGTGACGCGGTCGCCCGCGGCGAAGCCCGAGCCCTCGGGCGCCTCGCGCACGACGCCGGACAGCTCGCCGCCGAGGACGAACGGCGGGTCGAGCTTCAGCTGGTACTGGCCGCGCGTCTGCAGCAGCTCGGGGAACGAGACCCCGGCCGCCTTGACGTCGACGAGCAGGTTCTCGCCGTCGGCGGCCGGCTCGTCGACCTCGACGATCCGCAGCGCCGCCGGGCCGGTCAGCTCGCTGACCTGGACGGCCCTCATACCGGCATCACCCCCATCTTCTTCCACGGCCGCTCGACCTTCTTGGTCGCCGCCATCTCGAGCGCCTTGATCACCACCGGCCGCGTCTCGCGCGGATCGATCACGTCGTCGATCATCGCGTTGCCAGCTGCGATGTAGGGGTCGATCGTCGCGCGGATCGCGTCCTCCATCTGCTTGCGCGTCGCGTCCGGGTCGTCGGCCGCCTCGATCACCGAGCGGCCGATGATGTTGACCGCTCCCTCCGCCCCCATCACCGAGATCTCGGCCGACGGCCAGGCGACGATCAGGTCCGGCTCGTAGGCCTTGCCGCACATCACGTAGTAGCCGGCGCCGTAGGCCTTGCGGACGATCACCGTGATCTTCGGCACCGTCGCGTTCGAGACGGCGTAGAGCATCTTCGCGCCGTGGCGAATGATCCCGGCGTGCTCGACCTTGGTACCGACCATGAAGCCGGGCACGTCCTGGAGGAACAGCAGCGGGATGCCGTAGGCGTCGCAGAGGTTGACGAAGCGCGCCGCCTTGTCGGCGGAGTCGATCTCGAGGATGCCGCCGAGGTGCTTCGGCTGGCTGGCGACGATCCCGACCGGGCGGCCGCCCATCCGCGCGAAGCAGGTGACGATCGTGCGCGCGAAGCGCGGCTTCATGTCGAAGTAGACGCCGTCGTCGACGATCCGGCGGATCACGTCGTACATGTCGTAGGGCTGGCGGTTCGACGCCGGCAGCACGTCGAGCAGCTCCTCGTCCATCCGGTCGATCGGATCGTCGGTCGGCCGGATCGGCGGCGACTGCTCGCAGTTCTGCGGGAAGTAGGAGAGGTAGTCCTTGATCGACTGGATGCACTCCTCGTCGGACTTCACCTCGAGGTCGCCGACGCCCGAGATCTTGGTGTGGATCTTCGAGCCGCCGAGCTCCTCCTGGGTGACGTCCTCGCCGGTGACCGCCTTGACGAGGTGCGGTCCGGCGAGCGCCATCGAGCCGCGGCCCTTGACCATCGGCACGAAGTCGGCGAGGCCGGGGATGTAGGCAGTGCCGGCGGCGCATGGCCCCATCAAGGCAGCGATCTGCGGGATCACGCCGCTCATCACGACCTCCTCGCGGAACAGGAAGCCGGAGCCGGCGAACAGCGAGCCGGCCGCCTCCTGGATCCGCGCGCCGGCCGAGTCGAGCAGCCAGATGAACGGGATCCGCTTCTGCAGCGC
>DASTKX010000005.1:0-3077 GCA_035715585.1 Thermoleophilaceae bacterium
GATCGCGATCTACCGCTAGCCGCGGGTAGGCTGGCCGGCCAGCTAGCCGACCAACGACGCAAAGGACCCGCAATGGCGATCGACTTCGACGCGGTACGTGCCGGCCTCGAGCAGGCCATCCCGTTCAACAAGTACCTCGGCCTAGAGGTCACGGCGGTCTCCGACGGCAGCGGCTCGGTCCGCCTCCCCGACGACCCCAACCTGCTCAACCACGTTGGCTCGCAGCATGCCGGCGCGCTGTTCTCGGTCGCCGAGGCGGCCTCCGGCGCGGCGTTCGTCGGCGCATTCCTCGAGCGGATGGGCGAGATCACGCCGCTTGCCAAGTCGGCCAGCATCGATTACCGCAAGATCGCCAAGGGCCCGATCGTCGCGACCGGCACGCTGTCGGAGTCCAAGGACACCCTGCTCGGCCGTCTCGACGCCGACGGCCGCGTCGAGTTCACGATCGATGTCTCGCTGCGCGACGGCGAGGACGTCGAGGTCGCGACGACGACCGTCGACTGGCACGTTCGTAAGAAGAGCTAGGCGGTCCGCGCCAAGTTCTCGGCGTGGATCTCGCGCTGGCGCTTCGTGTCGCGCCCAGCGGGTAGCGCCACCCGCTCCTCGCCGCGCTCCAGCGCGTCCAGGTAGGCGAGGTCGGCGTCGATCTGGCGCAGCGCGGCGGCGCTCGATTGCGGCGCTCCATGCCCTGACACGACCGCCTCGGCTTGCTCGACCAGCGGCGCCAGGCGGGCGAGGGTGTTGCGGTAGTCGTCGATCGAGCCGCCCTCGGAGATCCAGGGGATCTCGACCGGGCAGAGGTAGTCGCCGCAGCAGAGCACGCCGAGCCAGGGCGCCCAGATCGCCATGCCGTCGGGCGTGTGGCCCTCGGCGGTGTACAGCTCCAGCTCCTGGTCGCCGAGCTCGAGCTGGCCAGGCACCGGCAGCGCCTGGACCTGTCCGAGCGACAGCGGCTTGGCGCGCTCGACGTAGGCCTCCGCGTCGTAGTCGCGCAGCTCGCGCTGCGCCTCCCCCGGCCGCTCGCGGATCCGCCGCATCGTGCTCTCGGCCACCCCGAGCGCCAGGTCGGGGAACGCCAGCCGCCCGAGCACGTGGTCGAAGTCGCCGTGGGTCGCCAGCAGCGCGTTCGGCTCGAAGCCGGACTGCGCGAGAACGCCCGGCAGCAGCTCGAGCTCGTCGGGGAAGTACGGCGAGTCGATCAGCATCGCCTCCTCGCCGGCGCGCAGCGCGATCGCGTTCGTCTGCCAGAACAGGCTGGTGACGACGATCGCGTCGGGATGGACCGAGATCGCGCGCACGGCCGCGGTCCCAGGCCTAGGCGCTAGACGAGGCCGAGCAGCTTCGCAGCGTCACGGAAGGTCTTGACCTCCTCGGTCGGCTTCTTCTGACCGGACTCGAGCTCGTAGCCGTGACGGTTGACCCAGATCACCGGGATCTTCGACTTCAGGCACGGCTCGACGTCGGTCGGATAGCCCGAGGCGATGTGGACCCAGTTCTTCTTGCGCTTGTCGATCCGCCGCGCGCACTCCTTGAAGTGGGCCGGGTCCGGCTTGTAGCTGCGGACCTGCTGGGCGGTGACGACGAGGTCGAAGTCGCTGCGGAAGTGGCGGCGGGTCGCGCCGAGCAGCTTGTCGTCGATGTTCGAGAGGATCCCCAGCTCGTACTTCTTGGCGAACCGCTCGAGCTGCGCGTTGGTCTCGCGGAACGGCTGCCAGTAGGGGACGCTGTCGGGCAGGAACTGCGCCCGCGAGGACTCGAGGCCCCAGCCGAGCTCCTCGGCGACCTGGACGGCGGTGCGGCGCAGAACCTCGGCGTAGAGCTCGTAGGAGCCGCTCTGGATCTTGCGCTGGATCTCGATGAAGCGCGGGACGAGCTCGTCGCGGTTGATCGTGAAGCCGTCGCGATCGGCCTCCTTCTGGAAGGCCTCGTAGACGCCCGTCTCCCAATCGATCAACGTGCCGTAGCAGTCAAAGGTGATGAACTGAATGTCCTTCGGTAGCGGCACTGGCCCTCCTGAGGCTTACGGCGATGGGAAGCGGCCGGGCATTCTATGTCGCGGGGCCGCACCGCGCTCGGCGGCCCGGGTCCGGTAGCCTGCCGCGCCGCTGATGGACCTCCTCGAGTACCAGGGCAAGCAGCTGTTCGCGAAGCACGGCGTCCCCGTTCCGGACGGCCGGCCGGCGAAGACCGTCGACGAGGCGCTCGCCGCCGCCGACGAGCTGGGCTACCCGGTCGTCGTCAAGGCGCAGGTGCTGGTCGGTGGCCGCGGCAAGGCCGGCGGCGTCAAGCTCGCTTCCGACCGTGGTGAGGTCGAGCAGCACGCGACCGCGATCCTCGGCATGGACATCAAGGGCCACACCGTCCACGAGCTCTACATCGAGGCCGCGAGCGAGATCGACGAGGAGTACTACGCCGCCTTCGTCTTCGACCGCTCCGCCAAGAAGACGATGGCGATGTTCTCGAAGATGGGCGGGATGGACGTCGAGGCCGTCGCCGAGACCGACCCCGAGGCGATGCGCACCCTGCACGTCGACCCGCTGCTCGGCTTCCAGGACTTCCACGGCCGGCGGCTCGCCTTCGAGGCCGGCATCCCGGCCGACGTCATCCGCCCGGTCGGCGCGATGCTCGCCAAGCTCTACGAGACCTACGTCGGCGAGGACGCGATGCTCGTCGAGGTCAACCCGCTCTTGATCACCAAGTCGCGCGACGTCGTCGCGCTCGACGCCAAGGTGACGCTCGACGGCAACGCGATCTTCCGCCATCCCGACTCGGCGAACTACGGCGACGTCGGCGCCGCCGACCCCCAGGAGCAGATGGCGAAGGAGCGCAACCTCACCTACGTCAAGCTCGACGGCGACATCGGCATCCTCGGCAACGGCGCCGGGCTCGTGATGTCGACGCTCGACGTCGTCGCCCAGGCCGGCGGCCAGCCCGCCAACTTCCTCGACGCCGGCGGCGGCTCGAAGGCCGACGCGATCACCAGCGCGGTCGAGGTGATCCTCTCCGACCCCAAGGTCAAGGCCGTCCTGTTCAACATCTTCGGCGGCATCACGCGCTGCGACGAGGTCGCCAAGGGC
>DASTKX010000006.1:0-4883 GCA_035715585.1 Thermoleophilaceae bacterium
TCGCGGATCGTCTCGCGGTCGCTGCGGGTGCGGAGGCGGTACTGCTGACGGGGCGGCATGGCGGGGCAGACTACCAACGCGCGCGGCGTCGGCTCCCCCTGGCAGGATGGCGGCCGTGCGCGTCCTGATCTTCCACGGCTACCTGCTGCGCGGCACCGGCAGCAACATCTACAACGTGAGCCTGGTGCGCGCGCTGGCGGCGCTCGAGCACGAGGTCTGCCTGCTGTGCCAGGAGCGGGCGGCCGCGGAGCTCGACCTGCCGGCGAGCGTGACCGTCGTCAACCCGGACATCGGCCGGACCCTGCCCGTCTACGTGGCCGACAGCTACGAGGACTTCGACGCGGTCCGCTTCGCCGATCTCGACGACGCGGCGCTCGATCGCTACATCGAGGCCAACGTCACCGCGGTGCGCGCCGCCGTCGAGGAGTTCCGTCCCGACGTCGCGCTGGCGAACCACGCGGTGATGGGCCCGGCGATCCTCGCTCGCGGCCTCGGCGGACGGGTCCCGTACGCGGTCAAGATCCACGGCAGCGCGCTCGAGTACACGGTCCGCCCCGAGCCGGAGCGCTTCCTGCCGTACATGCTGGAGGGGTTGCGCGGCGCGTCCGGGGTGCTCGTCGGCTCGCTGCACACCGCGGAGAGCCTCTGGGAGGTCGCAGGCGACCCGGATCTGCCGGCCAAGACCCGCCTCGGTCCGCCCGGCGTCGACGTCGCGACGTTCCGCCAGCGTGCGGCGGACGAGGCGGCCGCGGGGCTGACGCAGCTCGCCGACCGCCTCGACGGCGCCGATCCCGGCGGCTGGGGCGGGGAGGCCGGGGCTTCCGCCGCGCTGCGCGCCTTCGATCCGCGTAGCGAGCGGATCGTCGGCTACGTCGGCAAGCTGATCGTCTCGAAGGGCGTCGACCTGCTGCTCGCCGCCTGGCCGCTGGTCTGCGCGCGGGTTCCGGACGTGCGGCTGCTGGTCGTCGGCTTCGGCGGCTACCGCGACGCCCTCGGCGAGATCGTCGCGGCGCTCGGTCGCGGCGACCTCGACGCGCTGCGCGAGATCGCCTCCAAGGGCCGTGAGCTCGAGGGCGGTCCGCCCGGGACGCTGACCTATTTGACCGCTTTCCTCGACGGCCTCGACGACGTGGACCGCGCCGCCTACCTGGCCGCCGCGCCGGCTGCCGCCGAGCGCATCCGCTTCAGCGGCAGCCTCGAGCACGGCGACCTGCCCTCGGTGCTGCCGGCGTTCACCGCCCAGGTCGTGCCGAGCACGTTCCCAGAGGCGTTCGGGATGGTCGCCGCCGAGGCCGCCTGCTGCGGCGCGTTGCCGCTGTCGGCGGACCACTCGGGCTTGGCCGAGGTGACGGCGACGCTGGCGCCCGCGCTGCCGGCGTCGCTGCGTCCGCTGCTGTCGTTCGAGCGTGGGCCGGGCGCGGTCGAGCAGATCGCCGACCGCCTCGTCCGCTGGCTCGAGCTGCCCGCCGGCGAGCGCGCCGAGGCGGCCGCGGCGCTGTCGGGCACGGCTCGGCGGCGCTTTGGCTGGGAGAGCGTCGCGGAGGGCGTGATCGCCGCCGCCGAGGGGCGGTTGGACGAGCTGCTCGCTCCCGGGAGCGGAACGGTGGAGGCGGCGGCCGCTCGCGCCCCGCTGGCGCCCGGCCGGTAGCAGGCTTCCGGCGTGCGCAGCGGGTAGTGTTCTCGCCCGTGAGGAGTGGATCGCAGAGGCTCGCCGCCGTGGCGGCTGTCGCGGCGCTGGTCGGGGTCGCGGCGTCCGGCTGCGGGCGCGAGGACCCGGATCTGGTGACCGGCAAGCAGCTCTTCGTCGAGAAGTGCGGCGCCTGTCACACGCTGGCGCGGGCCGGCACCACCGGCGTCAGCGGACCGAACCTCGACGAGGCGTTCGGCCCGGCACGCCGCCAGGGCCTCGGCGAGGGCACCTTCGAGGGCGTCGTCGCCGATCAGATCGCCACTCCGCTGCGCAACAGCGGCATGCCGGCGAAGCTCGTGACCGGCCAGGACGCCAAGGACGTCGCGGCCTACGTCGCAGCGGTCGCCGGCAAGCGCGGCGAGGACGAGGGCAAGCTCGCCGCGGCCGGCGCGCCGGAGGTCTCGAACAAGCCGATCGCGGCAGCGGGCGGCAAGCTGGAGATCGACGCCAACCCGACCGGCGCGCTCGCGTTCGCCAGCACGAAGGCGACGTCCGCGCCCGGCATGATCGAGATCCTGAGCCTCAACGAGGCGCCGATCCCGCACAACATCGCGATCAAGGACGCCGGCGGCAAGCTCGTCGAGGGAGAGGTCGTCGAGACCGGCGGCACGTCGAAGCTCGAGGCCGACCTCAAGCCCGGCAAGTACGAGTTCCTCTGCACCGTTCCGGGGCACGAGGAGGGCGGCATGAAGGGCGAGCTCACCGTCCAGTAGCTTCCGTTAGGCTCACCTAACTTAGGTGGTCCTACTTTCCTCTTGGAACGGAGTCTGGATGAGTCGGTTGCGGGTCTCGATGTTGCTGTGCGTCCTGGCGCTGGGCGCGTTCGCCGCCGGCTGCGGCGGCGATGACGACGGCGACTCGACGACCGCGGCGTCATCGGACTCCGCCCAGCTGGCGGCGGTCAAGGACTACCTGACCGAGCACAGCGCGCAGCTGACCGAGCAGGCCGACCGCATGGAGCAGATCGGCGCGCGGTACTACGACCTCGCGGAGTCGGTCGACTTCGACTATGCGCGGCTGCTGCAACAGCGCTGCGGCGTGGTCGAGGCGCTGCTCGGCGACGCCAAGAAGGTCTTCGTCGCGGCGAACCCCGCCTATGAGGAGATGGAGGGGATCGTCGCCGGCGTGCCGCGGCTGGCGCACTACGACGTCGACATCGACGCCGGCGCCGACGCCTCGGATCCCGAGAGCGCCGTCTCCTTCAGCCTGACGCTCGAGGACGGCACGAAGCTCAAGCAGCCCGGCAACCTCTTCTTCCTGATGGAGACGGCGCTGTGGGGAACCAACCCCGATCTGGTCGCCGAGGGCGTCGAGCCCGACGTCGACTGCGACGGCGAGGTCGCCTTCGGCGAGGGCCTGCCCGACGCCGCGATCTTCAAGGCCGCGACGGCGGAGTTCGCCGCCCAGGCCAAGCAGCTGAACGACGACGCCAAGCAGTTCGAGCCGACGCCGTCGGACGCGCTGACCTCGATCGTCGTCATGACCCCGACGATGAGCGAGTACTTCGGCCAGTGGAAGAACACGGCCTTCGTCGCCGGCAAGGGCGACCAGAAGGAGCAGAGCTTCGTCGCGACCTCGCGCCTGTCGGACATCGCCGACATCCTCGAGGGGATCGCCTTCACCTACGCGGAGATCGAGCCGCAGATCGCGGCCGAGAGCCCGCAGCAGGCGAAGCAGACCAAGCGCGAGCTCAACCAGCTGCTGGCATTCGCGGCCGACCTGCGCGACCGCGAGGCGGCCGGCGAGAAGTTCACGCCGAAGCAGGCCGACCAGCTCGGCAGCGAGGCTCAGGCGCGCGCAGAGGCGATCGCCGGCCAGGTGACCCAGGCCGCCAAGCAGCTTGGGATCGAGCTGCAGGAGAGCTAGCTGGAGTGCGCTCGGACGGACCGCACCCAGCGCGCCTGCCCGGCGAGGCAGCGCGCCAGCGGTCCGCTCGCCACGGGCTGCCGCGGTCGGCCGGGCGCGTCGTCGCCGGCGCCGTCGCGACGGCCATGGCGGTTGCGCTCGCGGTCCTCGGACTCACGGCCACCGCGAGCGCCGCGCCATGGCAGGCCGCCGACGCGATCCGCGCCGATCTCTTCGCGGCCCAGACCGCGCTGCTGCTCGAGGAGCGCACGGACGGCGCGAACGCGCTCGACGACGCCGAGCGCGCGGTCGCCGGCCGCGTCGAGCGCGACCTCGCCGTCGACTCGCCGGACGCGCTGCGCGACTTGCGGCGGGCGCTGGCGGGTGCTCGCGCCGCGCTCGCCGACGGCGACGAGGTCGCGCTCGCGGCGGCGCGCGGCGAGGCGATCGCCGCTGTGCGCCGCGGCGCCTTCGGCGTCGCCGTGGCGGCCACGCGGCGCGGTGACGCGTCGACCGCGCGCTCCTGGCTGCTGGTGCGCGACTTCCGCCAGAGCACGCGCTTCACGCGGCCCGGGGTCGACGCCACCGCGGCGCTGATCGGCCTGCAGGAGGACGATGTCGCGCCGGCCGACGCGGCGCTGCAGGTTCGCAAGGACCTGCTCGACGCCTATCAGTCGCGGCTGGCGACGAACCTCGACGCCGCGGCCGAGGCAGGCGAGCGCGGCTTTGCGCCGCGCTTCGCCGAGACGGCGGCGCTGGCGGCCGGCTACTGGGCGATCCTCGCGCCCGAGTACCGCGAGCAGCGCGGCGCGGCCGAGACGGCGGCGACCGGACGCGACTTCGCCACCCTGTCGCGTGCCGCAGCAGCGGGCGACCTGGCGCGGTTCGAAGCGGCCCGCGAGCGCGTGAAGCGCGACTTCGGCGGCTTCACCGCGGCGCCGTTCACGCCAGAGGAGCAGGCGCGGCGCGCCGGGCAGCTGACGCGCTTCCTCGACCTGATCCCGATCGAGTACCGCGACGGCACCGAGGACGGCCGCGTGACGATTCCCTTCGAGCTGCAGGAGGCGGTCGCCTTCCACGAGGGCATCGAGCAGGCGTTCGGCGATCTCCAGTCGGAGCTCGCCGAGCGCGACCCGGCGGCGGTGATGGCGGTCGAGCGCGACCTCGACAAGCTCGGCGGCATCGTCGACGACGCCCACGAGCGCGTCGCGGTCGCGCCCGAGGAGGATGTCGAGGAGCTCCACGGCCGGATCTCAGACCGGCTCGACGCGCTGTTCCCGGACGACTGGAAGGACGGCGGCTCGGAGGTCGACTACGACCTCGTCGAGATCGCCGTCGACCAGCTCGT
>DASTKX010000007.1:0-40874 GCA_035715585.1 Thermoleophilaceae bacterium
GCCTCGTTGACGAGGTTCTGCAAGTCGGCGCCGGTGAAGCCGGGCGTCTGGGCGGCGAGGTTGTCGAGGTCGATGTGCTTCGCGAGCGGCTTGCCACGCGTGTGGACCTCGAGGATCTTCGCGCGGCCCTTGCGGTCGGGACGGTCGACGACGATCTGGCGGTCGAAGCGGCCCGGACGCAGCAGCGCCGGGTCGAGGATGTCGGGCCGGTTGGTCGCGGCGATCAGGATGATGTTGTCGGTCATCGTGAAGCCGTCCATCTCGACGAGCAGCTGATTGAGCGTCTGCTCGCGCTCGTCGTGGCCGCCGCCCATGCCGGCGCCGCGGTGGCGGCCGACGGCGTCGATCTCGTCCATGAAGATGATGCAGGGGCTGTTCTGCTTCGCCTGCTCGAAGAGATCGCGCACGCGCGAGGCGCCGACGCCGACGAACATCTCGACGAAGTCGGAGCCGGAGATCGAGAAGAACGGCACGCCGGCCTCGCCCGCCACGGCGCGTGCCAGCAGCGTCTTGCCGGTGCCTGGCGGACCGTAGAGCAGCACGCCCTTCGGTATTCGCGCGCCCAGCGCCTGGAACTTCTTCGGGTTCTCGAGGAACTCCTTGATCTCGTGCAGCTCCTCGACGGCCTCGTCGACCCCGGCGACGTCGCGGAAGGTGATCTTCGGCGAGTCGACAGACATCCGCTTGGCGCGCGACTTGCCGAACGACATCACCTTCGAGCCGCCGCCCTGCATCTGATTGATGATGAACAGCCAGAACAGCAGGAAGATCACGAACGGCAGGATGTAGGTCAGCGCGGTGATCCAGCCGCTGCCCGACTTGGCCTTGACGTCGACGTCGACGTCGGCGGCCTGGAGCTGGTTGACGAGGTTCTGCTCGGTGTTGTCCGGGTAGGCGGTCTCGTACTTGTCGCCGTTCTTCTGCTCGACGTCGACCCGGTTGTTCTTCGTGTTGAGCGTGACCTTCTTGACCTTGTCGTTGTCGACCTGGGTCACGAACTCGCTGTAGCTGGTGTCCTTCTGCTGCTCGCCAGGGCTGATCAGCTTCTGGGCGAAAAACGCCAGAACGACGACGATCAGGATCGGGAATGCAGCGCTCTTGAAGAATCTGCTCACAGGAGGTTTCTCTCTATCGGCCGCGACCCGCGCGAACTGAATGCGACGAGAAGATGCCGAAGGTTCGCCTTAGCGGGTGAAACGACAGCCTAGCAAGGGTGTAGCGGCCTTCCCGCCCCTTGCGGGCGACCATTCGCCGGCTCAGGACGCGGGCCCGTCGAGGACCGCCACGTAGGGCAGGTTGCGGAACCGCTCGACGTGGTCGAGCCCGTAGCCGATCACGAAGCGGTTCGGAATCTCGAAGCCGACGTAGCGGATCGGGAGGTCCACCTTGCGCCGCTCCGGCTTGGTCAGCAGCGCGCAGACCTCGACCGACGCGGGCTCGCGCGCCCGCAGCGTGCGCAGCAGATAGCTCAGCGTCAGGCCCGAGTCGACGATGTCCTCGACGATCAGCACGTCGCGCCCCTCGATCGGGCCGTCGAGGTCCTTGAGGATCCGAACGACGCCGCTCGAGCTCGTCGACGACCCGTACGAGGCGACCGCCATGAAGTCGACCTCGCAGTCGACCTCGAGCTGGCGCATCAGGTCGCTGACGAAGAACATCGCACCCTTCAGCACGCCGATCAGCAGCACCGAGCGGCCGCTGTAGTCGCGCGAGATCTGCGCGGCGAGCTCCTGCACGCGGTGTGCGAGGTCGTCGCGTTGGACGAGGATCTCGCCGATCGAGGGGCCGGTCACGGGGGGCGAGTCTATGTCTGGCGGGGGCGCCGTGGTACGCCGGGGGAAAGGAACCCCCGACTACGCTTGGGAATCGCTCCGCTGGGGGTTCCTTTCCCCCCGGCTACGTCAGCCGCGCCGACAGGCTGATGCGGTTGGCGGTGGTGGTGGTCGCGGCGAAGCGCTCTCCGACAGCCACGCCGGCGATCCAGGCGATCTCGCCTGCGGCTTCGACGATTGGGAGGGTTCGGCGGAGCTCGCGGGGGATCTTGCGATCGGTGAAGAGGTCTTGAAGCGACTTGGTTCCGCCGAGGCCGAGGGGGCGGATGCGGTCGCCGTCGCGCCACGCGCGGACGGTGGCGTGCTCGCCGAGGGCGTCGGCGTCGAGCTCGACCTCGCCACCGCCGCCGGTGCGGGCCTCGATCTCCCAGGCGCCGAAGCGGGCCGTACCGGGGATCGTGAGTGGAACCGGCTCGGCCGGCACGGCCTCGGCGCCGGCGTGGAAACGGAGGGTGCCGTACTCGGCGATCGCGCGGAGGCCGTTGCCGAGATCCAGCGAGCGGCTGCCTGTCGTTCGGGCGAGCTCGAGGATCGCGACGACATCCGCGCGCGAGAGCGGGTGCGGCACGCCGGTCTCGCGCTCGGCGAGACGGCGCAGGACGAGGCGGGACAGGCCGGGGCCGAGCGCGGCGAGCGCCTCGCCCTCCACCGCGGGGCCGCCACCGAGCCCCGCGAGTGCGGCATCGACGGCCGCGTCGAGCGCCTCGGCCTCGTCGCGGAGCTGGGCGGAGGTCTCGGCGATCGTGTGCTCGGCGCCTGGCGCGATCTCGCGCAGCACCTCGAGCATGCCGTGACGCACGCGGGCGCGCGCGAAACGGGGGTCGCGGTTGGAGGCGTCCTCGCGCCACTCGAGGCCGCGGGCGCGACAGTGGGCGCGGGTCTCGGCGGCAGTGGCTGCGAGCAAGGGTCGGACGAGGCGGCCGCGACGGGGGGCCATGCCGAGCAGGGGGCGGCGGCCCGGCGAGACGGCCAGGCGGTAGAGGACCGTCTCGGCCTGGTCGGAGGCCGTGTGCGCGGCCGCATAGTCGCCGCTGGCGTGGAGCTCGGCGAGCCGGTAACGGGCCTCGCGGGCCAGCGCCTGGACGTTTCCCTCGTCCGGCAGCGGAGCAGCCGCGACGATCAGCTCGACGTCGAGCCGCGCGCACAGCTCGCGGCAGTGCCGCTCGTCGCCGGCGGCGGCGTCGCGCAGGCCGTAGTTGGCGTGCAGCGCCGTCACCTCGGCCCCGAGCCGCAGCGCGACGTCGAGCAGGCAGACGGAGTCGGCGCCGCCGGAGAGCATCACCAGCAGCGGCTGACCGGCCTGGACGAGGCCGCTCGTCCTGGCCGCCGCGAGCGCCGCGCCGGGATCGGCCGCGTCGGTCATCTCGCGAAGCCGGTCGCCCGGCAGAGCTGGCGCGGCTCGTCGAAGCCCTTCAGCTTGACCTGGCCGATGCCCTCGAAGGTCAGCCGGCTCGACGCGGCGACGTGCTCGACGACGGCGTCGGTGGCGAGAACCTCTCCTCCGCGCGCGCGTGCGACGACGCGTGAGGCGAGGTTGACCTCACGTCCGAAGTAGTCGCCGTCGCGATAGAGCGCCGCGCCGTAATGGATGCCGATGCGCGGCTCGGGTCGCTCGGCGAACTCGCCCTGGAAGCTGACCGCCCACTCGGTCAGCGCCTGGATGTCCTGTCCGACGATCATCGCCTCGTCGCCGATCGTCTTGACCACCCGCGCGTCGTCGGGCAGCGTCTCGCTGATCCGGTCGACGAAACGCTCGACGTAGGAGAGCGCCTGCTCGTCGCCCTCCTCCTCGGTGAAGCGCGTGTAGCCGGCGAGGTCGCAGAAGCAGATCCCGACGCGCAGACGGCCGAGGTCGACCTCGCCGTCGAGCTCGACCTCCATGTGGCCGACGACGTCCTGGGCGACGAAATGCTGCAGGAAGCGCCGGTGCAGATACTCCATCAGCGTCGAGGAACGCGGCAGCAGGTCGCGCGCGAGGCTCTCCATCTGCTCCGCCATCTGCAGGCCTGGCACGCCCTCGCGCATCAGCGGCTCGTGGACGTAGAGATGGATCAGCCGGACCTCGGCGTCGGCGATCTGCGACAGCGCCTGGCCGTATACGCGCGCGAGCTGCAGCGTCGCGACCAGCGGCAGGCCGGTCGAGAGCACGCCGGCAGCCTCGCGCATCGCCTCGACGTCCTCGTCGGACATCGCCTCGAGGTCGCGCGCCGGCAGGCCGAAGCTGTTCCAGAGCCGCTCGATCAGCGCCGGCTCGAGCCCGGTCGCCTTGGCGACGTCCTTCAGCGACGCGTCGCCATCCTCGTCGGGCAGCAGCTCCTCGACGAACCCGAACGCGAGCCGGCCGTCGTCGGTCGCCTCCCTGATCTGGTCGATCGTGTGGCCGCGGTCGCGCAGCCGGGCGACGACCCGCGCCTGTGCGGCGGCCGCCTGGCTCCACGCGCGGCCGTCACCCTCGTCGAGCTGCGGGATCAGCCCGCCCTTGACCCAGCGCCGCAGCGTCGCGGGCGACACGCCCGCGCGCTCCGCGACCTGGTTGAGGGTGAGTCGCTCGTCGTTCACCGAGGCCGCTGACGCTACAACGGTGAGAGGCCGCTCGCAGAACCGGCGCAGCCGGCGAACTCGGCCGGCCAGGTGGCACGGGGGTCCGGGGCCGTGAGCCGCCGGGGAGTTACACTCGCCGCGGCGTGAACTACTTCGTGACCGGCGCGACCGGATTCATCGGCAGGCACCTCGTCGAGGAGCTACTGAAGCGCGACGGGACGATCTACGTGCTGACGCGCGAGGGCTCGCGCGGAAAGGTCGACGCTCTCGTCGAGCGGCTGCGCGCCGACGAGGGCAGGATCGTCGCCGTCCCCGGCGACCTGTCGCAGCCGGCGCTCGGCATCGACGGCTCGGTCCTGCCGGACGACGTGAAGATCGACCACTTCTTCCACCTCGCGGCGGTCTACGACATCGAGGCCGACGAGCTGACCGCGCAGCGCGCGAACGTCGAGGGAACCCGCCACGCGATCGAGTTCTCCAACTCACGCGAGGTCGGCCGCTTCCACCACATCAGCTCGATCGCCGTCGCCGGCGACTATCGCGGCGTGTTCCAGGAGGACATGCTCGACGAGGGCCAGCGGCTGCCGCACCACTACCACCGGACCAAGTACGAGTCCGAGCAGATGGTCCGGCGCGACGTCGAGGCGCAGACGCTCGTCTACCGGCCGGGGATCGTCGTCGGCCACTCGCGAACCGGCGAGATCGACAAGATCGACGGCCCGTACTACCTCTTCACGCTGCTCAAGAAGCTGCGCGGCGCGCTGCCCGCATGGATGCCGCTCGCCGGCCCCGAGGGCGGCAAGATCACGATCGTCCCGGTCGACTTCGTCGCCCGCGCGATCGACCACATCGGCCACATGACCGACGAGGATCTGCCGGGCGACACCTACCACCTCGTCGATCCCGACCCGATGACGGTCGGCGAGGCGCTCAACACATTCGCCAGGGCCGCACACGCCCCCCAGCTGGCGATCCGCGTCGACGAGAACCTGACCAAGGCCGTCCCGGCGCCCGTCCGCGCCGGCGTGATGGCGCTGCCGACGGTCAAGAAGATCCGCAACCAGCTCTACCGCGACCTCGGCATCCCGCCGGAGGCGATGGAGGTGCGCGACTTCAAGTGCACCTTCGACGCGCGCGACACCCAGCGCGCGCTCAGCGGGACCGGCATCGCGGTCCCGCCGCTCGACAGCTATGCCGGCCGGCTCTGGGACTACTGGGAGCGCAACCTCGACCCGGCGCTGTTCCGCGACCGCTCGCTGGCGACGGCCGTCCAAGACAAGCGCGTCGTGATCACCGGCGCCTCGTCGGGAATCGGCGCCGAGACCGCGGTCCGCGTCGGCGAGGCCGGCGGCGAGGTCATCCTGGTCTCACGCACGCGCGAGAAGCTCGAGGAGGTCGCCGAGCAGGTCCGCGCGCTCGGCGGCACGGCGCACGTCCACCCCGCCGATCTCTCCAGTCTCGAGGACGTAGAGCGCGTCGCGCAGGAGATCATCGACGAGCACGGCGGCGCCGACGTGCTGGTCAACAACGCCGGCCGCTCGATCCGCCGCTCGGTCGCCCGCTCCTACGACCGCTTCCACGACTACGAGCGGACGATGCAGCTGAACTACTTCGGCGCGCTGAAGCTGATCATGGCCTTCCTGCCCGGCATGCGCGAGCGCAAGTCGGGCCACATCGTCAACGTCTCCTCGATCGGCGTCCAGACGAACACGCCGCGCTTCTCGGCCTACGTCGCCTCGAAGTCGGCGCTCGACGCCTTCTCGCGCTGCGCCGCGCCCGAGTGCGTCGCCGACAACGTCAAGTTCACGACCGTCTACATGCCGCTCGTGCGCACGCCGATGATCGCGCCGACCGACATCTACAAGGCCTTCCCGACGCTGACGCCGGAGGAGGCGGGGCAGATGCTCTGCGACGCGATGATCGACAAGCCGAAGCGCAAGGCCTCGCGGCTGGGGACGTTCGGCGAGGTGCTCTACGCGCTATCGCCGTCGACGGTCGACATCATCCTCAACCAGGCCTACAGCCTGTTCCCGGACTCGACCGCCGCGAAGAAGGGCAGCGCGGCCGAGCTGGCCGACGGCAACAAGGCGGGCGACGAGATGTCGACCGAGGCCGTCGCGATGGCCTATCTGCTGAAGGGCGTTCACTTCTGAGCTCCGGGCGGTAGCTCCTCGAGCCGCCGCTCGATCTCGCCGAGCCGCCGATCGATCCGGCGCAGCTCGGTGCGCAGCGCCTTCATGTCGTCTTGACTCGCGGGCAGCCTGTCCTCGACCGCCGCGAGCACGCCCTTGCGGCTGCGCGAGATGTTGCCCTGGGCGCCCTTGACGATGTCGTCGACCGCGTCGGCGACCCCGCCAGCGGCGCCCTGCGCCCGCTCGCGCGTGTCGACCGTCGCCTGGACGGTGCGGTCGACGGCCTCGCGCAGGGCCTCCTGGATGTCACGACGCTCGGGGATCGGTCGAGGATAGCCGTGGCGGGCGTCGTCAGGCCGCTGCGGGACATAGGGTGCCGCGCGTGACGGACCCGGCGACGCTGCACCTGCGACCCGCCGCTCCACTCGCCGAGCGGGTGCTGCTGCCCGGCGACCCGCATCGAGCGCTGGTCGTGGCCCAGGCACTGCTCGACAACCCGAAGATGTTCAACCACAACCGTGGGCTGTGGGGATACACCGGCGCCGCACGCGACGGCGAGCCGCTGACCGTGCAGGCGACCGGCATGGGCGGGCCGAGCGCGGCGATCGTCGTCGAGGAGCTGATCGACCTCGGAGCGCGAACGCTGGTACGGATCGGAACCTGCGGCGCGCTGCGGGAGGGCTTCGAGCTCGGCGAGCTGCTCGCCGCGGAGACGGTGATCGGCGCCGACGGCACGAGCGCCGCGCTGGGCGCAGGTCCACGCCTGCAGCCGGACGGCCCGCTGACCGACGCGCTGATCGTGGGCGCTGCACGACCCGTGACGGCGCTGACGACAGACCTCTTCTACGACCCTCGCGCCGACGCCCCGGCTGACTGGCTGGAGGACGGCGCGGAGGTCGTGGAGATGGAGGCCGCGACGTTGCTGGCGATCGCGGACCGCCGTGCTGTCGCCGCCGCCGTCCTGCTCGGCGTCACCGACCTGTTGGCCGCCGGCGACCGCCAGCGGATTCCCCATTCGGACGTCGAGCAGCTGGGTCTGGCGCTTGGCGAGGCGGGCTGGGCCGCGCTCGAGCGGATGGCCGACTAGGGCTTCTTGGCCGGCGGCTTCTTGGCTGCCCGCGGCTTCGGCGCCGGGGTGGCCAGCCGGTCCTCGAGCCTGTCGAGGGTGTCCTCGATCGACTCCAGCCGCTGCGAGACCGAGCGCAGCCGGCGGACGACGCGCTCGACGTCGGCAGCCGAGGGGATATTGAGCGCCCCGAGGGCGGCCTCCTGCGCTTGGGCGGCCTTCTCGCGCGCCTCGAGGGCACGCGAGACGGCGCCGCTGACGATCGGCTTTCCGATCAGCTCCTCGGCGATCCGCCCCAGCGCCTCCTCACCCTGACGGGAGACGCGGTCGACGAAGCTCGAGTCACGGTCGATAGCCACCGGGTCAGGCTACAGGACGCGCTTCCAGATGCCGAGCGGCCTGGCGCGAGGGACATATCTAAATCTCTAGTTGAAGGTTAGAGATGGTTGGTCGGGGCGATTTACGAGCAGTAGAAGCCCACAGACGCCCTGCAAGCGGCCGCTCGGGGCTTGCGAAGTCCCCGATCGGCGCCGATACTCCCGACACGGACGGCCGCAAAATGCGCCGCTTTCCCCGATTACCGATCCCCCTTGTACCTCTCCGAGCCGATAGCTAGCGTTCTGTCTGCGCCCAGCAGACCTATAAGCTTGCGCGCGTCTAAGAGCGTTCCCGCCGGGGGCGCGCAAGGAGGAGACCAATTTCCGGGATGAAGAAGCGGCTGTGGCACACCCTGCTCTGCGCAGGCGTCGCGCTGGTCGCGGCTCTCACCAGCTTCACGGTGGCGGCCTCGGCTGAGACGCGCGTGCTCACGGTCAAGCTGCTGACCGGCGAGATCGTCACGGTCACCGTCGACGTCCCGCCGGGCACCCCGGTCTCCGAGATCCAGCTGCCGGCCGAGCTCGGCCCGGTCGAGTGGGTCAGCGCACAGGAGACCCCACCGGCCACGACACCCGCGCCGACGACCGAGACGACGCCCGCCGCCCCCACCACGCCGGCGCCCGAGACGACACCGGCCCCGGAGACGACTCCCGCGCCGGCGCCGCTCGATAGCGATCCCGCGCCGACGCCGAGCGTCGGTCGCGAGCAGAAGACCGGCGGCGACGACAAGCGAACCCTCAAGCGCCGCTCGACCAGCAAGTCTCAACCTCAGCGTGAGGGTAAGACTGACGGTGGTGGCGCCCGCGCCGAGCGTCCGGCGCTGCGCAATCCGGATGGCTCGCCGACCACGGCGAACCCCACCTTCTTCGACGCGCTGCCGGGTCCGTCGGTCGCGCAGGGTGTTCCGAACTTCGTGATTCGGAAGTTCCGGGTGCCGTTGTTCCTGCTGCCGATCTATCAGGCGGCGGGGATCGAGTACGGCGTGCGCTGGGAGGTGCTGGCCGCGATCAACGAGATCGAGACCGACTATGGCCGCAACCTCAACGTCTCTTCGGCGGGCGCGCTGGGCTGGATGCAGTTCATGCCCTCCTCGTGGGAGGCCTACGGCGTCGACGCGAACAAAGACGGTCGCAAGGACCCCTACAACCCCGTCGACGCGATCTTCGCGGCGGCTCGTTATCTGAAGGCCGCGAACTACGAGAACGACGTGCGCGGCGCGATCTTCGCCTACAACCACGCCGACTGGTACGTCGACTCGGTATTGCTACGCACGCGGTTGATCTCGGGTGTGCCGGCCGACCTCGTCGGCTCGCTGACCGGCCTGACCGAGGGCCGGTTCCCCGTCGCCGCCCGCGCCCGTTATGCGGACGACCTCGCTGAGCAGGAGGCCGTCAAGCGCGTCGAGGAGGGCGAGAACGCCGCCAATGTCGTCGAGTCCCAGGACGACCGCCGTTCGCTGGAGATCTACGCGCAGAAGGGTTCGCCGGTTGTCGCGACCAACGATGGCGTGATCAAGAAGATCGGCGAGTCCGAGCGGCTTGGCAACTACGTCGTGCTCCAGGACGTTTACGGCAATCGCTACACCTACTCGGGGCTCGGCGAGGTCGCCGACCACTACCCGGTGCTCAAGGAGGACGCGACCGACGTCCGGGCGATCAAGGCCAACGGCGACGACGCCGACCCGCAGCCGGTCAAGGCCGCGTCGGCTGGCCGCCAGGCCGCGACCGACAACGACGACGCGAAGGCCGACGAGCCGGCGGAGACCGTCGAGCCGGCCGCGTCGCTGCCGTTCAAGGAGCGTCTCTTCGCCCACCCCGATGCCGAGGGTGCTCGCGAGTCCGGCGGCCTCGAGCAGATCCTCGACGCCAAGGCGCGCGAGGACGGCAAGTTCGAGACCTACCGCAACTACTTCTCGCGTCCGTTCGGCGCCGACGCCAAGGACGTCCGGCTCAAGCGGCTCAAGGAGGGCGCCCAGGTGATCGGCGGGACGATCCTCGGTCGGGTCGGCAAGGTCGATCCTGAGAAGGCTGCGCACTTGGACTTCGCGATCCGCCCCGCCGGCAAGGGCGCCCCGTCGATCGATCCGAAGCCGATCCTCGATGGCTGGAAGCTGTTGGAGGCCACGGCGATCTACCGGGCCGCGGGCAAGAACGCTCTCTACGGTCGTGACGCGAAGGCCGGCGGTCTGTCGATCGGCCAGATCCTGCTGCTGCCCAAGCCCTTGTTGGAGAAGCGTGTGCTGTCGGATGAGCGGATCGAGCTCGACGACTCGGGCCGCACCGACATCCAGTCGGGCCAGATCGACCGCCGCGTCCTCGCGACGCTCGCCTACTTGGCCGACTCCGGCCTGCGGCCGACGGTCACCTCCCTGAAGTCCGACCACGGGCTGATGACCGCGTCGGGCAACATCTCCGAGCACTCCTCCGGCAACGCGGTCGACATCGCCAAGATCAACGGCGTCCCGATCTACGGCCACCAAGAGCCCGGCGGCGTCACCGACCAATCCGTCCGTCGGCTGATGCGCCTCCAGGGCACGATGGCCCCGCACCAGATCATCAGCCTGCTCGACTACGGCCAGAACACCTACGCGATGGGCGACCACGCCGACCACATCCACGTCGGCTTCCGGCCGCTGTTCGGCCAGAACCGCAAGCTCGGACAGCAAGCGCTCGCCGTCCTCAAACCAGGCCAGTGGTCAGACCTCATCGCCCGCCTACGCGAGATCGACAACCCCGTCGTCCCAACCGAGCCGTCGAAGTACTCGCTCCCGGCCGACAAGCCGGCCTCTGACGCGCACGTCGGCGAGTAGCGCCGCCCAGCCGGCGTCGGCGGGCTGGGTCTGCGACGGTTCGCCGTGATGGCCTCCCCCCTGTTCGGCTTCGTCCAGCTGGAGTACGGGTTTCTGCTGGGACCCGGCGACGGCCGTTACATGGTGCGTGAGGACCCCGCCGAGGAGCCGGAGATCGTGCTGGTGCTGTCGACGCTCGCGGCGCCTGAGCGACGCCGCATACGCGGACGCCGGGGAAGGACCGTCGAGCGGGCGTCGCCGGAGGGCGTGCCGACGAGCCGAGCGACCGTGGTCCACACCGACCCGTTCGCTACGCCGGACCACGCCGAGATCTGGCTGTCGGGCGTCCGCGACGACGCCGAGCGTCGCGACAGCGAGCTCGACCGCGCGCTGGCGACGCTCAACGGAGCGCTGCACGCCTACCGCGTGGCGCGCGCCGACCCGCACGTCCGCGACGTGGCCCTCCACCAAGCGCTCGTCGCCCGGATTGGCTTCGGGTCTGGCGACGACGCCGTGGCGGGGATGTTCAAACAGGCGTGGGAGCTGCCGCGCGATGGCGTCGTACGCGCGAAGCGGTCGATGGAGGCCCCGGAGGAGCGGTTCGCGGCGCTGCTCAGCGGCCGCGAGAGCGTCCTGGCGTGCGAGGAGCTGGTGTTGCGCGCGAGGATGGACCTGGGGGCGGGACGGAGCCGTGAGGCGGCGCTGCAGGCTCGCGTGGCGCTCGAGGCGTTGCTCGCAGAGCTGCCAGGTGTCTCAGGCGATCGGCGTGGAGCTCTCGAGGCCGATCGCAAGGCGGTCGGCGACGCGGCCAACGCCGCGCTGCACGGTGCGTTGTCCGACGAGCTGCGAGCCGCGCTGGAGGCCAGCGTCGGGCGGATGGAGTCGGCGTTGCGCGCGCGGCGGCTCGAGAGCGCCCACTAGCCGCGAAGCGCCAGTTCGAGCGCGTCGAGCTCGGCGACGACGTCCCCGGTGAGCTTGACCGCGGCTTGGTCGTCCAGCGGCGTCTCGCCCTCGGTGACGATCGCCAGCGATCCGCCGGAGCGCAGCGTCAACTGCGGGAGGCCCGCCGCCGGGTGGACGGTCAGCGAGCTGCCGATGCAGATCATCAGATCGGCCTCGAGCGCGAGCCGCTCGGCCTCCGCCATCACGTCGGCGGGCAGCAGCTCGCCGAAGAGGACGACGTCGGGCTTCAACGGCGCGACGCAGGCCGGGCACTCCGGCGCCCCGTCGCCGTCCGACAGCAGCGCGACCACCTGCTCGATGGAGGTGCGGCCACGGCACTGCGGGCAGACGCTCGACTCGATCGAGCCGTGAATCTCCAGCAGCCGGTCGCTGCCAGCGGCACGGTGCAATCGGTCGATGTTCTGGGTGATCGTGCCGCGGATCCGCCCGCTGCGCTCGAGCTCCGCGACAACCTCGTGGGCGCGGTTCGGCCGCTTGTCCACCAGCGAGGCGAAGCGGGCGCCGTAGAAGCGCCAGAAGCGGTCGGGGTCGCGCCGCCAGGCGTCGATGTGGGCGACCTCGATCGGGTCGACCCCCTCCCACATCCCGGTCCCGGGACTGCGGAAGTCGGGGATCCCGGACGGCACCGAGATCCCCGCTCCCGTGAGGACTACCGCTCGCTCGGCCTCCTGGAGGAGGCCGGCGAGCGTCTCTGTCCTGCTGTCTAGCGCCCCGACCACTTCGGCGCACGCTTGCCGAGGAAGGCGCCGATGCCCTCCTTGGCGTCGTCCGTCGCGAAGACGGCGGCGAAGCCGGCCTTCTCGGCCTCGATGCCCGCGTCGATGTCGCCGTCGGCCGAGACCTCCTTGATCTTCTCGACGGCGACCGGCGCCTGGCCGGCGAGCTTGCGCGCCCACGAGAGGGCGGTGTCGAACAGCTCGTGGTCCGGCACGATCCGGTTGACGAGGCCGTGCTCGAACGCGTCGCCGGCGGTGATCGCGTCGCCGGTGAGGTTCATCTCGAGCGCCTTGTTCTCGCCGACCAGCCGCGGCAGGCGCTGCGTGCCGCCGAACCCGGGGATGATCCCGAGCTTGATCTCCGGCTGGCCGAAGATCGCCGACTCGGCGGCGATTCGCACGTCGCAGGCCATCGCCAGCTCGCAGCCGCCGCCGAAGGCGATCGAGTTGACGGCCGCGATCGTCGACACGCGGTTCTGGCCGAGGCTGCGCAGCAGGGCGTGACCGGAGTGGATCAGGTCCGCGCCCTTCTCCTCGTCCATCTGGGTGAACGCCTTGATGTCGGCGCCCGCCGAGTAGACGACCGGGATCGACGACGCGACGATCATCGCCCCGACCTTGCCCTCGCTGGTCACCTTCTCCCAGACGGCGCCGAGATCCTCGATCACCTGTGGCGAGATCGCGTTCATCGGCGCGTTGGCAAGCCAGGCGATCGCAACGTCGCCGCGGGTCTCCAGCTTGACCGTCTCGCGCTGCTCGCCCTCGTCGGGGCGGGCCCAGGCGTAGAAGCCCTGGCCGGCGGCGATGCCGAGCCGGCCCTGGGCGACCATGCGGCGCAGGATCGTCGGCACGCCGAAGCGCTCCTCGCCGTACTTCTCCTCGAGCTGCTCCATCTTCTCGAGCGCGACGTCGAGGCCCTCGACGTCAGCCTTCCAGAACGGCGGCAGCAGGCCGCGGCGCGGATCGAGGCCGGCGCCGGCCATCAGGCCGAGGTCGATCTCGCGGACCGTGCAGACGCCCTCCTCGAGCACCAGCAGCGACTCGCGCAGCGCCTTCATCGCCCAGATCTCTGCGAGCTCGGCCGCGTCGGCGTCACCGTCGCCCTTGATGTTCGGCTCGCCGTTGGCGTAGAAGCCCTCGCCGCCGGTCTTGGCGCCGAGCTTGCCCTCGCTGACCAGCCGCTCCATCTCCGCGGAGACGAAGAAGCGGTCGCCGTAGCTCTCGCGCAGGTGCTTGGCGACGTGCAGAACCGTGTCGAGGCCGAGCAGGTCGACGAGCATGAACGGGCCCATCGGCGCGACGTTCGCCGCGGCGACGCCCTCGTCGATGCTCTTGATCGACAGCGACTGCTCCTCCTGGGCGCGCCAGATCTCGCAGACCGCCGAGTTGAGGATGCGGTTGACGACGAAGCCGGGGACCTCGGCACAGGTGATCGGCTGCTTCTTGATCGTCTGAGCGAAGTTGAGCGCGACCTCGACCGTCTCGGGCGAGGTGTCGTCGCCGATCACGATCTCGATCAGCGGCATGATCGACGCCGGGTAGAAGTAGTGGAAGCCGACGACCTTGTCGGGCCGCAGCGTCTGCTCGCCGATCTCCGAGATCGACAGCGACGAGGTGTTCGAGGCGAGGATCGCGTGGCCGGGGGTGACCGCGTCGAGCTCCGCGAAGACCTGCTGCTTGAGGCCAATGATCTCCGGCACCGCCTCGATGACGAAGTCGACGTCGCCGAAGCCCTCGTAGCTGGTCGTGCCGATGATCCGGTCGAGGACCTCCTGGACTGCCGCCTCGCCCTGCTCCTCGGTCAGCTTGCCCTTCTTGACGAGCTTGCCGATCTGGCCCTGCGTGACGTTGCGGGCCTCGGTGAGACCGGCGTCGACTAGCTCCTGCTTGATGTCCTTGAGGACGACGGTGATGCCGGAGGCGGCGATCGTCTGGGCGATCTGGCCGCCCATCGTCCCCGCGCCTACGACGGCGGCTTTGAATACGTGCATTCTTCCCTTCCGATTAAGTTTGCGGCGCGGGAGGCTATCTAGTGTCCGGGGAGCTGCTTGGCCTCGTCGCCGGCCTCGAGGCCCGGGTCGGAGTGTGCCGCGCGCAGCTCGTAGTCGCGCCGGGCGCCCAGATCAGCCTCCGCGAGGATCTTGTCGGCCTTGAAGGCGCGCCCGAGCGCCTCGCGCGCCCCGCGCGGCAGGACGCCTGTGACATGGACGAGCCGGCCGATCGAACGCGGGACCGGCACGTCGAAGCGCGGGTGCTCGAGCGTCGCGACGATCTCCGCCGCCACGTCCTCGGGCTCGACGAAGGTGGACCCGCGTCCCCGCTCCAGACCGGCCGCCAGCTCGGTGTTGACGGGTACCGGCATCACGACCGAGACCTCGATCGCCGTGCCGCGCAGCTCGCTGCGCACGGCCTCGCTGACGCCGTAGACGAAGAACTTCGTGCCGGAGTAGGTGGCGCCCCCGGGAACGCCCGTCTTGCCGGCCATCGAGGCGATGTTGATCAGGTGGCCCGTGCCGCGCGTCTTGAAGCGCGGCAGCACCGACTTCATCCCGTGCAGGACGCCGTGGACGTTGATGTCGACCTGGCGGATCGCCGTCGCCTCGTCCTCCTCGAGGAACGAGCCGAGCTGCATGATCCCCGCGTTGTTGACGAGCACGTCGACCGGGCCGAGCTGCGCCTCAGTCGCGTCGATATAGGCCTCGAACGACTGGCGGTCGGTCACGTCGAGCGCGAGCGCGATCGCACCCGGCGCCGACTCCGCCGCTCGCTGGGCCTCTGCGAGGTCGAGATCGCCGATCGCGACCTTCATCCCCCGGGCCGCACAGGCCTTCGCGGTCGCAAGCCCGATGCCGCGCGCAGCCCCGGTAATGGCGATCACCTTGCCGTTCAACGGACGGGCCTCACCTCGTGCCACTTTGGTCCTCTCCTAGGTCGACTGGCTAGCCGGCCAACCGTAGCGCAGCTAGGAATAGACCTCGCCGACGATGTCGTCGATCGAGCGGGCGACCGAGTCGAGGAACGGACGCACCTCTTCGCGCAGGCGCGCGTACTCCTCGCCGCCGGTGGCGGTGATCGAGTAGAAGCGGCGCGTCCGCCGCTCCGGGTGCTCCCAGTCGCCCTCGATCAGCCCGGCGGCCTCGAGCTTGCGCAACAGCGGGTACATCGTGTTCGGGTTGACCGTCAGCACGCCCTCGGTCATCCCGGCGATCCGCTCCATCAGCTGGTTGCCGTAGGAAGGACCGGCGGCGATCAGGTGGAGCACCAACAGGGGCAGCACCTCGCGCCGCCGCAGCTCACCCGACAGCGGGTCCTGGCCGCGCCCCGTCGCGGTCGCCTTGCCGAGCCCGCCCGCCTGGGCGACCGCGTCCCGCACCGCCGCACGGCTGCGCTCTCCCTTCGGCTTCACGGACTCGGATCTCGCCATCGCGCCCATCCTGACATGCCTCTCCGGTGGCCTGAAACGCGAGGAGGCCGCCCGGGGGCGGCCTCCTCGAGGAACTGCGGATGTGGCTGAGGCGCCTAGGCGGCCGCGGGCGCCGGGGTCTCGGCGCGGCGGGGCAGCAGGACCTCGCGGGCGATCACGAGGCGCTGGATCTGCGACGTGCCCTCGTAGAGCTGCATGATCTTCGCGTCGCGCATCAGCTTCTCGACCGGGTACTCCTTGATGAAGCCGTAGCCGCCGTAGACCTGGACGGCGTCGGTGGTGATCTCCATCGCCGAGTCGGCGGCGAAGCGCTTCGCGTGCGAGCTGACGAGCGTGTTGCGCTCGCCCTGGTCGAGCAGGTGCGCGGACTTCCACGTCATCAGGCGCGCGGCCTCGAGCTTGGTCGCCATGTCGGCGATCATGAACTGGATCGCCTGGTGCATCGCGATCGGCACGCCGAACTGGACGCGCTCCTTCGAGTACTCGGTCGCGAACTCGAACGCCGCGCGGCCGATGCCGACGGCCATCGCGGCGACGCCGGGACGCGTGCGGTCGAGCGTCATCATCGCGAGCTTGAAGCCCTTGTTCTCCTCGCCGATCAGGTTCTCGGCCGGGACCTCGACGTCGTTGAACGAGATCGTCGCGGTGTTGGAGGCGCGCTGTCCGAGCTTGTCCTCCTTCTTGTCGACCGAGACGCCGTCCCAGTTGCGCTCGACGACGAAGGCGGACATGCCGCGGTGGCCGGCCTCCTTGTCGGTCTTCGCGTAGACGGTGTAGTAGTCGGCGTAGGTGCCGTTGGTGATGAAGCACTTCGAGCCGTTGAGGATGTACTTGTCACCCTGCTTGACGGCCGTCGTCTTCATGCCCGAGACGTCGGAGCCGGCATCTGGCTCGGTGAGGCAGAAGGAGGCGAGCTTCGGGGCCTCGGTCAACATGCCGAGGTACTTCTTCTTCGTCTCCTCGGAGCCGCCGAGGACGATCGGGGCGGTCGCGAGGCCGTTGCACATCACCGACGTGCCGATGCCCGAGCAACCCCAGCCGATCTCCTCCTCGATCACGCAACCGGTGAGGAAGTCGAGTCCCGGACCGCCGTACTCGGTCGGGATGTGGGTGTTCATCAGGCCGACGTCCCAGGCCTTCTCGATGATCTCCTGCGGCCAGGTTCCGTCCTTGTCCAGCTCCCAGGCGACGGTCCGCATCTCCTTCTCAGCGAAGTCGTGCGCCATCGACTGGATGTCCTTCTGCTCATCGGTAAGCGTGAAATCGACCACTGTCGCTCCTTGAAGTCTTTAGAAGTTCGGGGGGCGGCTCGGGGGCAGGCGAAGAGGAGCCTTCGCGGCTCCCGATTGATTCGTCAGTCAACCCTTGGGAAAGGGTACCGAACCCGCGGCTGGAAAGCCAACAGTCAACTTCGCGATCGTCGATCTGCCCGCGTGAGGAGCACGATCTGGGGTATACGTAGGCCATGGCTGACGGGCGGCGGTTCGAGATCGACGAGCTCCTGGTGCGTCCGGGGACGTACTTCAACCCGCAGACCGAGGTGCTCGTGGTCGTGGACGACTCGTCGTCGATGGACAACGAGATCTTCGCGCTCGAGGAGTTCGAGGGCGCGGACTGGGTGCTGATCGCCGACGACCTGCCCGTCGACGAGCCGCAGCGCGACGAGCTGCTCGAGACCTTCCAGGCGACCTATCACGGCGGCGACGGCCGCCAGCCGCGGGCGCTCGAAGACCCCGAGGCCGACGACGAGGGCGATCCGCTCGGTCAAGAGGATCCCGAGCGCCACGGCTCGAGCATCGAGCACGTCGACGATGAGTAGCCGGCAGCGACCCTAGAGTCCGCCGCCAGATGCGCCCCGTTCACTACCTCGCGATCTTCATCCCAGCCGCGGTCGCGCTGGAGCTGGCGCACGCCTCCCCCGTGCTGATCTTCACCGCCGCGGCGCTGGGCGTGATCCCGACCGCCGCGGTGATGGGCGAGGCGACCGAGCAGATCGCCGCCAAGACCGGTCCCGGCATCGGCGGCTTCCTCAACGTCACCTTCGGCAACGCGCCGGAGCTGATCATCGCCTTCTTCGCGCTCAAGGAGGGACTGCAGGAGGTCGTCAAGGCATCGATCGTCGGCTCGGTGATCGGCAACATCCTGCTGGTGCTCGGCGCGGCGATGCTCGTCGGAGGGCTCAAGCGCGAGAAGCAGACCTTCAACCGGACGGCCGCCGCCGCGCAGTCGGCGATGCTGCTGCTGGCGCTGACCGCGCTGATCATGCCGGCGGTCTTCCAGCTGATCCACGGCGGCGGCCTGCCGTCGGTGGGCGACGAGCGTGTGGACTTCGGCTCCGACCTCGAGACGCTGTCGCTTGGCGTCGCGATCGTCCTGATGGTCACCTACGCGCTCGGCCTGCTGTTCTCGCTGAAGACCCACCGCCGGCTGTTCAACCCATACGAGGCCCACGCGGAGGAGCACGGCCCCGGTTGGTCGATCCGCAAGGCGATGGCCTTCCTCGCCGTCGCCGCGGTGCTGGTCGGCCTGATGTCGGAGATCCTCGTCGGCTCGATCAGCGAGGCGTCGCACGAGATCGGGCTGTCGGAGTTCTTCGTCGGCGTCTTCGTCGTCGCGATCGTCGGCAACGCCGCCGAGCACTGGGTCGCTGTGCTGGTCGCCGCCAAGGACAAGATGGATCTCGCGGTCGGGATCGCGATCGGATCGAGCGCCCAGATCGCGCTGTTCGTCGCCCCCATGCTCGTGCTGCTGTCGTTCGTCGTCGGCCCCGCGCCGATGGCGCTCGTCTTCAACGGCTACGAGCTCGGTGGCCTCGTCTTCGCCGTCCTGATCGCGAACTTCCTGACCCAGGACGGCGAGTCGAACTGGTTCGAGGGCGTCCAGCTGCTCGCGCTCTACGCCGTCCTCGGCATCGTCTTCTTCCTCGCCTAGTCAGGACGCGCCTGGCGGCGTCATCGGGGGCCTCGCGGGGCGGGCCCCGCCACGGCCCCCTGCTTCCTTGCCAGCCACGCCCTGACTACGGCGAGTGCGTCTGCTCGGTGCGCTGAGCGCGCTCCTCTTGCTTCGCGTCTGACTCCGGATCTCTGCGATCGGCGATGAGCGAGGCGACGATGCCGATCGCGAAGAGCAGGGCGATGATCGCGAGGCTGGCGAGCGGGCCGATGTGGACGACGTCCTCGATCAGCAGCTTGACGCCGACGACGCCGAGCACGACGGCGATCGTCTGGTCGAGGTAGCGGAAGCGGCGGATCAGGCCCTCGACGAGCACGAACAGGGCTCGCAGGCCGAGCAGCGCGAAGACGTTGCCCATCCAGATCAGGAAGGGATCGCGGGTGATCGCGAAGGCGGCGGGGATCGAGTCGATCGCGAACGCGATGTCGGCGAAGACGACCGCGGCGAGACAGAGGAACAGCGGCGTGGCGTAGCGGCGCTCCTTGAGCCCGTCCTTCAGGGTCACAAACCAGTGCTTGCCGTGGAACTCGGAGGTGACCGGGTAGAAGCGGCGCACCACCCGCACGAGCAGGTTGCGGTCGGGGTCGACGTTGTCGTCGACGCCGCGGAAGATCCGGTAGGCGAGCACCAGCAGCGCCACGCCGAGCAGGTAGATCACGAAGTGGAACTGCTCGATCAGCGCGATCCCGACGAGGATGAACAGGCCGCGCAGCACCAGCGCCGCGACGATTCCCCAGAACAGCAGCCGCCCGCGCTGTTCGTACGGGACGCCGAAGTAGGCGAACAGCAGCAGGAAGACGAACAGGTTGTCGAGCGACAGCGAGCGCTCGATCAGATAGACGGTCGTGTAGAGGACGGCGTCCTCGCCGCCCTCCAACGCCCAGACCACCAACGCGGCCGCGAGGCTCAGCACGAGCCAGCCGATCGACCACCAGACGGCCTCCTTGAAGTTCGGCTCGCGGCCGCGAGCGAAGAAGTGGAGGTCGAGCCAGAGGAAGAACAGCAGCGCGACGATCAGCGCCAGCCACGGAGCAATGTCCTCGAGGATCATCGGGCGAGCACGCTACAGAGGCTGGCTACGGCAGCAGTGCGCGGCAGGTCGCGATCGTGTCGGCGTCGTCTGGATCCGCCGCGTCGAGGCACTCCGAGTAGCGCTCGAAATCGTCGAGGCCGGAGCCGCCGTCGCCGGTCTGGCCGGCGGCGTCCGGCGGCGTCGTGACGCCGCCGAAGGCGCCGCCGGTCAGCTCGTCCAGGTTGCCGAGCTGACGCGTCAGGTCCGACAGCGGTTGCGCGCTGCGCGGCACGTCGACCTGCTGATCGCCGCCGACGTCGTCGAGCTGCGCCGACAGGCGGATCGACGCTCCCGTGACGCCGCCGACCTTCTCGCGATCCTGCTCCGGGACCTCGACGTCGAGCCGCAGCGAGATGCGTCGCACGACGTCGTCGTCCTTGCCGACGTAGACGTCGAAGGTCGGGTCGTCGACGGACTTCGCGAGCCGCTCGATCTCCTCCTTACCGAACGGCTTCGCCTGCTGACCGGCTTCGGCGAGGGCGTTAGACGAGCCCTTCAGGAGGCTGTTGAGGTCGGTCAGCGCCGCCTCGACGTCGAGCGTGCCCTTCACGTGCTCGGTCGCGACGCCGCCGATCTCCTCCTCCCCGTCGATCCGCGCGTCGACGATCCACTTGCGCGCGTCGAGGCCGAGGTCGGAGAACGTCCCGCTGTCGCCGTTCTCGCGAGCGAGCCGGCGATTGGTGCGGGCGACCTCCGCGCGAGACTGCTCGTAGAAGGCGCCGCCGAACTTCAGGAACAGCCGATCGCCCGTCGAGAGGACGCCCGACTCGATCGCCTGGCCGGCGCCCTGGGCCTCGATCGCGACGTCGAGATCCAGCTGCGGCAGCGACTTCTCGGAGCGCACGTACGGGCCGCTCGCCCTGATCCGCAACGGATCCTCGAATCCTGGACGGCCCTCGATGTCGAGCTGCAGGTCGACGTCGACGTCAGCGCTCGGCACGGCCTCGTCGAATGCCATGTCGAGCAGCGCCGCGGCGTCATCGTCAGCGTCTCCGCCGCCCCCGCCGCCGGCGCACGCCGCGAGCGCCAACCCAGACGCCAGCAGCAAGACCGCGAGCAGGACGGCGGTCCAGGGCTGTCGAAGTGCTGTCCGGATGATCAATGGAACACAAGCTGGAGGGGAACGGCGGAGCCTAGCGGGGGATCCGCCGCGTCACGCAACTTCCACGCCCTCCTACGGTTGGGGTGTGAGATGACTTTCCGCCGCAGCACGCTCTGGACGAGCGCCGCCGTCTGCCTGGCGCTCGTGGCGGTCGCCCCGGCGCAGGCCGGCGACCTGCTGCTGGTCGGCGGTGGCGAGCGCGCGCAGCGCGTCGACGACGCGCTCGTGCCCGACGGCGCGGCCGTCGACGTCGGGCGCGAAGCCGCGCTGCGGGTCCGTAGCGCAGCAGCCAGCCGCGCGAAGAGCTCACCCGCCACCCGACTGCCGCGCGCCGCAGCCGCCAGCCGCCGGTCGGCACGCGAGCGACGCGCGGCGCGACGCGCCCGCCAGGCGACGAGCCGCGCTCTGACCCTGGCGTACAAGCGCCGAGCGATCTCGCGCGCCAGCTACCTCGAGTACCGCCGCGTCGTCACGCGTGCCCGCGCCGTCCAGCGGCGGCTGAAGGGCGCCCGCAAGGCCGAGCTGGGCAACGCGATCGCGCTCGTCGACGGAATGGCGCTGCAGCGCAAGCTGACCGCCAGCCGCCTGCCGGCGCTGATGCTGATCCTGCGGCGCAACACCCAGTACTGGCCGCGCCAGCCGTTTCCCGCCGATCGCGACCACGTGATGTTCCGTGGCAGCCGGTTGATCTTCGAGTACTACGTCGGCGAGGGGCTTCAGCTGCAGCCGCTGGTCAACTTCAAGCAGGCGAACCTGATGCACGGCGCCTGCGTCAAGGACACCGGCCTCGCCTGCGATCGCGCCGGCCTGCGCAAGCTGCTCGGCGAGCTGATCCGCACGGCGTCGACGCGCGGCGGCTTCAAGACCTGGGAGTACTACTTCGAGTTCGGCGGTGGACGACCGCCGTGGATCAGCGGGATGGCGCAGGCGACGGCGATCCAGGCGTTCGCGCGCGCGTCGCAGCTGCTCGCGGACCCGAGCTATCTCAAGCAGGCGCGGGCAGCGTTCGGCGCCTTCCGCAAGCCGCCTCCGGTCGGCGTGCGCACCAGCGGGCCGTTCGGCGGCGTCCACTACCTCCAGTACTCCTTCGCTCCCGGGCTCTACATCATCAACGCCTTCCTGCAGTCGCTGATCGGGCTCTACGACTACGCGGAGATCACCGGCGACAGAGCGGCGCGCAAGCTGTTCGCCGACGGCGAGCCGGAGGCGCGCAGGGAGCTGCCGGCCAACGACACCGGCGACTGGTCGACCTACTCCTACCGCGGCGCCGAGTCGACGCGCGAGTACCACGAGCTGCTGCGCGAGTTCTCGGCCAGCATGTGCAGCCGGCTGCACCGCGACAGGGACCTCCGCGAGCCGTACTGCGTCGCGGCGCGCGACTTCCTCGGCTACACCACCGATCCGGCCGAGCTAGAGCTCCTCGGGCCGAGCTTCGTCACCAAGGGCGTCCCGGCCAACGTCCGCTTCTCGGTCTCGAAGCTCTCGGCCGTCCAGGTGACGATCACCCGCAACGGCGCCGTCGCGCTCGACAAGCTCGGCACCTACCGCCGCGGAACCTGGTCGCTGCCCTGGAAGCCGGGCGCCGCCGGCGACTACCGGATCCGCGTCGCCGCCAAGGAGCTGCGCACCGGCAAGAACCTGCGCAGCAGCGTCACCGGCGTCGCCGAGTCCAGCCTGCCGTAGGCCGGCCACGGTTCAGGCAACGCCAGCCCAGCCACCAACCGGCCAGGCGCCTGCGGGGGTCTCGGGGGCGCGAGCCCCCGGTTCCCATCCTCGTAGGATGCGGGGGTGGCGCCGCGAACGATCCTCTATACCGGCAAGGGCGGTGTCGGCAAGACGAGCGTCGCCGCCGCCAGCGCGCGGCGCTGCGCCGCTGCCGGCCTGCGCACGGTCGTCATGTCGACCGACCCGGCGCACAGCCTCGCCGACTCGCTCGAGACCCCGCTCGGCGGCGAGCCGACCGAGGTCGCGCCTGGGCTCTACGGGCAGGAGGTCCAGGCCCAGGCCGAGATGGAGCGCCACTGGGAAGCGGTCTCGGAGTGGCTCGGCGAGCTGCTGACCGATCGCGGCGTCGACCAGATCTCCGCCCAGGAGCTGACCGTTCCACCGGGGATG
The DNA here is from genome assembly GCA_035715585.1 of Thermoleophilaceae bacterium. Classification (GTDB taxonomy): domain Bacteria; phylum Actinomycetota; class Thermoleophilia; order Solirubrobacterales; family Thermoleophilaceae; genus JAAYBF01. The sequence goes on from DASTKX010000007.1 coordinate 23,082, forward strand.
GACGAGCTGTTCTCGCTGCTGCAGATCAAGCGCCACTACGAGTCGGACGAGTTCGACGTCGTGATCGTCGACTGCGCGCCGACCGGTGAGACGCTGCGGCTGCTGTCGTTCCCCGACATCTGCACCTGGTGGCTGGAGAAGGTCTTCCCGTTCCGCAGCGGGCTGCTCGCCGCCGCGCGGCCGCTGGCGCGCACCGTGCTCGACGTGCCGCTGCCCGGCGAGGCGGTCTTCGAGGAGGTCGAGCGGCTGGCGACCAACCTCGTCGCGATGAATGAGATCCTCCGCGACCGCTCGCGGACGTCGGTGCGGCTGGTGATCAACCCGGACCGGATGGTCGTCAAGGAGGCGATGCGGACCTTCACCTACCTCAACCTCTACGGCTATCTGACCGACGCGGTGGTCGTCAACCGGATCCTGCCGCCGGAGGCCGCCACCGGCTACTTCGCGGACTGGCGCGACACCCAACAGGAGCACATGGAGCTGGTCCGCTCCGGCTTCGCCCCCGTCCCGGTGCTGACGGCGCCGCACCTGCCGCGCGAGGTGATCGGCCCGGAGACGCTGGACCTGCTCGGCGACGAGCTGTTCGGCGAGCACGCCGTCGAGGACCTCCTGCACGAGGACCTGTCGCGCGAGCTGAGCACCGACGGCGACGGGCGGGCGACGCTGCGGCTGCCGCTGCCGTTCGCCGAGCGCGGCGACATCGACCTCAAGAAGGTCGGCCTCGAGGTGATCGTGCGAGTCGGCGGGCAGAAGCGGACGATCATGCTTCCCCCGGCCCTGGCAGGCTATGAGACAGGCGGCGCGCGGTTCCGCGACGGCGCGCTGGAAGTCGTCTTCGAAAGGGCTTCCGATGAACGACCCGCGCCCAGCGGCTGACAACGACGATCTCTACGGCGATCCGGCGGGTGACCGCCCCGGTCCGGCCCCGCCCGCGCCCGATCCGGCGGCACTGTTCGTCCTGCTCGACGCGCTGCGCCTGGCCGCCCCCGCCGACCTCCAGGATCGCCTTACGGCGCTGATCCGCGAGGCCCTGCTGACGCTGCGCGCGTTGATCGACCACTACCTCGAGCGGCTCGATTCCCCACCCGCCGACCGCAAGGTCGAAGACATCCCGATCGACTAGGCCGGCTGCGCTCTGACGAGCAGACCGTCGACCATCGCGCGAACGTGCGCGCGACCGTCCTCGGTGAGCGGCAGATCGCCGATTCGGCCCAGCAGTTCGTCCCCGCGGACCAAACCCGCGCGCAAGGCGTCGAGCGCGAACTCCCAGTCGCGATCGCGCCCCGCTGCGCACTTCGCAAGGACAAGATCGTGCGCCTCAAGGCAGTAGGCGACAGCTGGCTGTGCCGATCCCGGCCGTGGAGCGACGTCCAGCGGCACCAAGCGATGTTCCCAACCGACCGGCGCCTTAGCGGTCTCCGGTCCCACCGCGTGGGCGTAGTAGCCGAAAGCGCGATGGAACTGAGAGCCGTCGCCGAGCGCGCCGTCGATCTCGTCCGCAAGCTCCGGACTCGTCCTTGGATAGATGTCGGCCTCCATCGAGATCAGCAGCGACGCGGGCGCTTCGGGATCCGATCCCAGGATCGCCTGGCTGCCGATCACGACGAACTCGCGCTCGCCGGTGACATTGGCGGCAGCCCCGACGACGTGCATCAACTGGTCGAGCCGCATCAGCGCACCTGCTGAACGACCTTGCGACGCTCGGGCTCGCTCAGCATCCCAGCGAATGGCGAGTTTTGCCTGAGATCCGCGGCGGCTTGGCTGTCTTCTGAGATCGCCTTCCGCACGTCGGCCACCGACCCGTGCAGCACCTCCTCCCATCGTTCCGCGTAACGCGGATCGATTCGGCCCTGTAAGCGCCACTTCCAAACCTGCCGTAGCGCGTCGTCGATCATCGGCTGGCGAAGGCTCCGAGCCAGTGCGCGGTGATAGGCGAGACTGCGCCGAGCGGCCCTGTCGTGCCTCCCTTCGCCTTTCCTCGAAGGCGCCAGCTCCCCTACGTCGAGCCGTCTGGCGCGATCGCGCCTTTCGATCATCACGGGCTCGAGCAGTCTCTGACCGCGGCGCCCAGCTCGCCGCTCGGCATCGATCGACTCACGCAGGTCGAGCAGCGCGGCGACCGGCACCCCCCTGGTCCCCGTCGGGGCGAAGACGAGCGGCAGATCGCCGGCGTTCACCCACCGATCGAGTGCCGTATGGCTCACGCCGAGCAGCCGTGCCGCCAGGCGCCGCGACACGGTCTCGCCCAGCTCCTGCTCCAGAGCGGCCCGCACCGCCACCAGATCTCGATTCGGCGGCATGCCTCGCTCGACACGCCGCAACCGCTCGACGTTCTCGAAGAGAGCAAGCTTGCGATCTACGCTGCCCATCCGCCCAATCTAGCGCCAAGTTGCCAAAAACTCAATGAAAATGACAACTTTGCAACGTTGACCGTCCAGACGCCCTCAGCCCACACGTCGCTAGGCTTGACGCGTGGCCGCCAACCACAAGACCTGGATCCTCACGGGGTCGCCCGACAACTTCGCCGCGACGCGCGAGCACGGGTTCAGGCTGATCGGGATGAAGGAGCGGCGGCGGCGCCAGGCGGAGCAGTTCGAGCCAGGCGACGAGATCGTCTTCTACCTGACCGTCGTGCAGGCGTTCGGCGGCATCGTGCGGGTCACCTCGGAGATGTTCGAGGACCGGACGAAGGTCTGGCCGGGCAAGCCGAGCAACCCCGATCCCTACCCGTGGCGGTTCGAGAGCGAGCCGCTGGTCGTGCTCGACGAGCCGCAGTGGGTGCCGGCGGTAGAGCTGGCAAGCGAGCTGGAGCACGTCGGCAAGTGGCCGATCGAGCACTGGCATCTGGCGTTCCAGGGTCAGCTGCGCATCGTCTCCGACTCCGACGCGGCACTGCTCGGACAGCACATCCGCGACGCCGCGGCCGCGCCCACCTCAGCGTGAGCGGCGACGCCGGCCGGCCCGCGCGAGCGGCCGCCGCGGTCGCCGAGACATGGCGGCGGCTGAATCTCGAGCAGCGCGTCGCGGCGGTCGCGGCGACCTTGGTCATCGTCAGCACGCTCGGGCCGTTCTCGTTCGTCGAGGCGGCCGAGGTCCTCGCGGCGGGCGCCGTGCTGGTGCTCCTGCGGATGCGCGCCGAGCGGCGCGCGTTCCACCTGCCGCTCGGCGACGGCACGGCGATCGCCGCCGCCGGGCTGTGGTGCGCGGTGCTGATCGCGACGCGGATCTTCGACCGCCCGCCCGGCCAGACCGCGTTGGCGCTGCTCTGTGCCCTGCTGCTGGCGGCAGCCGGCGTGCGCGAGCGCGCCAAGCGGGAGGCCGACGACCTCCCCGACCCCGCCGAGAGTCCCACCGCGGTGCTGCCGCGCGAGCCGACGCCCGCGCCGCCGCGCCCGCCCTCAGACGGCTGAGACGGGGCGCGGGCCGGGGCCCGTGTAGACCGCGGTCGGCCGGATCAGCCGGCCCTCGCGCTTCTGCTCGAGGATGTGCGCCGCCCAGCCGCCGACGCGCGCGCAGGAGAACAGCGGCGTGAAGAGCTCCGGCGGAACTTCGGCGAAGTCGAGCACGACCGCCGACCAGAACTCGACGTTGGTCGCCAGCACGCGGTCCGGCTTGCGCGCCTGCAGCTCGGCGAGCGCCGCCTGCTCGAGCGCCTCGGCGACCTCGAGCCGCGGCGCGCCGATCTCGCGCGCGGTGCGGCGCAGGACGCGGGCACGGGGATCCTCGGCGCGGTAGACACGGTGGCCGAAGCCCATCAGCCGCTCGCCGCGGTCGAGCGCGTCCTTGACCCACTTCTCCGCGTCGCCGCTCTGCTCGACGCCGTCGAGCATCGACAGGACGCGCGAGGGCGCGCCGCCGTGCAGCGGCCCGGAGAGCGCGCCGACCGCGCCCGACAGCGCCGCCGAGACGTCGGCGCCGGTCGACGTGATCACGCGCGCCGTGAAGGTCGAGGCGTTCATCCCGTGCTCGGCGGCGGAGATCCAGTAGGCGTCGATCGCGGCGACGTGGCGCGGATCGGCCTCGCCGCGCCAGCGGGTCAGGAAGCGGGCCGGGATCGACTGGGCCTTGTCGATCTCGGACTGCGACACCGGCGGCTGGCCCGCCCCGCGCGCCGACTGGGCGACGAAGGAGAGCGCCATCACGGACACCCGCGCCAGGTCCGCGCGTGCCTGCTCGTCCGAGATGTCGATGACCGGCTTCAGCCCCCACTCCGGGGCGAGCATCGCGACGGCGGCCTGGAGGTCCGCGCGCGGGTCGCCGGTGCGGACGGTCAGCGGATGCGGGATCGCGGGCGGCAAGCCAGGCTCGAACGAGCCGTCGACCAGCAGGCCCCAGACCTTCTCGAAGGAGACGGCGCCGACCAGGTCCTCGATGTCGACCCCGCGGTAGCGGAGCGCGCCGCCCTCCTTGTCGGGCTCGGCGATCTCGGTCGCGAAGGCGACCACGCCCTCGAGACCCGACTGCACCTCCGCAACCTCCGTCATCTGCGCTCTCCTTCTGGTCTCCGGACGAGCGCCCGAGATTAGCTCGTTAGCTCCGACAGCACCGGTAACAGCACTGTCGCCCCGAAGGCCAGCGCGAGGCCGAAGGCGATCAACGGCGGCGAGCGCACCACATGACCGACGGTCGCCACGAGAAAGCCCGCGCCGAGCAGCGCCAGCAGCGCGGTGGACGAGATCTCGGTGCCCGGCACCGCCGGAACGTATCCCACCGGGGGCTCACGCCCCCGGACCCCCGGTGGCGCCTGGCCGGCGATAGCCTCCCCAGCATGAGCGCGGAGTTCCAGTCGATCGACGAGACGCGAGCGGGCCTCGCCGGCGCGGGCTATCTGGCCGACGAGTCGACGGCGCTCGTGTCGTTCCTCGCCGGGCGACTCGGCAAGCCGGTGCTGGTCGAGGGACCTGCGGGAGTCGGCAAGACCGAGCTCGCGAAGGCGCTGTCGCGCGCAACCGGTCGCAAGCTCGTTCGGCTCCAGTGCTACGAGGGGCTCGACGAGGCGAAGGCGCTCTACGAGTGGAACTACCGCAAGCAGCTGCTGCGGATCCAGGTCGAGGCCTCCGACGCCGGCTGGCAGGAGGTCAAGGACGACATCTTCAGCGAGGAGTTCCTGCTCCCGCGCCCACTGCTGACCGCGATCTCCGCCGACGAGCCGGTCGTGTTGCTGATCGACGAGATCGACAAGACCGACCAGGAGTTCGAGGCGATGCTGCTCGAGGTCCTGTCCGACTTCCAGGTGTCGATCCCCGAGCTGGGCGTCGTCGAGGCGAAGACCCACCCGATCGTGCTGCTGACCTCGAACGACTCGCGCGAGCTGACCGAGGCGCTGAAGCGCCGCTGCCTCTACCTCTGGCTCGGCTACCCGACCGTCGAGCGCGAGCTGGAGATCGTCCGCCTGCACGCCCCCGATCTCAAGGAGGAGGTCGGGCGCAAGCTCGTCGAGGTGATGCACATGGTGCGCGAGCTCGACCTCAAAAAGCCGCCGTCGATCGCCGAGTCGATCGACTGGGCGCGGGCGCTGCTGCTGCTCGGCGCCGAGGACGTCGACCAGGAGACCCTGAAGCAGACGATGAGCGTGATCGTCAAGCACCGCACCGACCTCGACCTCGTCGCCGAGCGCGTCGGGGTGAAGCTGAGCGATGGCGGCCTCGTCGGAACCCGCCCGCTCGGGTAAGCCGAGCCTCTACGGCGGCATGCCGCCGGCCGCCGGGCCGGCGGGGATGGCGCCGCGGCTGCTCGAGTTCGCCGACGAGCTGCGGCGCGAGGAGATGAAGGTCGGCACCTCGGAGCTGCTCGACGCCTTCGAGGCGCTGCGCCACGTCGAGTGGACCGACCGCGAGGACTTCTTCGAGGCGCTGGCGACGACGCTCGCCAAGTCGCAGGAGGACCGGCGCGTGCTCGAAGCGGTGTTCGACCGCTTCTTCTTCCGCGCCGCCGAGCGCGAGGCCGTCGAGCGCGGCGTGAAGGAGAGTGCGGGCCGCGAGGGCGGCGCCAGCCCCGAGCCGGAGCTCGACTTCGACTCACTGCGCGAGCGGATCCGCGACACGCTGCGCGACGCCAACGCCCCCGAGGGCCAGCTGCGCGACCTCGCACGGCTCGCGATCTCCGCCTTCGGCCGCCAGGGCGAGGGCTCCGGCGTGATCGGCGTCGACGTCCAGCGGATCCGCCGCACGCTCGGCCTGCGCGGCGAGCAGGCCGGCGCCGAGCTGCCCGATCCCGACTCGGTGCCGCGCGACCGGCTGCGTGAGTTCGAGGCGCAGGTACGCCGCGAGCTCGAGCGCGCCCTGATCGAGCGCACCGAGACGCTGCCGCCGAGCAAGCCGCTGCGCGAGCTCGACCGCGCGCTGCCGACCGGCGGCGCCCAGGATCTCGCCCAGGTCCACCGCGTCGTCGCCCAAATGCGCCGCCGGTTGGTAACCCAGGGCCGCGAGAACCGCGGCCGCAACCGCTCGTCGGCGATCGACGTGCGGCGCACGATGCGCACCTCGCTGCAGACCGGCGGCGTCCCGCTCGACCTCCGCTTCCGCCCCCGCCGCCCCCGCCGCCCCGAGCTGTTCGTGCTCTGCGACGTGTCCACCAGCGTCACCAGCGCCAGCGTCTTCTTCCTCTCGATGCTCCACGCCCTGCACGACTCGTTCCGCAAGCTGCGCTCGTTCGTCTTCGTCGAGCGGATCTCCGAGGTGACCGAGGTCTTCGAGCGCGAGCGCTCCTTCGAGGCCGTCTCCCGCGCCATCTCCGGCGACGCCGGCGTCGCCGACGTGTCCGGCTACACCGACTACGGCCGCGTCTGGATCGAGTTCCTCGACCGCGTCGTCGACGACCTCGACCCCCGCTCCACGGTGATCGTGCTCGGCGACGCCCGCACCAACGGCCGCGAGCCGCACGCCCCCGCCTTCGGCCACATCGCCGAGCGCGCCGGCCGCACCTTCTGGATGAACCCCGAGCCAAAGCTCTACTGGAACTACGGCGACTCCGTCATGCAGGTCTACGAGCCCTTCTGCACCGGCGTCTTCGAGTGCTGGACCACCAAGCAGCTCGAGGGCTTCGTCAACGCAATCGCCGACCTCCGGCCGGTCGCGACTTCGGGCTAGGGCCTCGAAGAGCGTTCCGACCTTCGAGGCCACTGCGCTCCCAACACGCTCCATCCCGTGGTACAGGGACCGACGTCGTGCCCCCGCGGGTGGCGACGATTTTGCGTCTGGGGCGGAGCTTGCGAGCACCCAGACCAAAATCGGAGACAGGACCCGCGGGCAGCGCGCCCCGATCCCTAGCCCCAAGAACCGCTACTTCTTCTTCGCCTTCTTGCCCTTACGCCGCTTCTCCCGCTTCTTCGCCTCGGCCTTCAAGCGCACGGGACAACGCCGGCAGCGCGGGCTGGACACGCAGCACTTCTTCTTCGGCTTGAGCTTCTTGGCGGTCTTGGACATGAGAGGAGCGGCCGGGAAACGGCCGTTAGGGCAACCTAACAAACTACCGGCGGTAGAGTCTCAGCCACGACAGGGGAGCTCGCGGGAAGCGGGCTGAGATGGCGTCCTTGGAGCGATCCACCCGGCGCCGACCCATTGAACCTGTGGGGTAATGCCCGCGAAGGGAGCAATGTCAGGATGAGTGCCGAAGTCGCGCTGACGGGTGTGGCGCGACGTTATGAGAGCCGCCGGGGCAGCGACGTCGTCGCGCTCGACGGGTTGGAGCTGGCGGTTCGGCCGGGCGAGGTGCTCGGCGTCGTCGGCCCCTCGGGCTGCGGGAAGTCGACGTTGCTGGAGCTGATCGCCGGCCTCCAGGAGCCCGATGGCGGGACTGTCGCGGTCGGCGGAACGACGGATGCGGCCGCACGTCTTGCGACCTGCACGCTGATGCCGCAACGCGATTTGCTGCTGCCCTGGCGCGACGCGCTTGGCAACGCCAGCCTGGCGCTCGAGGCCCAGGGCGTCGGTGGACGTGCCGCGCGCGCCCAGGCCGCGCCGCTGTTCGAGCGCTTCGGCCTCGCCGAGTTTGAGCAGGCGCGTCCGGCCGCATTGTCCGGCGGGATGCGCCAACGGGTCGCGTTCATCCGCACGCTGTTGCCGGGACGGCCGGTGCTGCTGCTCGACGAGCCGTTCGCCGCGCTCGACGCGATCACACGCGCCGAGATGCAGCAGTGGCTTGCGAACGCGCTGACCGACGAGCCACGGACGGTCGTGCTCGTGACCCACGATGTCGAGGAGGCGCTCTTCCTGTCCGACCGCGTCGTGGTGCTGTCGCCGCGGCCTGGGCGCGTCGTGGCCGAGCTCGACGTCCCCCTGCCTAGTCCGCGCGACCGCCGCGCGGCGGTCACCGACCCCACGCTTGCCGAGCTACGGGCCCGCGCGCTGGAGGCGCTCGACACCGCCGCGACAGCCAGCTCGGAGCGTGGCTCGTGAAGCGCCTTGCGCTGACCATGGCGCTGTTGACGGCGCTCGTGGCCGCCTGGGCCTGGCTGGCGTCGCTCGACTCGGTCGACGACCTGACGCTCGCCTCGCCGCGCGAGGTCGCGCAGGCGTTCGAGGACGACTGGTCGCTGCTCTGGGACAACGCCTGGGTGACGCTGCAGGAGGTGCTGCTCGGGCTGGCGATCGCCGTGGTCGCCGGAGTGGCTTTCGCCGTCGGCATGCATCTCAGCCGGACCTTGCGCGACGCCGCCTACCCGCTGCTCGTCGGCTCGCAGGCGATCCCGATCGTCGTGCTGGCGCCGATCTTCGTGCTCGCCTTCGACTACGGCCTCGGCCCGAAGCTGGCGATCGTCGCGCTGATCTGCTTCTTCCCGATCACCGTCAACGTGCTCGACGGGCTGCGCGCCGTCGATCCCGAGCAGCTGAAGCTGATGCGCTCCTTCGGCGCCTCGCGCCTGCGCACGCTGCGTGCCGTCGAGCTGCCGGCGGCGCTGCCGAGCTTCTTCTCCGGGCTGCGCGTGGCGTCGACCGTGTCGGTGATCGGCGCGGTGTTCGGCGAGTGGGCCGGCGCCGACTCCGGCCTCGGCCGGCTCGTGCTGCTCGGCAACAACCAGCTTCAGACCCCGCGCGTCTACGCCGGTGTCGTGCTCTTGACCCTGATGGCCGTGGCGCTCTTCGCGCTTGCCTCGCTCGCCGAGCGGCTCGTCTGCCCCTGGAATCGAAAGGATGTACCCGCATGAACCGGACCCGTCCGCCGATTGCTGTCCTCGTCGCACTGCTGCTGGCCGCGCTCGGCGCCGGCTGCGGCGAGAAGGAGGACGTGCTCGAGCCCGGCGAGCCGCAGCAGCTCACGCTGATGCTCGACTACTTCCCCAATGCCGATCATGCGGGGATCTACACCGCACAGGCGAATGGGGACTTCGCCGACGCGGGCCTCGACGTGACGATCCGTCAGCCGCCCGACCCGGCGGCGCCGATCAAGCAGGTCGCCGCTGGCCGTGTCGACCTCGCGATCTCCTACGAGCCGGAGGTGCTGCGCGCACGCGACCAGGGCCTGCGCGTCGTCTCGGTCGGCGCGGTGGTGCGCAAGCCGCTCGCCTCGATCATCTCGCTGCCGAAGGCCGGCATCCGCACCCCCGCCGACCTCGCCGGCAAGACCGTCGGCACCGCCGGGATCGACTACCAGTCGGCCTACCTGCGGACGATCCTGACCGACGCCGGCGTCGATCCGGGCAGCGTCACCGAGCGCAACGTCGGCTTCAACTTCGTCCCGGCGCTGCTGACCGGTCGCGTCGACGCGACGCTTGGCGCGTTCTGGAACTACGAGGGCACGCAGCTGCGGCTCGACGGCCGCAAGCCGCGGATCATCCGGATGGAGCAGGCCGGCGTCCCGACCTACGACGAGCTGGTGCTGGTCGCCAACGAGTCGGCGCTCGAGCGCGACGGCGGCAAGCTCCGAGCGTTCGTCGCGGCGCTCTCGCGCGGGACGCGCCAACTCGCCCGCGACCCCGAGCGCGGCGTCCAGGCGCTGCTCGACGCGAACCCCGACCTCGATCCGAAGCTGCAACGCGCCGTCGTCGAGGTGACGCTGCCGCTGTTCCTGCCCGCGGGCGGGCGCCCGTTCGGCTGGCAAGCCCCTGCCGAGTGGCAGGCGTTCACCGCCTGGATGCGCGAGAACCGGCTGCTGACCGAGATCCCAGACGCCGGTGGCGCGTTCACGAACGAGTTCCTGCCTGGGCAGGGACTGTGACATTCAACGCATGAAATCCCTATAACCCGACCTGATGCGTATGCGCCGTCTTCGTTCGCGCCCGTTGGCCGCCGCCCTTCTGACCTGTCTGCTCGTGGTCGCGGGCTGCGGCGGCGATGACGCCGATGACGCGAGTCCCCAGTCGCTGTTGAGCAGCGCCGCGTCGAAGGAGATCGACAGCGCCGAGGTGCGGCTGCGCACCAGCGCCAACGTGCCGGGCTTCCCGGTCCTCGGCAGCCGGATCGCAATCGAGGGCCATGGCCCGTTCGTCGCCAACGGGCCCGACGCGCTGCCGGAGTTCGACTGGAACGTCACTATGCGAGCCGGCGGCCAGACGTTCCCCGCGCGCGTCAGCGGCGTCGACGGCAAGGTCTACGTCGAGTTCATGAGCCAGTTCTACGAGGCGGATCCCAAGCAGCTGGAGCAGCTCGGGCTCGACGGCGGCGCGGACAAGCCCGAGCCCGCCAGTCTGGCGCAGTTCGGCATCGATCCGGACGACTGGCTGACCAACGTCAAGGTCTCCGACGGCGAGGAGATCGGCGGCGACTCGACCCGAGTCGTGACCGGCACGGTCGCGAAGCGAGCGGTGATCGAGGATCTGCTCGAGTTCGTTGACACCGACGATCTCGAGGGCGCCGGCAAGATCTTCAAGGGCCTGCCCGACGTCGACGACGAGAACATCGACGACTTCGCCGACGCGGTCGACACGGCGAAGGTCGAGGTCAACGTCGACGACGACGGCTATCCACGGCGCGTCTACGCGAAGCTCCACTTCGACGTCCCGAAGAGCGTCAAGGACACCGCGATCGAGAGCGGCACGATCGTCTTCGACCTGACGCTCGAGCAGATCGGCGACGTGACGGTGAACGTGGAGCCGCCACTGCTGCCGGATCCGCTGTCGGACCTATTCGACTTCGCCGGCGCGGTGTTCGGCATCGACGAGGCCTCCGACCTCTGGCAGCAGCCGTAGCACCGGCCGCTAGGCCTGCTTCTTCTCCTCCAGGTCCAGCGCCAGCGAGTTGATGCAGAAGCGCTGACCGCCGGGACCGGGGCCGTCGGGGAAGACATGGCCGAGGTGCGAGCCGCAGCGCGCGCAGACGACCTCCGTGCGGCGCATCATGAGGCTGTTGTCCTCGCGCAGCTCGACGGCCTCTGCGACCGCCGGCTCGGTGAAGCTCGGCCAGCCGCTGCCCGAGTCGAACTTCGTCTCCGAGCTGAACAGCTCGTTTCCGCAGGCCCCGCAGCGGTACATCCCATCGGCCTTCGAGTGCGTGTACGCCCCGGTGAACGGCGGCTCCGTGCCCGCCTCGCGCAGGACGTGGAAGCGCTCAGGATCGAGCTCCTCGCGCCACTCCGTGTCGCTCTTGCTCACCTTGGCGTCCATTCACGCTCCTCGCGTCGGGGTTCCCGTCCAATGTTAGGCGGGAGCGTCAACCGTTCCGGGCGGGAAGCGGCGCATGGAGCGCGTATAGCCCGGCCAGCCCCTGGTAGGGCGCGTACGGCTCGAAGAACGTCCGCACCTGGTTCTCGGTCGCCCGCCGTCCAAGGCCCGCCGCCCGGCCGACCAGCTTGACGAACGCCAGGTCGCCGGCCGGCAGCTGATCGTCGCGGCCCTGGCCAAGAAACGCCAGGCACTCCAGCGTCCAGGCCCCGATGTTGCGCACCGTCCGCAGCCGCGCCCAGGTCGGCTCGTGGCGTGCCAGGTCGGCACGCCCGCTCGCGATCTCCCGCGCCGCTCGAATCAGCGCGATCGACCGCTTCGGCGCCAGCCCGCAGGCGTCCAGCTGCGCCGGCGACAGCCGCGCCACCGCAGCCGCCGACGGCACGTCGCGCAGCCGCCCGCAGGCGCTCCGCGGCCCATGCCGACCGACCAGCGCCCGCTGGATCCCGAACGCCCGCTCCACGTCGATCAACTGCTCCGTCACCGCCCACGCAAACGCCTCGAACGGCTCCGGCCGCCGCCGCGGCCGCAACCACGGCTGCCGCCGAATCACCGGACCGAGCAGCCGATCGCGATGGAACGCCCGCTGGAACGGCCGCAGGTCGTGATCGACGCCGAGCGCGAACCGCATCCGCTCGATCCCCGCAGCCGCTGCATCCTCGCCCGCCGCCTCGCCACGGAAGCGCACCGCCCCGCTCGCGACCCAAGCCCGGACCACGACCGGCTCGTCCCCGACGTGCAGCAACCGCTCCAATGCCCCATCCCGGTTGCGCAGCACACCGTCCACGCCCCCACCAGGCATCCGATATGGCCCGACCGGCACGACGTCCACCTCGACGACGGCAGGACGGTGAGACCGAGATTCCGGCCGGACGGCGGCCGCGCCCACCGCGGTCAGCGCTTCAACAGGTGGACATCGACCAGGAACGACCGCGAGGCCGCCACCTCGACGCCCCGGCGCTTGGCCTGCATCCGCTTGCGCCGCTTCGCGACCGACCGCGCCGCGCTCGGACGCCGCAGCACCCGCAGCAGCATGAAAGCCGCGATGCCCAGCACCATCCCGCCGCCCGCAGCCGCGACGGTCGCCGGCACCGACACCTTCCGCGTCGCAATCGCGGTCTCAGGCTGAGCCTCAGCAACCGCCGGAAGCACCCGCGCCTCGACGACCTGCTCGTCCTCAGGGACCAGCTCCCCGTCGATCCCGGCCTCGTCCGCACGGCTGTCGCCCAGTTCGGACACGAACGCCGAGTGTAACCGCCTCACGGACGGCCTCCGCGGGTGGCGACGATTTTGCGTTCGCGCGCGCAGGAACGAGCACGTGAACCAAAATCGGAGACAGGACCCGCGGGAAGCGCGGCCGAGCCCTAGCCCGTCTACAGCACCCGCTCATAGATCCGATACCGCTTGACGACCTTCCCCCCCATCCCCTCCATCCCCCGATTCATCGCATCGTTCGTCTCCAGGATCCACCCCATCTCGCCCCACTTCTGCGGCGTCGCCTCCGCCATGTCGAAGTGCTCGATGTAGAACCCCGCCGCCACACCGGTGTGCGGGTACTCCGGCTTGACGCCCAGGAACCCGACCCGGACGCGGTCGACGATCTTGCGCCGGCGCAGGTAACGCGGCAAGAACGGCAGCAGCCGCCCGTTCGTCCCCTTCAGCACCTGGTTGACGTCCGGCACGGTGATCGCGATCCCGACGGTCTCCCCGGTGTCGACCTTCTCCGCGATCATGAACCAGTTGGGGTCGTAGACGAGCTGGAGGTCGATCGCGTAGGTGTCGAGGTCGGCCTTGGTGTAGGGCGTGAAGCCCCAGTTGTCCTTCCAGGCCTCGTTGTAGGTCTCGGCGAACAGGTCGAGATCGCGGCGCAGGTGGCGACGCGACATCTTGCGGATGCGGATGCCGTGGTCGGGCTCGAGGCGGTCGGCCATCTCGACGATCCCCGGGACGATCTTGCCGCGGTCCTCGATGTAGAGCTCCCACATCCAGAGGTCGATCGCCTTGCCTAGCCCCTGCTGCTCGCAGAGCCGCTGGTAGTAGGGCGGGTGCCACGGCTGGCGGATGAACGGCTCGCGGTCGAAGCCCTCGACCAGGACGCCCGACTCCTCGTTCATCGTGAAGTCCATCGGGCCGACCATCCGGTCGCGGCCGCGGGCGCGCAGCCAGCCGGCGGCGGCGTCGAGCAGCGCGCCCATCGCCTCCGCGTCGTCCTCGAGCTCGAGGAAGCCGAACATGCCCCAGTCGTTGCCATGGTAGGCGTTGAACTCGTGGTCGACCTGCGCGCTGATCCGCCCGACGACGCGCCCGTCGCGGCGGGCCAGGAACAGCTCGCCCTCGCCGTGCTTGAAGAACGGGTTCAGCCGCTGGACGAGGAACAGGTGGCGCTCCAGCCGCAGCGGGGGGATCCACTGCTCGGCGTTAGCATGCAGCCGGTAAGGCAGCTCGACGAACTCCCGCCGGTCGCGCCACGAGCGCACGGGGATCACCTCCAAGGCCACGGCGCCGCACCCTAGTCAATGGCGATCGAAACCGACCTCTTCGAGAAGGCGCGCAACCACGATCGGCTCGAGCAGCTGACGGCTGCGCGCGAGCACGACCTGCTGCCGTACTTCCGCGTCGTGGAGGCCGAGCCGGGCCCGATCGCGCTGATGGAGGGCCGCGAGCGGATCACGCTCGGCTCGAACAACTACCTCGGCCTGACCGGCGACGAGCGGGTCAAGCAGGCCGCGCGCGACGCGCTCGACACCTACGGCACCGGCCTGACCGGCTCGCGCTTCATGAACGGCACGACGCCGCTGCACCTCGAGCTGGAGCGTGAGCTGGCCGACTGGATGGGCGCCGAGGACGCGATCGTCTTCACCGCCGGCTACCTGGCCAACGTCGGCTGCATCGCGACGCTGCTCGGCCCCGACGACACGGTGATCTGCGACTCCGGCGACCACGCCTCGATCCTCGACGCGGTCTCGATGTCGCGCGCCCGGATCAGGCCGTTCCGCCACAACCGGCTCGACAAGCTCGAGCGGATGCTCGACCGCGCCGGCAGCGACGGTGGCGGCGTGCTGGTCGTCGTCGACGGCGTCTTCTCGATGGAGGGCGACCTCGCTCCGCTGCCCGAGATCGTCGCCCTCTGCAAGCGGTACGGCGCCCGCCTGATGGTCGACGAGGCGCACGGCGTCGGCGTGCTCGGCGCCAACGGCACCGGCGCCTGCGAGCAGCTCGGCGTCGCGGGCGACGTCGATCTGCGGATGGGGACCTTCTCGAAGTCGCTGGCCTCCTGCGGCGGCTTCATCGCCGGCCCGGCCGAGGTGATCGACTTCCTGCGCGTCCAGTCGCGCGCCTTCATGTTCACCGCGGCGGCGGTGCCCGCCGCCGTCGGGGCGGCGCTCGGCGCGCTGCGGATCATCCGCACCGACGAGGGACGCGACCTGATGGCGCGGCTGCTCGACAACGCCCGCTACCTGCACGGCGGGCTGTCCGAGCTCGGCTTCGAGGTCGTCGAGCCGGCGACGCTCGCCGACGGCGCCGAGCTGGTCACTCCGATCGTGCCGGTGACGATCGGCGACGACTGGAAGGCCGTCCTGTTCTGGAAGGCGCTCTACGACGCCGGCGTCTACGCGAACGTCGCCCTCTACCCCGCCGTCCCACGCGGCGGCGCGCTGCTGCGGACGAGCGTGATGGCGACTCACGAGCGCGAGCACCTCGACCGCGCGCTGGAGATCTTCGAGCGGGCCTACGCGGTCCTGCCGGAGGACCCCGACGCGGCCGTCGAAATCCAAAAAGCCCGCTCTTAGCGTACGAGCCGGACAAACCGCTGTTGACGGTCGGCGGCGGCTTCGATTTATTGCGTGCTCGGCTTCGATCCCTCCAAGGAGGCCAACGGCGCGGACGTTGGTGGTGAGAGCCCGAAGCCCTACAAGGGGAACTGCATCCGCTGTCGAGTACGCACTAAGTGCGGGGAGGACGTATGGGCAACATCGCTGCGTTCGGCGCCAATCAGGCTCAGCACCTACAGGCGCTCGAACATGCAAATCGGGTGAGGCTTGCGCGCGCCGAGATGAAGCGCCGCATCGCGGCCGGTGACCTGCCGGCCGCAGAGGTGATCCTGAGTTGCCCTTGGGAGGCGGAGAGCATGTCGATCAGCGACGTGCTGATGAGCCAGAAGCGGTGGGGCCGCGCCCGCTGCCGGCGGCTACTGATGGCGATCTCGATCCCCGAGAACAAGCGCGTCGGCACGTTGACCGAGCGCCAGCGCGCGATCGTCGCCTCCACCCTGTCGGGCGAGCGTTCCCTAGCCGTCGTCTGAGCTTCGCGGCCGGCCAGGCGCCACGGGGGTCTGGGGGCGTGAGCCCCCAGTTCTCATCTAAACGCTGCTCCGCCCGACTGGCGCTTGAAGAGCTGGCGCAGCCCGTAGAACGAGCCGGCGAAGGCGAGCAGCGCGGCGATCAGCAGCGGGCCGAGCGTGTTGAGCCCGAGGCCCAGTCCGAGGCCCAGGATCGTCACGATCGAGATCGCGCCGGCGAGCAGCGTCGTGTGCGAGCGGAACCCGGTCACGTGCTCGCGGATCGCCAGCTCGAGACCGGCGAGCGAGGCGACCGAGAGACCGGCCGCGAGCTTCGCGTTGGCCGCTCGGCCGCCGCCCTCGAGGAAGCCCCAGACCATCAGCACGATCCCCGCCAGCACCAGCAGCTCGGTCAGCGGGAACGGCGCCCACAGCGGCGGCGGGCGCTCGTCGAGCGTCGGCCGCCGGTTCGCGTCACGGCGCCGCGCGGCCGCCGGCTCGGGTAATCCCTTGCGCATCCGCTCGGCGCGCGCGCGGCGGGCCGCGTCGCGTTCGGCGCGTGTGCTGCCACGGGCGTCGACGACGTCCGTGGCCCCATCCTCCGCGCGCTTGCGGCTCCGCTTGCCCACCTATCGCTTCACCTTCAGGTGGCTAAGGGACAACCCGAGGAGATCTTGACGCGCCACCAGTTGGCGAACATGCCGATCGGGCCCCAGCGCGGGACGACGTGCCAGTGATGACAGCCCGGCTCGCCGATGTCGGCGTTGCCGACGCGGACCCAGCGGTGGCTCTCCGGGTGGCGCAGCATGTCGTCGATCAGGCGGCGGTTGGCGTCCTCGGCGCGATGGCGCTCGCGTAGATCGCGGCGCGCGTCCTCGACCCGCTCGGCGAGCGCGTCGCGGATCTGCTCCAGCTCGCCGAGGTCGCGAATCCGTGGCCGGCCGCTCGGGCGATCGACTCCGAACTCCAGCCCCTGACGTGGCCAGGACGCGGCGAATAGCTTCGCGAGCTCGCGCTCGAGCCGCTCGATCTGGCCGTGCAGCGCGCGCCGTGCGGGCCGCTCGTCGGGCGCGACCGTCGGCCGTAGCGACTGTCCTGCTGCGCTTGAACGCTCGAGTGCGTCGATCACCGCGTCCTCCCTGGATTGGACCCTTCCAGCCTACCAGCGGCTATGGAGACCCATCCGATCCGGCGGCGGCCTCCAGCATGTCGGCGGCGATCCACAGCGCCTCGTCGATCTCGATCTGCGACACCGCGGCGGCGGCGAGCGCGCAGACGGCCATCGCGGTGGTGTCGTCACCGACGGCGCGATCCGCGGCGACCTCGCCGTCGAGGCGCGCCAGCGGAGCGCGCTCGTCGGCGTAGACGATCTCGCCGGGCCGCAGCGCGCCCGCCGCGCCGCCGAGCGACTCGCCCGGGAGCGCCGGGCGTAGCCCGGGACTGCCGGACAGCTTCGCCGCGTCGGCCACGACGACCGGCACGCCCGTCTCGAGCGTCGCGACGACGACCGCGTCGGCCGGCATGCCGCGGCTCGGCAGCCCACCGTGCTCGAGGCGCTGGGCCATCAGCTCCTCGACCGGCGTACGGTCGATGTCGGGGTCGACGCCGAGCCGCCGCCACAGCACGCGATAGGCCCAGGGGACGCTGTCCTGGCGCGCCTGCACGACCTTCGCGCCGGTGATCCGGCCGGCGAGCTCGCGCATTCGCCGGCGGACGGCGATCGGCGTCTTGGCGGGCCGGGCGTCGACCGCCAGCCAGTAGACGCCGAGGCCGGGGAGCTCCGCGGCCAGCTCGGGGGCGATCCAGCCCTCGGCGACGGCGTTCAAGGGCTCTGGGAGGTCCGGGACTGTGCGACCAGCCTGCGGACGTCGGCGCGCAGCTCGTCCTCGGTCAGGTTGCCGAGCTCGACGCGGCGGAC
>DASTKX010000008.1:0-24430 GCA_035715585.1 Thermoleophilaceae bacterium
CGCGAGCGAGCACCGCCTGGAAGGGCTCGGACTCCAAGACCGCCGGCCACATCGCGTGCAGCTCGCGTGGCGGACCGGGCAGCACGACGATCGCCGGCAGCCCCTCGCCGGCCGGAACGACCATCCCCGGCGCCGTCCCCGTGGGCTCGATCACCGTCGCTCCCGCGGGAACCTGAGCCTGCTTGCGATTGGCCGCGCGAATCGCCTCCTCGTCGACGTTCGGCCAGCGCTTCATCAGCGGGCGCACGATGTCGGCAATCCGCTCCGACAACGCTTCGTCGAGCGAAAGCTGGCGTCCGGTGAAACGGGCGACGATCTCGAGCGTCAGATCGTCGGCCGTCGGTCCGAGCCCACCGCTGGTGAAGATCACGTCGACGCCCTGATCGGCCATGAAGCGCAGCTGGGCCTCCATGTCCTCCGGCCGGTCGCCGCAGATCGTGATGTGGGCGAGGTCGATGCCGATCTCGCGCAGGCGATCTGACAGCCAGGGCCCATTGCGGTCGCGCACGCGGCCGGTCAGCACCTCCGTCCCGGTGACGACGACGCCTGCGCGGGCGCTCATGCGCAGGGCGCCTCGGCGGCGTCGAGCTCGCTCGAGCCGTCGCGGTTGAGGTCGAGGGCGATCGGCTCGGCGCTCTCCTGTACCGCCACCGGCTTGCCGTTGAGCGAGACCACAGCCGATCGCTTGCCGAGGTTGATCCGCACCTGCTGTGGATTGCGGAAGGTGCGCGCCGCGTCAAGCGTGTTCTCGAAGACGACCGGCGTTCCAGCGCCGTTGTCGACGCAGACATACGTCGGCTCGATCGGTGCGATCTTGACGTTGACTCCTGTTGGAGCGGGCTGCTTCTGACGCTGCTTGGCCTTTGGCTGCTGCTTGGTGGTGGTCGTCTGGGTGGTCGCGGCCTGCTCGCCACCACCTCCGGAGTCGTCCTCGCCACCGGTCAGGCCGAGCACCAGTAGGAAGCCGACCACGACGAGCACGACAGCGCCCGCGATCAGCCCACCTCGCCGCGGCGGCCGTTGCGGCGGACGACGGCCGCCCCGGCCCCTGTCACGCCCACGATCGCGTGCCGGCATCGGCGCCAGCGCCTGGAACTCCGGTGCGTCGGTGCGTTCCTCGGTAAGCCGGTACTCCTCGACGAGCAGATACGGATCGACGCCGACGACCTCGGCGTAGGTGCGCAGGAAGGTCTTGACGAAGGTCGGGCCGGGCAGCAGGCCCCACTCCTCGTTCTCGAGCGCGCGCAGGTACTTCGCACGGATCTTCGTGCGCTCCTCGACATCCGCGATGTCGAGCTTCTGCCGCATACGCGCCTCGCGCAGCGTTTCACCGATCGGAGGCATACGAGCGGCCTATTCTGACCGAGATGGACGCAGCCGGTTACTGCGGGGTGTTGTCGTGCAGCGCAATGACGGGCTCGGCGCCAGCGGCCTCGCCGAGGGCGTCGAGCACGCGTGGCAGCTCGGCCTCGGTGATCAGCACCTTGCGTGCCTTCGAGCCCTCGTAGCCGGAGATCACGCCCCGGCGCTCGAGCATGTCGATCAGCCGTCCCGCGCGGGTGTATCCGACGCGCAGCCGGCGCTGCAGCATCGAGGTGGAAGCGGTGTCCATCTGGACGACGGTGCGGATCGCCTCGGCGAGCAACTCGTCCTGATCGGGGTCGTAGTCGCCGCGGTCGCTCTCGTCCTCCTCGCTCTCGACCGCCTCGAGCAGCTCCTCGTGCAGCTCGGGCTCGCCTTGACGGCGCCAGTGAGCGGTCAGCTTCTCGATCTCGTCCTCGTCGACGAAGGCGCCCTGGATGCGGTTCAGCTTCGAGCCGTTGCCCGGCTTGAAGAGCATGTCGCCCTTGCCAAGCAGCGACTCGGCGCCGTTCTGGTCGAGGATCACGCGCGAGTCGGTCTGCGACGAGACGGCGAAGGCGATCCGCGCAGGCACGTTCGCCTTGATCATGCCGGTGATGATGTCGGCGCTCGGGCGCTGCGTCGCGAGCAGCAGGTGGATTCCGACGGCGCGCGACTTCTGCGCCAACCGGATGATCGCGTCCTCGACCTCGCCAGGGGCGATCATCATCAGGTCGGCCAGCTCGTCGATCACGCAGAGCACGTACGGCAGCGGCCGCTCGCCGTTGCGGACGCGCATCCGGTTGAGCTCCTCGAGCTTGCGCGTGCGTGACTTGCTCATCAGCGAATAGCGCTGCTCCATCTCGCCGATCAGGTTCTGCAGGACGTTGGCGGCCAGCCGCGGGCTGGTGACGACCGGCGTCAGCAGATGCGGGATCTGCTCGTAGAGGTTGAGCTCGACCTGCTTGGGGTCGACCAGCACGAGGCGGACGTCGTTCGGCGACGAGCGCATCAGGATCGAGGCCAGCATCGCGTTGACCGCGCCTGACTTGCCAGCGCCGGTGGTGCCCGCGACGAGCACGTGCGGCTGCTGGGCGAGATCGATGCCGATCGCACGGCCGTCGATGTCCTTGCCGAGCCAGACGGCAAGCGGCGACCAGCCCTCGGGCGGTTCCTGCGAGACGTCGCCGAGGTGGACCATGTGACGGACCGTGTTCGGCACCTCGACGCCGACGGCACGCTTGCCGGGGATCGGGGCGAGGATCCGGACGTCGTCCGCGGCGAGCGCGTAGGCGAGGTCGTCGCGCATGTTCGAGACCTTCGACATCTTGATTCCGGGCGCCAGCCGCAGCTCGTAGCGCGTGACGTGGGGGCCGCTGACGGTGCCGACGACCTTCGCCTCGACGCCGAAGTGGCCCAGCGCCTCGACGAGGTGGACCCCGACCTTGTCGATCGCGCCTTGATCCGCTTTGCGACCGGCCGGGGACCGTTTGAGGAACTTGTCGCTCGGCAGCTTGTAGTCGACGTCGTCGGCCTCGGTCACGCCGTCGGTGCGGCGATTGCCCATCGGAGTCAACGGCTCCTGAACGGGCTCGACGGCCGGAAGGTCCGCGGTCTCACCGTCGGCAACGCCCTCGGCGACGGCCTCTACGCCTTCGGCCGCCTCGAACGGCTCGTCGTCGGCCCACTCCGCGCTGGCGTCCTCGACGGCGTCGACCTGCTGCTCGTGGTCCTCGTCGTCGCCGAAGAGATCCGCGAACCGCTCCTCGGCGTCGAGCGCCGGCGCCTCGACGTGCGTGGCGTGAATCACCGGCTCCACGCCGGGCGGCTCCGGCGGCCCGTCGAGCGGAACCGCGACCTGCGCCGGGACATCGCCTGGCTCGGCGCGCCGGGCTGCGTAGCTCAGCGGCCCGCGCTCGCCCGACAGCACCGCTGTCAGGTCGGAGGTCGACTGACGGACGACACGGCCGGTCGTGGCGACCCCTGCGCCGGTCGTGCGCAGGATGGTCGCGAGCGACGCGCCGGTCAGCAGCAGCACGCCGCCGACCATCAGGAAGAGGAAGAGGATGTGCGAGCCGATCTCGGAGAACAGCGTGCTCGAACCCCAGAAGAGGAACTCGCCGAGCACGCCGCCGCGGTCCGAGACGTAGGAGGCCTCGAACAGCGGGTCGTGCGGCATGGCGCCCGGCCCGAGACCGAGCGATCCCGCCGCCAGGCCGAGTGCCAGTCCAAGCGTCAGGCAGATGGCGCCGGCGCGAAACGGACGCAGCGACGGCAGCAGGTCGTCGACGACGAGCAGGACGCCGCCTGCGACGAAGCCGATCGGCGCCAGGTAGGCAACGCCGCCGAGCAGGAAGCGCAGCGCGTCGCTGGTCGCCTCCCCCACGCGCCCGCCGGTCTCACCGCCGTAGAGCACGACCGCGAGGAAGCAGCCGAAGGCGACAAGCCCGAGTCCGAGCAGATCGCGGTGGTGCTGCTCGAGGATCGGCAGGCCGAGCGCGCCGCGCCGCCGCGCCGCGGGGCGCTTGCGGGCGGGCTTGCGCTTCCCGCTCTTGCGTGTGCTGCCGGCGCGTGCCATGACTGAGTTCGTTCCTTCGACGGACCTGGCCCCGCCCCTCCCTACTATCAGGCGAATGGAGCGCTCGCCGAGGGTCCTCGTCGTCGAGGACGACCGCGATATCGCAGACGTGCTGCGCCGTTCGCTGGACCTCGACGGCTACGAGGTGCGGCTGGCCGGCGACGGCGAGGCGGCGCTCGCCCAGGCCGAGGTGTTCGAGCCGGACGCGGTGATCCTCGACCTCGGGCTGCCGAAGCTCGACGGCGTCGAGGTCTGCAAGCGGCTACGCGCCGACGGCGACGTCCCGATCCTGATGCTGACCGCCCGCGACGGCGTCGACGCGCGCGTCGACGGCCTCGACTCCGGGGCCGACGACTATCTCGTCAAGCCGTTCGAGCGGCGCGAGCTGCTGGCCCGTGTGCGGGCGCTGCTGCGCCGCCGGCCGCCGCGCGGCAGCGCCTCGCTGGTCGTCGGCGACCTGAAGCTGAACGCCGAGGCCCACGAGGCGTTCCGTGGCGAGCGCGAGCTCGAGCTGACCAGCCGGGAGTTCGAGCTGCTGGAGTACTTCATGCGCAACGCGCGGCTGGTCGTCTCGCGCCAGCGGCTGCTCGACGAGGTCTGGGGCTACCACCCGTTCGCCGAGACCAACACGGTCGACGTGTTCATCTCGAACCTGCGCCGCAAGCTGGAGTCCGGCGGCGAGGAGCGTGTCCTGCACACCGTGCGCGGCGCCGGCTACGTCCTGAAGGCGGGCGCGTGAGGGGCCCGATCGCCGGCGCCCGCCTGCGACTGCCGATCCGGCTCAAGCTGGCGGCGGTCTCCGGCGTGCTGACCTTCGTGATCCTGCTCGCGTTCGCGCTGGTCGTCGGCGGCTTCACCGAGCGCAAGCTGCAGTCGAGCTTCGACAGCGAGCTGCGCGCGGCCGCCGCGGATCTGCAGAGCCAGTTCCAGGTCGACGGCGTCCGCTCGGAGATCGACGTCAACCAGTTCAGCGCCGCCGCTGCCGGCGGAGCCGTGCTGCGCGTCTGGGACCGGGTCGCCGGCAAGGTCTACCGCCTGCCGGGAAGCCCGGGCCTCGGGCCCCTCTACGAGGGGATCCGCGACGTCGGCCGCTACCGCGTGATCGGGCGCTCGCTGCTCGTCCGGTCGTTCACGACTGACGGATTCGACGCGACGCCGCGCCCATTCGACGGCGCGGTCGCCGCGATCCAGTACGGCAAGCCGACCGACAACCTCAACGCGACGATCGACCGCGTCCGCTTCTTCCTGCTGCTCGGAGTGGTGATCGGGACGCTGTTCGCGTTCCTCGCCGGATTCTGGGTCGCCCGCCGCGCTATGCGGCCGATCTCCGGCCTCACCAAGGCGGCGCGCGAGGTCGCCCGCACGCGCGATCCCGCCCGCACCGCTCTGCCGCGCCCGGCCGCCAACGACGAGGTCGCGGAGCTCTCGACGACGCTCAGCGAGATGCTCGCCGAGCTGGCCGCCGCGCGCAGCGAGAGCGACGCGGCGCTCGAGCGCCAGCGCGAGTTCGTCGCCGACGCCTCGCACGAGCTGCGCACGCCGCTGACGAGCATCCTCGCCAACCTCGAGCTGCTGCAGGACGAGCTCGACCGGCCGGGCGGGCCGCGCGACGGCGCCGACGCGGCGGCGATCGCCGGCTCGGCGCTGCGCTCGTCGCAGCGAATGCGACGGCTGGTCGGCGACCTCCTGCTGCTCGCGCGAGCCGACGCCGACCGCCGCGAGCGGCCGCGAGCGCTCGACCTCGGCGAGATCGTCCGCGAGGCCGCCCGCGAGGCGGAGCCGGTAGGCGGCGATCACCCGCTGACGCTCGATCTGCCAGACGCGGCGGACCAGGTCGTCGTCGAGGGCGCCCGTGACGATCTGCACCGGCTCGCGCTCAACCTGATCGAGAACGCGTTCCTGCACACCCCGGCCGGCACCCCGGTCGTGGCGTCGGTGCGCCGAGACACCCCCTCCGGGGGCACAGGCGGCGACCACGTCGTGCTGGAGGTCGCCGACCGCGGTCCCGGCGTCCCGCGGGACCGCCGCGAGCGCGTCTTCGAGCGGTTCGCGCGCAGCGAGGGCGACCGCTCGGCGGTTCGCGGCACCGGCCTCGGCCTCGCGATCGTCCGCGCCGTCGCCGAGGCGCACGGCGGCACGGCCACCGTGCGCGACGCCGACGGCGGCGGCGCGCTGTTCGAGGTCCGGCTGCCGGCGGCGCTCCGATCCGGTCCAGATCGTGTTGAGGACCGCGAGAGCAGTCAACCCACCCCCGTCAAGGGAGTCGCCCAGCCGTGAAGCGCATCGCCGCCCTCCGCCCGTCACCCGCCCTCGTCATCGCCTGCATCGCCCTCTTCGTGGCGCTCGGAGGCGTCTCCTACGGCCTCGCCACAGGCTCGATCGACAGCCGCGAGATCGCCGACAACACGATCCGCAGCAAGGACGTCCGCGACAACAGCGTCTACTCGCGCGACCTGCGCAACAACGACGTTCGCGACATCGACATCCGCAACGGCACGATCAAGGGCCGCGACGTCGCCAAGGCCACCCTCACTGGCGACAACGTCAACATGGCCAAGCTCGGCCAGGTCCCAGACGCCGCCGCGCTCGGCGGCGTCGCCGCCAAGGACTATGCCCTCGCCGCCGAGCCGGTCCGTCTCGTCGGCACGACCGGCGAGACCCCCTTCAGCGCTGGCTTCTCGGCGAACGGCGGCGCCGACCTCGCCCCCGGCTTCTGGAAGGCCGCCGGAATGGTCTGGCTCCAGGGAACCGTCACCGGCGGCCCCGGCATCGCGTTCACGCTCCCGACGGGCTACCGCCCCGCTGGCGACGCCCACTTCGTAGGCATCGACGTGCAAGCCGACGGCGACGTCGACGTTCCAGCCGGCGCCGTCTCACTCGACGGAGTCTCCTTCCGAGCTGACTAGACCTCTACTACGACCGGCAGGACCATCGGCCGGCGCTTGAGCTTCTTGTAGACGAAGGCCGCGACGTCGTCATGGAGGCGCGTCTGGATCAGGTCGATCTCGCGGATGTCGTCCTGCGCGCTGCGCGCGAGCGATCCGATCACCGAGCCGCGCAGGTCGACCATGAACTGGTCGTCCTCGTCGACGAACGGCACGCCGCGGAAGATGATCTCCGGCTCGGCGACCGAGCGGCCGCTCTGCTCGGAGACCGTCGCGACGACGATGAAGATCCCGTCGGCGGAGAGCATCCGCCGGTCGCGCAGCGCGACGTCCTCGATGTCGCCGACCTCCAAGCCGTCGACGAAGATCATCCCGGCCTGCTCCGGCTCGCCGAACGCGGCGCCGTCGGCGTCGATCTCGAGCGGCAGGCCGTTGTCGCCGCTGAAGATCGCCTCGGGCTCGATCCCGACCGCTTCTGCGAGCTCGCCGTGCAGCTTGATCCGCTTGTAGTCGCCGTGGACCGGCATCACGTACTGCGGATTGGTGAGATTGAGCATCAGCTTGATCTCCTCCGCGTAGCCGTGCCCGGAGGCGTGGATCGGCGCCTCGCGCGGGGTCACGACGTCGGCGCCGATGTGGAACAGCCGGTCGATCGTGTCGTTGACCGCGCGCTCGTTGCCGGGCACCGGCGTCGCCGAGAAGACGACGGTGTCGCCCTCGTGCAGCTTGACGTGCTGGTGGTCGCCGTGGGCCATCCGGCGCAGCGCCGACAGCGGCTCGCCCTGGCTGCCGGTCGAGAGGATGATCAGCTTGTGGTCGGGGAAGTCCTCGATCTCGCGCGGCTCGACGAGCATGCCGTCGGGAATGTGGATGTGGCCCAACTGGCTGCCGATGTTGACGTTCTTGCGCATCGAGCGGCCGACTAGCGCGACCTTGCGCCCGAGGACCTCGGCGGCGTCGACGACCTGCTGGACGCGGTGGATGTTCGAGGCGAACGAGGTCACGACGATCCGCCCCTCGCAGCGCGCGAAGGTCTCCTCGAGCTTCGGCCCGACGAGCGACTCCGACAGCGACCAGCCGCTGCGGTCGGCATTGGTCGAGTCGCCGCACAGCAGCAGGATCCCCTCGCTGCCCAGCTCGGCGAGCCGCGCGATGTCGGCCGGCTCGCCGTCGACCGGGGTCTGGTCGAACTTGTAGTCGCCGGTCAGCAGCGTCGTGCCGACGTCGCAGGTCAGCGCGTAGGCGTACATGTCGGGGATCGAGTGCGCGAGCTTGACCGCCTCGACCTCGAACGGCCCGGCCTTGCGCACGTCGCCGGGGCGCATGTACTCGACCGTCACGTCCTTGAGCTTGTGCTCGTCGAGCTTCGAGCGCGCCATCGCCATCGTCAGCGGCCCGCCGTAGATCGGCGGCGCGATGTCGAGCTCGCGCAGCACGTAGGGCAGCGCGCCGATGTGGTCCTCGTGGCCGTGGGTGATGAAGATCGCCTCGATGTCGT
Source organism: Thermoleophilaceae bacterium (assembly GCA_035715585.1). GTDB lineage: Bacteria > Actinomycetota > Thermoleophilia > Solirubrobacterales > Thermoleophilaceae > JAAYBF01. The sequence goes on from DASTKX010000008.1 coordinate 8,303, forward strand.
CGACGCGATCGCGCAGGTAGGCGAAGTCCGGCAGCACCAAGTCGATGCCGAGCTGGTCCGGCGCCGGGAAGCGCAGGCCGACGTCGACGACGACGATCTTGCCCTCGTACTCGAGGACGGTCATGTTCTTGCCGATCTCTCCCAGCCCGCCGAGCGGGAGGACGCGCAGCTTCCCTGACAAGTGCTAGCCCACCTTCTCCAGGAGGCCTTGGGCCTCCAGGGCGCCGCGGACGACCGCGAGCTCTTCGGATGACGCCTCGACCATCGGCAGCCGCACCCCGCCGACGTCGTGGCCGAGCAGGTTCAAAGCCGCCTTGACGGCGATGCAGGCCGGCGCGACGGACAGCGCGTCGTAGAGCGGAGTCAGGCGCGCCTCGATCGCGTGGCGCTCCGCCGGCTCGTCGACCATCCGTCGCATCTCGCCGCCGGCCAGGTGCGACGCCACGAGGATGCCGCCGGTCCCGCCCATGTCGAGCAAGTCGGCCAACATGTCGTCGTTGCCCGCGAGCAGGTCGAGCCCGTCGATCGGCGCCAGGTCCTCGGCACGGGCCTGCTTGACGGCAACGATGTTCTCGATCTGGCCGAGCTCGGCCAGGAGGTCGTTCGGCATGTCGACGCCGCTGCGCGCGGGGATGTTGTAGAGGACGATCGGCAGGTCGGTGGCGTTGGCGACGGCCCTGAAGTGCGCCAGCAGGCCCTGGCGGTTCGGGCGGTTGTAGTACGGCGCGACGACCAGTGCCGCATCGACGCCGGCAGCAGCCGCACGGGCGGTCAGCTCGACGGCGTGCCGCGTGTCGTTCGAGCCGGTTCCCGCGATTACCGGCGCATCGCGGCGCTCGGCGCGCGAGACTTCGAGGCCGATGTCCCAGACACGCGCCTTCTCGTCGTCGCTGAGCGTCGACGCCTCACCGGTCGTACCGGTCAGGACCACGCCGTCGGATCCGTTCGCCAGCAGATGGCGGACGAGGTTCGCGGTCGGTTCTTCCGCCAGCGAGCCATCCGCGTCGAATGGCGTCACCATCGCGGTGAGGATGCCCGAGAACGTCACGCAGGCCACCTTACCGTGCCCGCCTTTGAACGGCATGGCGCTTGCAGACTGGTCAGACCGTCTGTCGGAAATGTCACAATGGACGGTCGAAAATGCCTGAGCGCGACTACAGCCACCGCAGCACCGTCCAGAAGCTCGGCGTCAAGGAGGGCGAGCGGATCGAGGTCATCGGCGATGTCGGACCCGGTCTCCGTGACGGCGTCAAGGCCGCTATCGGTCGCGGCCTCGTCCGCGCCGGCGAGCTCGACGGCGCGATCGTGCTCGTCGACTCGCTCGACGAGGCCAAGGAGACGCTCGTCCGCTACCGCGCCCGGATCAAGGACTCGGGCTACCTCTGGGTGATCACCCGCAAGCGCGGCCACGAGCGCTACGTCAACCAGATGCAGATCGTGCCGGTCGCCAAGCGGATCGGCCTGATCGACAACAAGACCTGCTCGATCGACGACGAGCGCTCTGGAATTCGCTTCGTCGTGCCGCGCGCGCTGCGCAAAGACACGGCTGACGCGGCGTAGGCCGGGGTTCTTCGGGCTAGGGATCGGGGGTTGCTGCCCGCGGGTCCTGTCTCCGATTTTGGTCTGGGTGCTCGCAAGCTCCGCCCCAGACGCAAAATCGTCGCCACCCGCGGCGGCCAACGCTGGGTCCCGTACCACCCACTCGGCGGCGTTTGAGCAAAGAAGGCCTCGAAGGTCGGAACGCTCTGCTGTAGAGCGAAAAGCGTTCCGACCTTCGAGGCCTTTGCGCTCCCGACCCCGCTCCATCCCGTTGTACAGGGACCGACGTTGTGCCCCCGCGGGTGGCGACGCATTTTGCGTTCGCGCGCGCAGGAACGAGCACGTGAACCAAAATCGGAGACAGGACCCGCGGGAAGCGCGCCCCGATCCCTCAGAACAAGAACTGCTCGAGCCCAAATGCGGGCGAATGATCCAGCTCCCCCACCCGCCGGACTGCGAGCAACACACCCGGCATGAAGGACTCGCGGGAGATGGAGTCGTGGCGGATGGAGAGGGTCTGACCGAGGCCGCCGAAGACGATCTCCTGGTGGGCTACTAGGCCGGGTAGGCGGATCGAGTGGATTGGCTGGTGGACGTTGCCGCCGGCTTCGGCGATTAGGTCTGCTGTGCGGGCGGCGGTGCCGGAGGGAGCGTCGAGCTTGCGGTCGTGGTGGAGCTCGACGATCTCGCACTCGGGCATGTGGGGTGCGATCAGCTTGGCGGCCTCCATCATCAGGACGGCGCCGATCGCGAAGTTCGGGGCGACGAAGAGGTTGGCGCTGCCGACGCCGGCGAGCTGGTTGAAGTCGGCGCCGGTGGTTCCCATGACGCAGTGGACGCCGGCCTCGAGGCACTGGCGGGCGTTGTCGAGCGCGGTGTCGGGCCGGGTGAAGTCGACAACGACGTCGGCTTTCGGGAGGACGTCGGCGAGTGTGGTGTCGAGGGCTGGATCGGCGCGGCCGGTCAGCTCCATGTCGTCTGCGCCGTCGACCGCGCGGCAGACCTCCTCCCCCATCGTCCCGGCGGCGCCGGAGACGGCGACCCGGATCACGCCGCGAGAGCCTCGCTGACGGGCGCCAGTGCGGCGCGGAAGGCGTCCTCGCTCGCCCCCACTCCGGCGGCGGACAGCCGCTCTGGGGCGTAGAGCTCGGCGGCGAGCGTTGCGACGTCGTCGAGCGTCACGGCGTCGAGCGCCGCGAGGATCTCGTCGAGCGTCAGCACCGGCAGGCCCATCAGCACGGAGCTGCCGAGCCGGTTCATGCGGGCGAGCGTCGACTCCATCGACAGCGTCGTGCGACCCTTGACGTTCTCGCGGGCGCGCTCGAGCTCCTCGGCGGTGATGCCGTCGGCGGCGACGCGGGTCAGCTCGCGGCCGATGATCTCCATCGCCTCGCCGACGTTGTCGGGCCGGGTGCCGACGTAGATGCCGATCTGGCCGCTGTCGACGAACTGGCTGGCGTAGGAGTAGACGGCGTAGGCGAGGCCGCGCTTCTCGCGCACCTCCTGGAACAGCCGTGAAGAGGTCGAGCCGCCGAGGACGGTGTCGAGGATCCTGAGCGCAAAACGGCGGTCGTCGCCGCGTGAGATTCCGGGCCCGCCGACGCAGAGGTGATACTGCTCGGTCTCCTTGACGTGGAAGCAGCGGCGTGGGTTGACCTCCGCCGGCGCTGCCTCGGCGGGACCGTCGACTCCGGGCTCGGCGCGGCAGTCGAGCTTCTCCTGAGCCAGCTCGACGAGCCGCTCGTGATCGACGTTGCCGGCCGCGGCCAGCACGAGGTTGCCGCCGACGTAGCGCTCGTCGTGGAAGGCGGCGATCTCGGGAATCGGGACCGACGAGACCACGTCGGCGCGGCCGATGATCGGCCGTCCGAGCGGGTGGTCGCCGAAGACGGCGGTCGAGAGCACGTCGTGGACCTTGTCCTGCGGCTCGTCCTCGTACATCGCGATCTCCTCGATCACGACGTCACGCTCGGAGTCGATGTCGGGGTAAGTCGGGTGCAGCACCATGTCCGACAGGACGTCGAACGCCTGGTCGAGATGACGGTCGAGGAAGCGCGAGTAGACCGAGGTGGTCTCCTTGCCGGTGCCGGCGTTGACCTCGGCGCCGAGCGAGTCGAACGTCTCGTCGATCTCGCGCGAGCTGAAGCGGTCGGTCCCCTTGAACAGCAGGTGCTCGAGGAAGTGCGAGAGCCCCGCCTGCGCGGGGCTCTCGTCACGCGATCCGGTGCGGATCCACAGCCCGAGGGCTATGGAACGCACTGAGCCGACGCCCTCCGTCACGACGCGAACGCCGGACGGGAGCGTGGTCAGCTGGGCGTCGTCGACGCTCAGCGCGAGTCCCTTCGGTGGTCGCCACCGCCGTTGTCACGGCGACGTCCGCCACGGTCGCCACCGCGGCCGCGGCCTCCGCCGCCTCCGCTCGGGCGTCCGCCCTTGTCACCGGTGCCGACGCCGGCCAGCTCCTCGGCGCTCTTGCCGGCGATGTCCGGATCGTCGGCGCGACGCAGACCGACGCGACCGCGCTCGCGGTCGACCTCGACCACGCGGACCTCGATCTCCTGGCCGCGCTCGAGCACGTCCTCGACGGCGTCGACGCGCTCGCCGGGCTTGACGTTGCTGATGTGCAGCAGGCCGTCGTTGCCCTTCGTCAGCTCGATGAAGGCGCCGAACGTGGTCGTCTTGACGACCTTGCCGGTGAACTCGTCGCCGACCTCGACGTCCTTGGTCATCGAGCGGATCCGGTCGACCAGCGCGTCGCCCTGCTCGCCGTTCGAGGCGAAGACACGCACGGTGCCGTCGTCGTCGATGTCGATCTGGGCGTCGAACTCCTCGGACAGCGAGCGAATCGTCTCGCCACCCTTGCCGATGACCATGCCGATCTTCTCGGTGTCGATCTGGATCTGACCGATCGACGGAGCGTGCTTCGAGAGCTCGTCGCGCGGGCCCTGGATCGCCTCGGCCATCTTGCCGAGGATGTGCGTCCGTCCGACCTTGGCCTGGGCGAGCGCGTCGCGCAGGATGTCGAAGGTGACGCCCGTGATCTTGATGTCCATCTGCAGGGCGGTGATGCCCTCGGACGTTCCGGCGACCTTGAAGTCCATGTCACCGAGGTGGTCCTCGACGCCCGCGATGTCGGAGAGCACGATGTAGTCGTCGCCCTCCTTGATCAGGCCCATCGCGATACCGGCGACCGGCGCCTTGATCTGCACGCCCGCGTCCATCAACGCCAGCGACGATCCGCAGACCGACGCCATCGAGGACGAGCCGTTGGACTCGAAGATGTCCGACACGACGCGAATCGTGTACGGGAAGTCCTCGGGATCCGGCACGACCGGCACCAGCGCACGCTCGGCGAGCGCGCCGTGACCGATGTCACGCCGCTTCGGACCGCGCATGAAGCCGGCCTCCCCGACCGAGAAGGGCGGGAAGTTGTAGTGGTGGAAGTAGCGCTTGGTCGTCTCGAGACCGAGCGTGTCGAGACGCATCTCGTCACGCGTCGTGCCGAGCGCCGCAACCGAGAACGCCTGCGTCTGACCGCGCGTGAACACGGCCGAGCCGTGGGTGCGCGGGGCGACGCCGACGTCGATCGAGATCGCGCGGATCTCGTCGGCGGCACGGCCGTCGGGGCGCTTCTTGTCGACAGCGATCCGCTTGCGGATCGTCTCCTTCTCGAGCTTGTCGAACGCCATCTGCGCCGCCGCGAGGCGGGCGCTGTACTCGGGGTCCGACGGCTCGCCGGCGAGCTCCTCGAGCGCCTCGGTCTCGACGGCCTTGGTCGCGTCCTGACGCGCCAGCTTGTCGATCACCGACGTCGCCTCGGAGAGCTTCGCTCCGAACTGCTCGGTCAGCTTCGCGAAGATCGACTCGTCGACCTTCGGGACCTCGACCTCGGACTTCGGCTTGCCGGCCTTCTCGGCCAGCTCGCGCTGCGCGGCACAGATCTTCTTGATCTCGCCGTGGGCGATGTCGAGCGCGTCGAGGATCGCCGCCTCGGAGATCTCGTTGGCGCCGGCCTCGACCATCAGGATCGCGTCCTCGGTGCCCGAGACGACGAGGTCGAGCGGCGTCTCGAGCAGCCACTCCTCCTCGGGGTTGACGACGAAGTTGCCGTCCTCGTCCTGACCGATCCGCACCGCGCCGACGGGCTGCGGGAACGGGATGTCGGACACCATCAGAGCGGCGCTGGCGCCGTTCATCGCGAGGATGTCGTACGGGTGGACGTGGTCGATCGACATCGGGATCGAGACGAGCTGCGTCTCGCGCCGCCAACCCTTCGGGAAGAGCGGGCGGATCGGACGGTCGATCATCCGCGCCGTCAGGGTGCCCTTCTCGCCGGAGCGACCCTCGCGCTTGAAGAAGCTGCCGGGGATCTTGCCCGCGGCGTACATCCGCTCCTCGACATCCACCGTCAGCGGTAGGAAGTCGACGTCACGGAGATTTCCTGCGGTCGCGGTGCCGAGGACCATCGTGTCCCCACTGCGCACTACGACAGAACCGCTCGCCTGCTTGGCAAGCTTGCCGGTCTCAAAGCTGATCTCGGCGCCGCCGACCTCAACTGAGACCCGGGTTACATCACTCATATGTTCCTTTCAATGCCGCCTCCGGTTGGCGGCTCGCTTCAATGACTTCTCGATAGGAGTCCCGCGCAGCGTAGCAGCGGCCCCTCTTCTCATCCGCCGAGCTGGGCAATCAGCTCCGCCCCGGGGACGCCCGGATGCGCAACGCCGTCGACGAACAACGTCGGCGTGGTCATCACGCCGGCGCGCACGCCGGAGCGGAAGTCACGCTCGACGCGCTCCGCGACCGCGCCGGAGCGCCGATCGGCGTCGAAACGCGTCACGTCGAGGCCGAGCTGCTCGCAGCGCTCCCAGAGGTGCGGATCGTCGAGGTGCCCCTGGTCGGCGAGCAGCGACCCGTGCATCTCCCAGAACCGCCCCTGCATGCCAGCGGCCTCGAGCGCGTGCGCAAGCACCCGTGCGCGCGAGTGCTTCGAGACGATCGGGAAGTGGCGGAAGACCCGCTGTACGGGAAGCCCCGTCAACAGCAGGTTCGCCTTGGCGCAGTAGGGGCACTCGAGGTCGGCGTACTCGAAGACAAGCGGCCCAGCGTCGCCGAGCACATGGTCGTCCTCCCCTGCCGGGGGGATCGGACTGGAGCCAAAGCCCTCGTCAGACGGCGACGGCGTCAAGCGCGTCGAAGATCAGGTTGGCGCCGGGAATCTCCAGCGGCGTCGGCGACTGGTGCGCCCACAGCACGGCCAGATCGGGGCCGATCAGCACTAGCGCGCGCTGGTTGTGGCCACGCTCGTCGATGTAGACGCCGTAGGCCTTGGCGACCTCTCCCTTCGGCTGGAAGTCGGCGAGCAACGGAATCGACGTCCCGAGATGGTCCTGGAACGCCTTGTGCGCAAAGGCGGAGTCGACCGAGATGCCGTAGAGCTTGGCGCCCCTGGCCTCCAGCTCCGGCAGTACCTCCTGGTACACGCTGAGCTGATCGGTGCAGATCGGGCTGAAGTCGAGCGGGTAGAAGACGAGGACGCTGTACTGCCCCTCGAGGTCCTTCAGCGAGACGGTGTCGCCGTCCTGGTTGGACAGCGAGAAGTCGGGGGCAGCTGCCCCGGCCTCGATCATCGGCGGAGGCCGAGCTCCTTGATCAGCGCGCGGTAGCGATCGAGATCGGTGCGCTGGAGGTAGTTGAGCAGGCGACGACGCTTGCCGACCAGCATCAGCAGCCCGCGGCGGCTGTGGTGGTCCTTCTTGTGCGTGCGCAGGTGCTCGGTGAGCTCGTTGACGCGCGCTGTGAGCAGCGCGACCTGGACCTCGGCGGAGCCGGTGTCGGCGGCGTCCTTGCCGTGCTTGGAGACGATCTCCTGCTTCTGCTCAACGGTGAGAGTCATATGCGGCCGGGGAAGATAGCAGGGGTGGTGGTTGTTCGGGCTAGGGATGTGGGGTTGCTGCCCGCGGGTCCTGTCTCCGATTTTGGTCTGGGTGCTCGCAAGCTCCGCCCCAGACGCAAAATCGTCGCCACCCGCGGCGGCCAACGCTGAGTCCCGTACCACCCACTCGGCGTGGTTTGCGCAGCGATGGCCTCGAAGGTCGGGACGCTCCTGTTGCGCAGAGCTAGCCCTCAGTAACTGGTGGCGGCGCAGATCTGCTCGGCCTGGCGGACGTCGGCCTGCATCTGCTCGACGAGCGCGTCGACGGAGTCGAAGCGCTTCTCGCCGCGCATGCGGTCGATGAAGGCGATGCGGAGCGTCTGGCCGTAGAGGTCGTCGTCGAAGCCGATCAGGTAGGCCTCGATGAGCAGGCCGCGGCCGGTGTCGAAGGTCGGGCGGACGCCGACGTTGACGGCGGCGGGATGGCCGTGCGCCCAGGCGGCGTAGACGCCGTTGCTCGGGCAGACGAGCGCGTCGTCGGGGACGAGGTTGGCCGTGGGCATTCCGAGCTCGCGGCCACGCTGGTCGCCGGAGACGACCTCGCCCTCGACCAGGAACGGGCCGCCGAGGAACTCGGAGGCGGTGCGAACGTCGCCGGCGGCGACGAGGCCGCGGATATGGCTCGACGAGGCTGTCTCCCCCGCCGCCTCGACGAGCGGCACGACGCGCGTGTCGAAGCGGCTGTCGGCGGCGAGAAACTCCGGCGTGCCCTTGGCGCCGCGGCCGAAGCGGAAGTTCTCGCCGACCGAGACGGTCGCGGCCCCGAGCTGGCCGACCAGGACGTCGTCGACGAACTGCTCGGCGCTGCGCGAGGCGAACTCCTTGTCGAACGGGATCACGACCAGCTCCTCGACGCCGAGCCCGGCGATCAGGTCGCGCTTGATCGAGAACGGCGCCAGCAGCTTCGGCGCGGCCTCGGGGTGGATGACCGAGACCGGGTGCGGGTCGAAGGTGAGGACGGTGTCGGCGCCGCGGATCACCTCGCGGTGTCCGACGTGGACGCCGTCGAAGGTGCCGATCGCGACCTTTCGCCCGCCACCGTCGCCCGGGCCCAGACGCGGCATGTCCGCCAGCGAGGTGACCTTCATGGACCGAACACTACGACGGGTTGCAGCTCATGGCCACGCGGCTCGGCGATCGCGACGACCTCGCCGGCGTGGGTCAGCCGTAGCGTCGATCCGTCTTCGGCGTCCAGAGCGGGGACGCGAATGCCGTTGGCGACGGCCTTCGCCTCGGCGGCGTCGAGCGGTCGCTCGGGCATGAACGCGAGCGCGTCGTTGGGCGCCACGATCCGCTCGGGGTCGGCGTCGGCCAACTTGAACTCGCCGATCGCCGACCGTTCGAGCTCCTCGCAGTAGGCGTCGCCGAGGTCGGCGACGAGCTGGCGGACGTAGGTTCCCGACGAGCACTCGATCTCGAACGCCGCGCGGTCGCCCGCGTGCCAGAGCCGCTCGGCTCGGTAGACCGTCACCGGGCGCGGCTCGCCCTCGACGGGCTCGCCGCGACGGGCCTTCTCGTAGAGACGCTCGCCGTCGACCCGGACGGCGCTGTAGGCCGGCGGGCGCTGCATCAGCTCGCCGGTCGCGATCTGAGGATCCGCCGGCACGTTGCCGGTCTCCTCCAGCACGCCGTCACGGTCGCCGGTGTCGGAGCGCCAGCCGAGCTTTGCGGTCGCGACATAGGTCTTCGGCAACGGCAGCAACCAGCGCTGGGCGCGCGTCATCCGTCCGACGAGCACCAGCAGCAGGCCGGTGGCGAACGGGTCGAGCGTGCCCGCGTGACCGACCTTCGTCTTGCGCGGCAGCGTGCGCCGCATGCGGGCGACGCAGTCGTGCGAGGTGATTCCCGCCGGCTTGGGATAGAGGATCACCCCGCTAACGGGCCTCATGACGGCGTGGTCAGCTGGCGAGCTGGTTGCGCACGCGCTCGCGGATCGCCTCGGTCAGCGCGTCGATGTCCAGCTCGGTCGTCGCGCCGGCGGCCTGCCGGTGTCCACCGCCGCCGAAGCTGCGGGCGATCTCCGAGACGTCGACGCGGCCGTCGGTCGCGCGCAGCGAGACCTTGCGCTTGCCGGCCCGCTCGCCGGTCAGCTCGCGCACCAGCACCGCGACGGCCGTTCCCTCGACGGCGCGCGCGTGGTCGATGATGCCCTCGGAGTCGTTCTCGACGGCGCCGGTCTGCTCGAAGTCCGCGACGGTCAGCTGGAGCATCGTGACCGTGCCGTCGTCGAAGCGGCGGATCGTCGACAGCGCGCGCTGCAACAGCGTGATCCGCTCCAGCGGCAGCGACTCGTAGATCCGGCTGTAGAGGACGTGCGGCTGCACGCCGGCCTCGATCAGCTCGGCGGCCATCGTGTGCGCCTCGGCGGTGGTGTTCTCGTACATGAAGCGGCCGGTGTCGGTGATCAACCCGACGTAGAGGGCGCGCGCGATCTCGGTCGTCAGCTCGGCGCCGAGCTCCTTGACGAGCCGCCAGACGATCTCGGCCGTGCACGACGCGCGCGGGTCGACGAGGTTCGCCGTGCCGAAGCGCGTGTTGTCGTGGTGGTGGTCGATGTTGAGGATGTGGATGCCCTCGCGCTGCAGGAAGTCGACCGGCATCCGGTCGATGTTGCCGCAGTCGAGGAAGACCGCCACTCGCTCGTCCATGTCCGCCGGCGGCGCGCCGACGATGTCGCGGTTCTCCATGTCGCGGTACTCGTGCGGCAGCGGGAACTCGTCCGGCGACAGATACATCAGCGCGTCCTTGCCGAGCTGGGTCAGCACGCCGTGCATCCCGAGCAGCGACCCGAGCGCGTCGCCGTCGGGGTTCTCATGCGTCGTCAGGAGGAACTTGTCGGCGCCGCGCAGTTCCTCGACCACCTGGTCGAGCTCGGTGCCCACGCCGCTCACGATTCCCGTGACTCCTCGTCGACCTCGTCGAGCAGCTGCGAGATCCGCATTCCGCGCTCGAGCGCCTCGTCGCGCTCGAAGACGAGCGCCGGCGTGTGCTTGATCCGCAGCTCGCGCGCGATGCCGGCCTGCAGGAAGCCGCGCGAGGACTCGAGACCCTCCATCGTCTCGGCACGCTCGTCCTCGTCGCCGAGCACGCTGACGTAGACGCGCGCGTGGCGAAGGTCTGGGCTCGTGTCGACGGCTGTCACAGTGACGAATCCAACGCGGGGGTCTTTGAGTCCCCCAGCGATTCGGGCGGAAAGGACCTCCCTCAAGGCCTCGTTCACGCGCCGCATGCGGTCCGCGGGCATCCTAGCGGCCCCAGTGCCTACTGGAGGGTCTTCTCGACCTGCCGGGTCTCGTACACCTCGAGCACGTCGCCCTCCTTGACGTCCGCGAAGTTCTCGAGCACGATGCCGCACTCCATACCGGTCGTGACCTCACGGACGTCCTCCTTGAAGCGGCGCAGCGAGCCGATCCGGCCGTCGTAGACGATCGTGCCGTCGCGGACCAGGCGGACCGTCGCGCCGCGGCGCACCGATCCGTCGGTGACCATCGAGCCGGCGATCGTGCCGACCTTCGAAGCCTTGAAGGTCGCGCGGATCTCGACGGTGCCGACGGTCTCCTCGACGTCCTCTGGCTCGAGCAGCCCCTCCATCGCGGCGCGCAGCTCCTCGACGACCTTGTAGATCACCGAGTAGCCGCGGATCTCGACGCCCTCGCGTGCTGAGACGGCGCGCGCGTCGCCGACCGGCCGGACGTTGAAGCCGATGATCACGGCGTTGGAGGCGGAGGCCAGCATGACATCGGACTCGTTGATGCCGCCGACGCCGGTGTGGATCAGGTTGACGGCGACCTCCTCCTGCGGCAGCTTCGCGATCTCGTCCGCGAGCGCCTCGAGCGATCCGGCGACGTCGGCCTTGACGATCAGCGCCAGCTCCTTGAGCTCGCCCTTCTGGGCGCGCGCGAGGACGTCCTCGAGCGAGACCTTGACGCCGGCGCGGCGCGCCAGGGCCTCGGTCTTGAGGCGGTTGGCGCGCTCGCCGGCGATCCGCCGCGCCTCGCGCTCGTTGCCGACGACGCGGAACTGCTCGCCGGCCTCGGGAACGCCGTCGAAGCCGAGGATCTCGACCGGGGTGCCGGGCGTCGCGGCCTTGATCCGCTCGCCGAGGTAGTCGTGCATCGCGCGGGCGCGGCCGGGGTGCTCGCCGGCGACGATCGCGTCGCCGACCTTCAGCGTGCCGCGCGAGATCAGCACCGACACGACGGGACCACGGCCGGGGTCGAGGCGCGACTCGATCACGACGCCGGACGCCTCGGTGTTCGGGTTGGCCTTCAGCTCCTGGATGTCGGAGATCGTCGTCAGCGTCTCGAGCAGCTCGTCGAGGTTCGTACGGGCCTTGGCGGAGACGTCGACGAACTCGGTGTCGCCGCCCCAGTCGGCGGGCGTCAGCTCATGCTGAGCGAGCTCGCCGCGGACGCGCTGCGGGTCCGCGCCCTCCTTGTCGATCTTGTTGACCGCGACGACGATCGGCACCTTGGCGGCCTTCGAGTGGTCGATCGCCTCGACGGTCTGGGGCATCACGCCGTCGTCGGCCGCGACGACCACGACCGCGATGTCGGTGACGCTCGCGCCGCGGGCACGCATCGCGGTGAAGGCCTCGTGGCCCGGGGTGTCGAGGAAGGTGATCGTGTGGTCGCCGTGGTGGACCTGGTACGCGCCGATGTGCTGGGTGATGCCGCCGGCCTCGCCCGCGGCGACCTCGGCCTCGCGAATCGCGTCGAGCAGCGACGTCTTGCCGTGGTCGACGTGGCCCATCACGGTCACGACCGGCGGGCGCTCGATCAGGTCGGCGTCGTCGTCCTCGAAGACGACGTCGTCGGTGATCGCGTCGGCCGCGCGGACGATCTGGATCTTCTTCTCGAAGCTGTCGGCGAGGATCTCGATCGCCTCGTCGGAGAGAGTCTGGGTCAGCGTCGCCATCTCGCCGAGCTCCATCAGCTTCTTGATCACCTCGGGCGCGGCCAGGCCGAGCGACTCGGAGACCTCCTTGACCGTCGCGCCCGACTTGATCTCGGTGACGACGTCCTCCTGCGGCTTCTCCTCCTGCTGGCTGAAGTCCGGCTCGACCCACGGCGTGCGGCGGCGTCGGCCGCGACGACGCGGCGGGGTCTGCTGCTGCGGCGGCGGCCCGGGCGCGCGGCGCGAGGCCTGCGAGTCGATGACGACACGGCGACGGCGACCGCCGGCCGCTGCTCCGCCTCCGTCACGTGTCGGACGGGCGGCTGGGCGCTGGGCGCCCGCTCCACCGGCTTGCGCCGGCGGGCTGGCCGGAGTTGGCTTGGCTGCCGGTGGCGGCGTCGAGGCCGCCGGCTTGCCGTTGCCGGGACGCGCGGTGCCCGAGGGCCGGCCGCCGCGTCCCTTGCCGCGTCCGTCCTCGGCCGGCGCCTTCTTGCCGCCGCTGAAGGCCAGCTCGATGTCGGCCTCGTCGACGCTCGACGCAGCCGCCTTGACGTTCAGGCCGGCGGCCTGAAGCTTGGCGATCACCTCTTTCGAGGGGATCCCCTTCTCCTTGGCTATTTCGTGGACGCGCTTCTTTGCCATCGATACCTCGGGTTAGGCCTGCTGGTCCGCGGCGGGCTCGGCCGTCGCCTCGTCAGCCACGGCGTCCTCCGCCACGGCCTCCTCGGCCACAGCGTCCTCGGCCGGCGGCTCGCCGGTGACGTAGTCGTTGTCGGTGTCGGTCAACGCATGGTGCGCCGGCAGGCCGCAGTAGCGCGAGCCCGGGATCGCGGCGTTCGGACAGCGCTTGCCGTTCGACAGGATCGCCGCGCAACGGCCCGCGGTCTCCTCCTCGTCGAGGCCGAGCGTGTCCTCCTCGTTGGCGAACTCGGTCTCCGAGCGGATGTCGACGCGCCAGCCGGTGAGACGGGCGGCGAGGCGGGCGTTGAGGCCGTCCTTGCCGATCGCCAGCGAGAGCTGGTCGTCCGGGACGATCACCGTCGCCTGCTTGCCGTCGTCGTCAACGAGCACCTCGCGCACGCGCGCCGGCGACAGCGCCTTGGCGACGAAGCGGGCCGGCTCCTCGTTGAACGGGATGATGTCGATCTTCTCGCCGCGCAGCTCGGACACAACCATCCGCACGCGCGAGCCGCGCGGGCCGACGCAGGCGCCGACCGGGTCGACGCCGTTCGTGTGTGAGACGACCGCGATCTTCGAGCGGTAGCCGGGCTCGCGCGCGACGTTCTGGATCTCGACCAGCCCGTCGGCGATCTCCGGCACCTCGAGCTCGAACAGCGCCCGGATCAGCTCCGGCGAGCGGCGCGACACGATGATGCTCGGGCCCTTCGACTGGGCCGAGACGTCGGTGATGATCGCCTTGACGCGCGCGCCGTGGTCGTAGCGCTCGCCGGGCACCTGCTCGGAGCGCGGCAGCAGCGCCTCGACGCGCTCGCGCAGCTGGACGAGCGTGTAGCGCGAGTCCGACTGCTGGACGAGGCCGGTGATCAGCTCGCCGACGCGGTCCTGGTACTCGTCGAACATCATGTCGCGCTCGGCCTCGCGGACGCGCTGCAGGATCACCTGCTTGGCGGTCTGTGCGGCGATCCGGCCGAAGTCGCTCGGCGTGACGTCGCGCTCCTCGATCTGATCGCTGTACTCGGCCAGGACCTCGGGATCGAGCTCCGGCTCCTCCGGCTCGCGCAGCTCGCCGGTCTCGGGGTCGATCTCGGGCTCCTCCTGGGCCTCCTCGGCCTCGGCGAGCAGCCGCTCCTCCAGTTCGGGGGGCAGGATCAGCTCGTACACGGTGAAGTCGCCACTGTCGTGGTCGATGTCGACGCGGGCGTACTTGGCCGAGCCGGGACTCTTCTTGTAGGCCGAGAGAAGCGCGTCGGCGAGCGCGTCCATCAGCGTGTCCGTGGCGATGCCCTTCTCCTGGCCCAGCGCCCCGATCGCCTCGACGATCTCCTTGCTCATCTCAGTTGCCTCCAGTCCCCGTGTCGTCGGTTCGATCGCTTGCTGCGCCGGCGCCGGCCACGAGGTGGCTGCGCGCGATCTCGGCGTACGGGATCGTCACTACTCCCGTTCCAGCGGCCACGGTCACCTCGTCGTCCGAGGCGCCGACGAGCTCGCCGGTGAAGTTGCGATGGCCGTCACGCGGCTCGCGAGTGCGCACGCGCGCCTGGCGGCCGAGGAAGCGGCGGAAGTGGTCGGGCTTGACCAGCGGACGCTCCGGACCGGGCGAGGAGACCTCGAGCCCGTAGTCGGAGAGCAGCTCGGTCAGCTCGTGCGTGACCTGCTCGCAGAGCGCCAGCGTGACCCCGTCCGGATGGTCGATCGTCAGTCGCAGCCGCTCGCTGCCGATCTGCTCGCACGCGAGCACCTCGACAAGCGGCAGCGGACCCGCCAGGCGGGTCTCGATGTCGCTGTGGAGCTGGTCTGTGTTGGTCGGCATCAGGTCGAAAAAAAGGTGGGCTGCGAAGCCCACCTCCAGGCGCGACCGAGGTCGCGGTACGTCTGAAAGTCCTAGCAGCGGATCAGTATAGACGGGCTTCCCGCACGGCTACGGACGCTCGCAAGCCGTGGCCCGTACTGTCCCCGGACATGCCCGCCGCGGTCGACGTCATCGACATCTACATCCAGGCCCTGCCGGGCGAGCGCAGGCGAATCGCCCATGCCGAGTGGGGCCTGACGCTGTCCGCCGAACAGGCCGGCGGCTGGCCGCTGGACGTCGGGCTGCGAGTCGCCGACGGGCTGCTGACCGTCAAGGCGCACGCGCTGACCGACCCCGAGCAGATCGACCCGTGGATGCTGCTCTGGTGGAACCGCTCGACGCGCATGGTCAGGTTCGGCGTCACCCAGGCCCGGGAGGTCTGGGTCCACGCCGACCTGCCCGCGGCCTCGCTCGACGAGACGGCGCTCGACCGCCTGCTCGGCCTCGTCGTCGAGGGCGCGGTCGCGGTGCGCGACTTCCAGCGCGCTCAGCGCGAGCCGGCGCCCGAGGGCGGCGGCTGGCTCGACGCCGGCCCCTGAGGTGTGCAGGATTCCGGACGTACGTCGTCCGGAATCCTGCACACCCGGTCAGGCAGCGTCGCTGAGGCGGTCGCGCAGATTGCAGTAGTCGGCCCGATCGGGGCGCATGCCGGCGGCCAGCACCGCGTGGCGGCGGGCCTCGCGGAGGCGGCCGGTCTTGACGAGCGCCTTGCCGAGGCAGAAGTGGGCGAAGTCGTTGACCGGGGCGCGCTCGACGACCGCCTCGAACTCCCGTGCGGCGGGTCCGAAGCGGCCGGAGCGGAAGTAGGCCCGGCCGAGCGCCTCGCGGATCGAGGTCTTGTCGGGCTCGAGCTGGCGGGCGCGCTCGAGCGGGATCGCGGCCGCGGCGAAGTCTCCGCGCTCGAGCAACTCGCTTCCGCGCTTGTAGAGGTCGTATACGCGCTCGCCGCGCTCCTCCGGCGTCTCGCTCACGGGTTCACCTCGCTTGCCGTCTTCCTGAGCGACTCGACGCAGTCGAGTATGGCGGACGCCACGGCGACCTTCGAAGCGCGCGGAACGGGCTGCTCGCCGGCCGCGGTGATGACCGTCACCTCGTTGTCGGTCGAGTCGAAGCCGATCCCCGGCTGCGAGACGTCGTTGAGCACGACGGCGTCGAGCTGCTTGCGCTCGAGCTTGCCGCGCGCGTGGTCGAGCGCGCCGGCGCCATGCTCGGCGGCGAAGCCGACCAG
>DASTKX010000009.1:0-16155 GCA_035715585.1 Thermoleophilaceae bacterium
GACGCGACCGGCGTCGACGAGCGGATCGCCGCCAACCCGACCGACCCGGTCGAGGTGCTGGCCGCGACCGCCCACCTCGCCGACGTCGAGGGAGTCGTCAACTGCAGCGAGTCCTGCCTGCGCACCCAGGCAGCGCTCGTCGAGCGCCACGGCGTGCCGGGGATCGACTCCGAGACCGCCGCCGTCTGCCGCGACAAGCAGCTGATGATGCGCCGCTTCGACCAGCACGGCGTGCCGATCGGCCGCCGCCGCGTCGTGTCGAAGCTCGCCGACATCCCGGAGGCCGTGCGCGACGTCGGCTGTCCCGGCGTGCTGAAGCCGAGCACCGGCGTAGCCAGCCTGTTCACGGTCCGCTTCGACAGCGAGGACGAGCTCGACCGCTGGTTCGCGCAGTTCGACGCCGCGGCGAGCGGCCACCACTCGGCTGCGATCCGCGAGATGGACGGTCGCTGGCTGGTCGAGGAGTACCTCGATGGTCCTGGCTTCAGCGTCGAGTCGCTGACGCTGGGCGGCGAGACGACCCACGTCGCCGTCTGCAGGAAGGGCGAGATGTCGCAGCCGTTCTTCCTCGAGACCGGCCACACCTGCCCGGCGCCGATCGCCGACGACCTGCGCGAGAAGATGGAGGACGTCGCGGCCGCCGCGATCGCCGCGCTCGGGATCGCCGACGGGATCACTCACGCCGAGATGAAGCTGACCTCGCGCGGGATCCGCGTGCTCGAGGTCGGCGCGCGGATGGGCGGTGGGTCGATCCGCCAGGTGGTCAAGCTCGCGACCGGCGTCGACCTGCTCGAGCTGACGCTGGAGCTGGCGCGCGGGCGGCGGCCGGCGAGCCTCGCGACCTCCGCCGGGGCGAGCGCCGGCGCGGCGAGCCGCAGCTGGTTCCCCGAGCGGCCGTGCGTCGTGCGCGACATCTCGCGCGCCGACGAGCTGCTCGACCTGCCCGGCATCGTCGCCGTCAACCGCTGGACCCAGGACGGCGACGTCTACCGGCTGCCGCCGGACGGCTACCGCGAGGTGCTGGGCGTCGTCGCCGTCGGCGACACACCGGAGCAGGCGACCGAGCGCGCCGAGGCCGCCGTCGCCGAGGCGGCGCGCGGCGAGGTCGTCGAGGTCGACTACGACCCGGCGGCGATCGCAGCCGCCCGCCCGCGCGATCCCGACCCGGCGGATGCCGCATCCGGCGTCGCCCCGTCATCGTCGAACGGCGCGGCTGCCGCCGGCGCCACCGCGGAGGAGTCCGTCGCATGAAGCTCGCCGTCTTCCGCCAGGAGGAGTTCTTCGAGGAGTACGAGTTCAGCTGCGAGCTGATGCTCGCGCTGAGCGGCGCCGAGCCGATGACGGCGGCCGAGCTGGAGCGGCTCGCCGGCGGACGGCCGGACCTCGGCTCGGAGGTCGGCTACACGCCGTCGTCGGGCTACCCAGAGCTACGCGACGCGATCGCCGCGCTCAACCCGCCGGCCGAGCGCGACAACGTGATGGTCACCGTCGGCGCGATCGAGGCGCTGCTGATCCTGCACAACCTGCTGCTCGATCCCGGCGACGAGGTCGTCTGCCTCTGGCCCGCCTACCAGCCGCTCTACGAGCTGGCCCGCGGCGCCGGCGCCAACGTCCGCTTCGTCGAGCTCGCGGCCGGCGACGACTTCGCGATCGACCTCGGCGCGATCGAGGACAGCGTCGGGCCGCGGACCAAGGCGGTGCTGCTCAACGTGCCGCACAACCCGACCGGGCAGACGGTCCCGCCGGAGGATCTGCGCGAGCTCGCGCGGCGGCTCGCGCCGCTCGGCGTCCACCTGATCGTCGACGAGGTCTTCCGCGAGATGCGCTCCGGGCATCCGCCGTCGGCCTGGGACGGCCAGGACAACCTGATCGTGATCGGCTCGATGAGCAAGTCGTACGCGCTGCCCGGGCTGCGGGTCGGCTGGCTGGTCGCGAACCCGGAGCTGGTCGTCAAGGCGCGCCAGTTCCGCAAGTACACGTCGCTCAACCCCGGCTCGCGCGACCAGCTCTGGGCGCTCGCGGCGCTCGAGCGCCGCGACGCGATCCTCGAGCGGACCTGGGCGCTGACCGAGGGCGGCGCCGAGCTCGCGACGCGCTGGCTCGCCAACCATCCCGAGGACTTCGAGCTGAGCGCGCCGCCGGCCGGCGGACTCTTCTTCCCACGGCTGCTCCACGACGTGCCGACGCTCGACTTCTGCGCCGAGCTGGTCCACGACACCGGCGTCCTGCTCGCGCCCGGGAGCGTCTGCTACGAGAGCGAGGGCTTCCTGCGACTGGGGGTCGCGACACCGCAGCTGGCCGCCGGGCTCGACCGTCTCGACGGCTGGCTGGAGCGCACACGGTCGAAGCTGGGCCGAGGAGCGCCGGCATGAACGGCGACCGGCTCGAGTTCCGCAAGTACTACGCCGAGGGCAACGCGTACGTGGTGATCGAGGCGCAGCCGGGCGCGGTCTCGACGGCAAGCTGGATCGCCGACGACACGCGCGGGCTCGGCGGCGACGGCCTGATCGTGATCGACGGGACGCCGGGCGAGGCGATGCACCACATGCGCGTCTTCAACGCCGACGGATCGGAGGCGCAGTGGTGCGGCAACGGCGCGCGCGCCGCGTCGGCGCTGATCGCCGAGCGCGACGACCTGCGCGAGGGCGAGGCGGTCACGATCACCAGCGGCGGCGGCACCGCCCAGCACGTGCTGCTCGACCGCGAGACCTGGACGTTCCGCGCCGAGATGCCGGTGCCGGCCGACCCGGTCGTGGAGATCGACGCGGACCGCCGCCTGGTGCAGACGCTGATCGGCGCGCCGCACCTCGTCGTCTTCGGGCCGCGACCGACCGGCGAGCAGCTCGACGACGCCGGCGCCGCGCTCTGCGCGGCGCGCCCGGGCGGGACCAACGTGATGTTCGCCTCGCGTGACGACGACGGCGGCCTGACCGTGACGCCTTGGGAGCGCGGCGTCGGGCCGGTGCTCGGCTGCGCGACGGGCGCCGCGGCCGCCGCGATCGCCGCCGAGCAGGTGCTCGGCGAGCCGCTGCGCCACGGCGTGGTGCGCCAGCCCGGCGGCGCGATCGAGGTGCGCTGGGACAGCGCGGCAAGAGTGTTGGAGATGACGGGGACCGCCCGTCTGGTCGCGACCGGGACGGTCGCGACCGATCGAGCGGAGAGACCGCTGGCCGGAGCTCCGGTCACCGGATAGGAAACGGAAACCAGTTGCTCGGGAGGGGAGCACAAGTGCCAAAGATCATGATCGTCGACAACGGGAGTCTTTCGACGGACGTTCTGGCGGCCCGTCTGGAAGGCCTCGGGGCGGAGACGACGATCGTCTCGCTCGGTGAGCTCTCGCCGGACATGGCTGCCGAGGGCGCCTACGACGGCGTGGTGCTGACCGGCACCGACGTCCCGTCGACCACGCCGTACGTATATGAGAACGAGCTCGAGCTGATCCGCCGCACCGAGGCGCCGCTGCTCGGCATCTGCGGCGGGATGCACCTGATCGGCAAGGCGCACGGCGTCGGCATCGGCGACTGCAAGCACGCGGTCGGCAAGACGCCTGTCCACGTCGATCGCGACGACGCCTTGTTCGACGACCTCGAGAGCCCCGCGCTGCTGTTCGAGCGCCACCGCTATCAGCTGATGGACGTGCCCGAGGGGTTCCGCCGAATCGCCTGGGGCGACCACTGTCACACCGAGGGGATCCGGCATGCCGAGCGGCCCACCTACGGGCTCCAGGCGCACGTCGAGTTCCGGCCCGAGGGAAAGGTGATCCTGCGCAACTTCGTGTCGCTTTTGACCCTTGACTCGGCGGTGGCCGCTTAGGTAGTGTCAACCCACGGAGGGAAGGGAACAGGAGGGAGTTCTCGGCAGCACCAACCATGCGTTCGTAGCTCAATCGGTACATGGGTAGTCCCTGGGGTTACCTGGGTCTCGAATGCCAGCCTTCAAGCCGGCCTCGTGTCGGTGGCGGGATGTCCTCACGGACCGTTCGAGTTGCCTGGATACCCAATCCGGCCTATCTAAGAGCAGCGGCCTTTCAAGCCGCAGATACGGGTTCGAGTCCCGTCGGGCGCACTCACAGAGCCGGGCTTTCCGGCAACCAGTCACCTCAACGTGCCAAGCGACCGATACGTACTCACACTAAGTCCCACCTCCGGTGGCGACCCCGATCTCGGCGCGATGCGCGGCCGAGCGATCGCCGACGCCTACGCGCGCTTCCGCCGCACGCAGGGCGACGACGTGCTGCTCGATCCCGCCGTCGACGACGCGCTGGTCGAGCGCTGGGGACAGTGGCTGCTCGAGCGGCTCGCCGCCGCCGACCTGATCTACCGGCGCGACGGCGAGGGCTGGCGGCTGCGCAGCGGCAACCTGCACGCCGAGAGCGAGCGGCGACTCGACGAGCTGCAGGGTTGGAGCGACGCGGCCGTCGCCGGCCAACGCAGGCTGCTCGAGCACGTGGACGACCCCGGCGACACCGGCAACGAGCTCGAGCAGAGCCTGTCGAAGCTCGCCGCCGCCGGCTGGAGCGTCGACTCGAAGAAGGACAAGGGCCCGCCGACCGTCCACTACGCCGCTGGCGACATGCCGCTCGCGACCGGCGACGACTGGCGCGCGCCGGGCACGCTCCATCCGCGTTTCGCCGCTGCGCTCGCCGCGCTGATCGGCGCGGCGCCGCCCGGGCCCGACGTCGATCCAGCCGCTCACGGCGCCGAGCTGGCAGGCGCGCTGCCCGCGTTGGCCGTCGTCAGCAGCGGCGCCGACGCCGCGTTGCTAGACCTGCGAACGGTCGCGAAGGCGCTGCGCGACGCCGGCGCTCTCGATCTGCCGGATGGCGAGCCTGCCGGACCGGTGCTCGCGTCCGGCCCGTTCAAGCTGCGTGCCGCAAAGCGCAAGGCGACCGCTTCTGCGAACGGCGCGACGCCGGTCGCCGACGCCAACGACCCCGCGGCCCAGATCGCGGCCCGCGGCGCAGACGCCGTCCGCTTCGCACTGCTGCACGCCGCGGCCCCGGAGAAGCGGTTCGCGGGCGAAGACGACGTCGTCGGCTACGCAGCGTCCTTCCTGGCCGGCCTGCGCGAGTTTGCCTCCACACATCTCGACGGCACGACGGCTGCCGCCGAGATCGACAGCTCCGACGCCTTGCGCCGCCGGCTCGCCGGCTGGTGCGACACCGCCGTCGCAAAGACCGCCGAGAACTACGAGCGGCTCGACCTACACCGCGCCACGCGCAACGCGATCGCCCTGTTCGCACGGATCGAGGACTTCGAGGCCCGTGTCGCGAGGGAGCGCAGCGAGGTGACGGGCCGTGACCGCGAGGCCGTCGCGGTGGCGGTAGCGGTGCTTGCCAAGCTGCTCACCCCCCTCGCACCCGCGGCAGCCGACGACCTCGCCCCCCGCGGCGAGCGGGTTGCGGCCGCCGCGCATCACGGGTAAAGTCGCGTTCTTATCCTGTTCCCGAGGTCGCAGGGGAGGGAACGGGCATTCACGCGACCGTCATACGAGAGTACGGCGGGCGCGGGTGGGGAACCATAGGGCCCCGGCGCCAGCGCCGGGGCCCTATGTACTCCAGGTGAGGAAATTTCGGTGAAGGAGCAGCGCCGAGGGCGGCTCCACCTGTGCCGAATATGGGCGCCTGATCCCCGGGCGAGAGTCGGGGTCGCGGCGCGACGGCACAGCCGGTCTACGTGCTGTCGGGCGCACCCGAGATCGGCGGTCTTTCACACCGCGGCTCGGCGCCGCGACCGCGTCCAGATGCACCAGCTGCGTAGGCCTTCTTCACTTCCCCTTCCCTCCTTCGGGGGAGCAATGACCGGAACCCTCCCCGGCTTGCAGACACGAACTTACCGCGACGGAGCGTCGGCGTCAAGCAGCTCGGAGACGTCGCCTACGAGGTCGAGCTGCTCGTCGAGACGGGTGATCGAGAAGACGCGTTGCACTGTGTCGGGACCGCGAACGACGACGAAGCGGCGGTTCTCGCGCCGGGCGCGCTGGTCGGCGCTGACGATCACGCGCAGGCCGCTGGAGTCGAGGAAGGTGAGGCGCGAGAGGTCGAGCGCGACGGTCGCCGGTCCCTCGCCCTCGACGCGGCTGAGCGCCTGCTCGACCTTGTCGATCGTCGACAGGTCCAACTCACCGGTCAGGACGACATGGGCCAGGCCGTCGTGATCGTGCGCCTCTATCTGGAGGAGGGTCACGCGCTCAACCTATCGCGCGGGCGCAGCGCCCGCCGCGCGAGGCTCCAGGCGAAGAACAGCTGAACCGCGGCGAACGACAGCTCCAGGGTCCGCTCGGTGACCGCGTTCGCGAGCACCGTCCCGGCCAGCACGCCGATCGGAGAGAGCACGCCGACGATCAGCCCGTCGCGTACGCGCAGGTTGCCGTAGCGACCCTGCCGCCACGCGCCGACGAGCGCGACGAAGACGATCGCCAGCAGCGACGTCGACTGCGCCTCGAGCTGAGTCAGGCCGAGGAAGATCACCAGCCCGGGCACGAACAGCACGCCGCCGCCGACGCCGACCAGGCCGCCGAGCATCCCGGCGCAGAAGCCGATCGCCAGCAGTCCCGTGACGTCGAGCGCGTCCATCAGAACACCAGCACCGCCGCCGACACGACCAGCAGCACGGCGAAGATCCCAGCCACCGCGCGCTCCGGGATCCGCTGCTGGAGCGCAGTTCCCGCGACCACCCCCGCCACCGCCGGGATCCCGATCAGGATGCCCGCGCCGACGTGGACGTTGCCGTAGGTCCCCTGCGCGAAGGCCGCCAGCGCGGCGATCACGACGATCGCCAGCAACGACGTCCCCGTGGCCTCGCGCTCGCCGTAGCCGAACCAGAGGATCAGCAGCGGCACGATCACCGTCCCGCCGCCGACCCCGAACAGTCCGCTGAACGCCCCGCCGACGGTGGCGATCACGACGAGCTTCGGCAGCCGGGACGCCATCGCGAGGCATACTACGTCGAGTGTCCGCGCCCACGGCAGAGTCGCTGCGGGAGAGCCTGCGCCCGCTGACCGAGGACCCCCAGCGGGCCGCGATCTTCTGCGACATCGACGGGACGCTCGCGCCGATCGTCCGCCGACCCGAGGAGGCCCACGTGCGCGGGGAGGTCTCGCTGCTGCTGAGCCGCCTCGGCCGCCGCTACGGCTGCGTCGCCTGCGTGTCCGGTCGCCCGGTCGCCGAGGCACGCCGGCTCGTCGGCGTCGGCAGCATCGCCTATGCCGGCGCGCACGGGGCCGAGCTGCTGCACGCCGGGCAGAAGAAGTCGACGCTCGCCCCCGCCTTCGCGAGCTGGGAGCCGCGCGTGCGCCGCTTCGTCAACGCGCGCCAGAACGTGCGCGAGCTCAAGCTGCTGCGCATTCGGATCGAGGACAAGGGGCCGATCAAGGCGTTCCACTGGCGCGACGTGCCCGACGAGCAGGCGGCGGAGAGCTGGCTCAGCAACGTCGCCCAGGAGGCCGAGGCCGAGGGGTTCGCGACCCACTGGGGCCGCAAGGTGCTCGAGATCCGCCCGCCGATCCCGATCGACAAGGGCCAGGCGGTGCGCACGTTGATCGAGGAGACGCGCGTCCGGGGCGCCCTGTTCGCCGGCGACGACGTCACCGACCTCGACGCCTACGACGCGCTCGACGCGCTCCAGGCCGCGGGCGCGCTCGACACCACCGTGCGCGTCGGCGTCCGTTCCGCGGAGGGGCCGCCGGCGATCGTCGAACGGGCCGACGTCGTCGTCGACGGGGTCCGCGGCATGGTCGACGTGCTGGCGGCGCTCGCCGAGTAGATGCTGTTCCGCGACTTCCTGCGCGTGGCGGTGATGCTCTTCGGCGGCGCCGGCACGGCCCTGGCGATCGTCGCGATCGCCGGCGCCAGCGGCGAGGACAGCAGCCTGCCGGTCTACATCGCCGTCGGCTGGTGGGTGCTCGCCGCCGCGGGCGGCCTCTGGCTCGGCCGCCGCAACGTGCCCACCCAGCAGATCGGCCGCCTGCTCGCCGCCGCGCGCAACACCAACCAGCTGCCCGAGATCGAGCCCGGCGCGATCGTCTTCAACCGCCTCTGGCCGCTCGCCGCAGTCACGGTGATCTCCGGCGGCATCGCCTTCCTGCTGCCGCAGATCCCAGCGATCGCCGCCGGCTATGCGATCGCCGTCGCGCTCACCTGGCGCAAGCAGGCGCGCGCCGTCGAGGCGATCGAGGGACGCGACGGCGTCCAGTTCTTCTTCGACCGCACCCCGCCGTTCGGCGCCCCGAGGCTGCTGCGCACCCCCGGCCTGCGCAAGATCGAGCCGGCGCAAGAGCGGGCACGCGCCGCCGAACCTCTGTAGGCTCGGGCGCAAGGAGGGAGTTCGAAGCCAGGAGGGAGCTTTGAGGATGTTCGGAGGGATTCGAGGAGGACTGCCCGCGCTCGTCTGCGCTGGCGCGCTGGCAGCCACGATCGCCGCAGGATGTGGCGGTGGCGACGACGAGAGCACGGCCAAGCAGGAGCCGGTCCAGGCGTCGGCGGCCGGCGAGCCGGCCGAGACCTTCATCGCGCGGACGGCGAAGCTGATCGAGACGACGGCGAAGAAGAAGGACTGCGCCGAGCTCGAGGCGATCAACAACCGCTCGATGACCCGCTTCTCCTGTCCGGCGGACAAGAAGCTGCGCGACAGCCTGGGGAAGTTCGAGGTCGTCGGCGTCGAGGAGTACGGCACTGGCGCGGTCGTCGACTACAAGTCCGGCCAGGTCGAGGACGGCGCGGCGATCGTGCTGTTCGTGGGCCCGACCATGGACTGGGGCATCGGCCGCTTCGGCATCCTCTCCAAGCCCTCGACCGGAACGAGCGACGCCGAGGAGCGCGCCGGCTACGCGAAGGCGGTCGAGGAGTACCTGGAGGCCGTCCGCGAGCGCGACTGCGACGCCTACGTCGACATCACCTTCAACGGCGGCGACAAGAAGAACGTCGTCTGCAAGGAGGTGTTCCCCGGGACCAAGGGCCTGGCCGACGTGCTGAAGGCCAACCCGAACGCCAAGCCCCGCTACGAGGGCGGCAACGCGGCTTACGGGTTCTACTCGCTGGAGGCGGCGAATCCGCAGCCCTCGAGCGTCACGATCAGCGTCGCCAAAGCCAAGGGCCCGCGGCCCTACGTGGTCCTCGACGTCACGCCGAGCCCGACCGCGGCAGCGCAGAAGAAGGCGCAGCTGGCGCGCGAGAAGAGCCGGCAGCCATCGCCGGACATGACTCCTTCGTCCAAGCCGTCGGATCCAGCCGTCACGACGCCCTGAGCTCGCTCCAAGGACGTGTGTTCGCGACATCGCCCGCCGTCAGCCACGCGCGGCGGGCGGTGGCGACGCCATAGCGGATCACGTCGAAGCGCTCGGCGCGGTGCGCGTCGGAGTCGATCAGCAGCTTGACGCCGGCGTCCGCGGCAGCGCGCGCATGGACGTCGGATAGGTCGCGCCGGTTCGGGTTGGCGTTGATCTCGAGGAACGTGCCGCTGCGCGCGGCGGCCTCGATCACCCGATCCATGTCGACCCCGTAGGGCTCGCGCCGGCCAAGCATGCGGCCGGTCGGATGGCCGATCGCGCGCACGCGCGGGTTCTCGATCGCGGTGACGATCCGCTTGGTCATCTCCTCCTCGGACATCCCGAACGACGTGTGTGCGCTGGCGATCACCCAGTCGAGCTCGGCGAGCAGATCGTCCTCGTAGTCGAGCGAGCCGTCGGGCAGGATGTTCACCTCGCTGCCGGCGAGCACGATGAAGCCGTCGCCGTCGAGCTGCTCGTTCGCCCTCGCCACGCGCTCGATCTGGCGCCGCAGCTCGTCGGGGGTGACGTGGTTGCCGAAGCCGTGGCTGGCCGAGTGGTCGGTGATCGCGACGTACTCATAGCCACGCGCCTGAGCCGCACGCGCCATCTCGAGCACGGTCTGGTGGCCGTCGGAGGCCGTGGTGTGGCAGTGCAGGTCGCCGCGGATGTCGCCGACCTCGATCAGCTTCGGCAGCTTCGCAGCGCGCGCGGCCGCCAGCTCGCCGCGATCCTCGCGCAGCTCCGGCTCGACGTAGGCCATGCCGAGACGCTCGTAGACGGCGCGCTCGTCGGCGAATCGCTCCGTCTCGCCGGTGGCGTCGTCGAGGATCCCGTACTCGCTGACGTGCAGGCCCTGCTTGACCGCGGCGGTGCGTAGCGCCTCGTTGTGGCGACCCGAGCCGGTGAAGTGCTGCAGCAGGCTGCCGAAGCTGTCGGCGCCGACCACGCGCAGATCGACCGCCAGTCCCTGATGCGTGATCGCCTTCGCTCCGGCCGGACCTCGGCTCGTTACCTCGTCGACGCCGGGCAGCCGCTCGAACGCGTCGACCAGCGCGTCGACCGCAGCCGGCGGCGCGTGCGTGGCGACCGCGGAATCGACGGCGTCGGGCGCGCCATCGCCGGTCGCGACCGCAGCGACGATGTCGAGGTCCTTGCAGGTGTCGGCCCAGCGGCGAGCGCTGCCGGCCAGCTCGACCCGCTCGGCCGTGCCGCTGGCGCGCAGGCCATCGACCAGCTCGCCGCCGACCTCACGCGCGACCGAGAGCAGCACCCGCTCCTTGGCCGAGCCGTCGGCGCCGGCGGCCAGCGCCGCGAGGATCTTCTCCTCGGCCTTCGCCCCAAAGCCGGCGACCGTCCGGATCTGCTGCGCCTCCGCCGCCGTGCGCAGGCTCTCGATCGAGTCGATGCCGAGCTGGTCGTGCAGCAGCCGCGCCCGCTTCGCGCCGAGACCGGGGATCCGCGTGACCGTCACCAGTCCCGCCGGGATCTTGGCCTTCAGCTTGCGCGCCGCCGGGATCTCGCCCTCGTCGAGCAACGCGACGATCTTCTCGGCGATCGTCTTGCCGATCCCCGTCAGCTCCTCCGCCCGCCCTTGGCGCGCCAGCTCTGCGACCGACACGCCCGAGTCACGGATCGCCTTCGCCGCGTTGCGGTAGGCGAGCACGCGGTAGACGACCGCTCCGTCGAGCTCGTAGAGCGTTCCGAGCTCGTCGAAGGCCGCGGCGATGTCGGCGTTCTTCATCGCCTCTCTCCTACCCGCTAGGCGCCGCTGAACCCACCGTCGACCGGGATAACCGTCCCGGTCAGGTAGGCGCCGGCCCGCGAGGCGAGGAAGATCGTCGTGCCCGCGATGTCCTCCGGCGTGCCGATCCGCCCGAGCGGAACCTGCCCCTCGACGACCGCGCGCGCGTCGGGGTTCTCGAGCATGAAGGCGGTCATCTTGCTCTCGAACGGGCCGGGCGCGATCGCGTTGACGGTGATCTGCTCCGACGCGAGCCGCTTCGCGAGGTGACGAGTCAGCTGATGGACCGCCGCCTTGCTGGCGCTGTAGGCGTAGGACTCCATCATCGGCGGGTTGAGGCCGTCGACCGAGCCGATGTTGATCACGCGCGCAGGGTCCTCCTCCGACGCCGCGGCGCGCAGCAGGTCGAGCGCCGCGACAGTCAGCTGGAAGACGCCGCGCACGTTGGTGTCGAGCACGCGGTCCCACGCCTTGTCGGGATAGCTGTCGATCGGCTCGCCCCAGCTCGCGCCGGCGTTGTTGACGAGGATGTCGAGCCGGTCGAAGCGCTCGCGCACGGCGGCGGCCAGCGCGACCGCGCCCTCCTGGCTCGACAGGTCGGCCTGGACCGCGGTGCAGTTGCCGATCTCCGCCAGCTCCGCCGCCGCGGTCTCGAGCGGCTCCAGCTTGCGCGACGAGATCACGACCTCGGCGCCGGCCTCGACCAGCCCGCGCGCGATCATCAGCCCGACGCCGCGCGACCCTCCGGTCACGACCGCCGTCTTGCCGGCGACTGAGAACAGCTCGTTCGACATGGTCGGCAACCTACCGCGCATGCCTCGCATAGGGTGTCCGCCGAATGTCCGGCGTCTGGCTGATCCTGCCGACCTACAACGAGGCGGAGAACATCGAGCGGATCGTCGCCGCGGCGCTGCCGCAGCTGGCGGCGACCGGCCTGGAGCACCGCATCCTCGTCGTCGACGACGGCTCACCGGACGGGACCGGCGCGATCGCGGGCCGGCTGGCGACGGAGCACGCGGCGGTCGAGGTGCTGCACCGCACGAGCAAGGACGGCATCGGGCCCGCCTACCTGGCCGGTTTCCGCCACGCGCTCGCCGGCGGCGCCGAGCTGCTGATGGAGATGGACTCCGACTTCTCCCACGACCCCGCCGACATCCCGCGCCTGGTCGAGGCAGCCGAGCGCGCCGACCTCGTGCTCGGCTCGCGCTACGTGCCCGGCGGCGGCGTCACCGACTGGGGGCTGCTGCGCCGGCTGATCAGCCGCGGCGGATCGCTCTACGCGCGCCTGCTGCTCGGCGTCCCCGTCAACGACCTGACCGGCGGCTTCAAGTGCTTCCGCCGCACCGTGCTCGAGACGATCGACCTCTCCGGCGTCGGCACCAACGGCTACGGCTTCCAGATCGAGGTCACCTACCGCGCGGTCAAGGCCGGCTTCCGCGTCGAAGAGGTCCCGATCGTCTTCCGCGACCGCCGCGCGGGCACGTCCAAGATGTCTGCGAAGATCGCCGTGGAGGCGTTCTGGAAGGTCCCGCTGCTGCGCTTCAGAGTGCGGTAGACAGTCGCTATACTTTTTGAAGCATTGACCCGAACCCGACTCGCTGAAGGAGCCTAGATGGCTGGTCTCGACGCAGTGACCGACAACAACTTCCAGGCCGAGGTAGTCGAGGCCGACAAGCCGGTCCTCGTCGACTTCTGGGCCCCGTGGTGCGGTCCGTGCCGGGTCGTCGCCCCGCATCTCGAGGAGCTCGCCGGCGAGCGCGACGATCTGAAGATCGTGAAGCTCAACGTCGACGAGAACCCCCAGACTGCGGCCAACTTCAACGTGATGTCGATCCCGACGCTGCTGCTGTTCAAGAACGGCGCGGTCGCCCACCAGATCGTCGGAGCGCTGCCGAAGAACCGGCTGGTGCAGGAGCTCGAGCCGGCCCTCACGGCCTAGGCGAGGCAGCGATGCCGATCGTCACCATCGAGTGGTACGAGGGCCGCTCGGCTGAGCAGAAGCGAGAGATCGCCGAGAAGCTCACCGAGCTGCTCGTCGACGTGGGCAAGACCCAGCCCGATCACGTCTGGATCCGCTTCAAGGACTCCAAGCAGTCCGACTGGGCGATGGGCGGCCAGGTTCAGGGCGCCGGCGGTGAGCCGGCGCTCGGCCCGCCGGACTGACGGCGCTCAGCTCGTCGCGGCCGCCACGTCGAGCCGGCCCTTGACGGCCAGCGGGCTGACGAAGCGCAGGCCGGTCTTGCCGCCGCCGTTGACCGGCTCGGCGCGCCAGCGGTCGCCGTCGCGCTCCAGCCGCACCGTCAGCCTTCCGACGAAGTAGCCGACACAGGTGCCGATGCAGGCGTCCATCCGGTGGATCAGGTCGTCGCCGTCCTTGTAGATGCGACCGCGCCACGGCACACCAACGCCCCTGGTCTCGTCGTAGCAGCTGCCGACGTCGGCGCAGCCCTCGTTCTCGGGACCGCCCTCGACCTCGAACTCCTCGGTCCAAGTGCGACCCGTCGCGTCGACTCGGACGTCGTAGGCGATCCAGCACTTCGAGAACTGGAAGTCGCCGAACGGTGTCACGATGTCTATCGGCGCGGTGCGACCCGACAGCTCGAGGCGGCAACCGCCGTCGAGCCGCGGATAGTCGCCCGTCAGGCGGGGACAGCGAAAGCCGTAGCCGTCGCTCACCTCGACGGGATCGCCGGCCGGTGGGAAGTCCGTGTCTTCGGTCGCCAGGGCGGTCCGCACGGCCTGCTTGGGCGCCGCGCCGAAGAGGCCGTTCAAGCGCCAGCGCCCATCGCTGCGGGCCAGGGCGATCGGCGCCTGCCAGCGCCGATCGAGCGCCACCGTGGCGGTCGCCGTGGGGCCATCGACCTTCACGTCGACGACACGTGGCGCGCCCACGTGGCGCCAGCCGCCGCCCTTGCGGATCAGGTTGAAGAGCCTGCGCACGTCGCGCTCGCAGGTGGTCGCGTCGCCGTGCGCGGCCTCGCCGGCGAAGCGCGCGGCGCTGGGCGTCACCCAGGCGCAGAAGCCCTCGTAGTCCTCGTCGGCGAACGCGCGCTGCAGGCGGTCGATCGTCCGCGTGACCGGGTGGCGAACCTCGGGTGGCAGCCCCTCACCGACGACCGGCCCCGCCGGCGGCGCCTGCTTGCCGTCGTCGTCGTCGGATCCGCATCCCGACGCGATCGCCGCAAGCACGGCGAGCATGCACAAGATGGCTTTCACGACACTCCCTCCTCTGCCGTCCGCCGTGGCGGAACCCCTCCAATGAGTCCGAGCCTATCCGAAGCGACTCAGGCGCGCACGATGACGATCGAGAGCGTGCGTCCCTCGAGCTCGGCGGTGACGCCACCATTGGTCTCGCCGCCGAGGCCGAGCGACGTCGCGAGCGTCTCGCCGGTGACGTACGGCTCGTGGGCGCGAACGGCGTCGAGTAGCGCGTCGTCGCCGGAGAGGGTGAGGGAGATGCGGTCCTGGACGTCGAGGCCGGCATCCTTGCGGGCGTTCTGGACGGCGTGGACGATCTCGCGCGCGAGCGCCTCGCGGCGGAGGTCGTCGTTCAGCTCGAGGTTGAGCGCGACGGCGTGAGTGCCGGCGCGCTCGACCTCGTACCCGTCGAGCGGCTGCAGGGCGAGTGAGACGTCATCGGCGCCGAGTGGGTGATCACGGCCGTCGATGGCAATGTGGACCTCGCCGCCGTCGCGCAACGTGGCGGCGGCGCGGTCGGCGTCGAGACCGGCGACGGCGTCGGCGACCTTCGGCATGTCCTTGCCGAAGCGCGGGCCAAGCGTGCGGTAGTTCGGCTTCAGCTCGAAGCTGCCGAGCTCGTCGGCCTGCGATACGTAGCGAACCTGCTTGACGTTGAGCTCGTCGAGGACGAGGTCCTCGAAGCGGCCGATCGCGTCGCGCTCGCGGTCGGCGGCGACGACCACGGCCTCGGAGAGCGGCTGGCGAACCTTCGCCTTGGCGGCGGCGCGCGCGGCGCGGCCGAGCTCGACGGCGTCGCGGACGACCTGCATCTGGTTCTCCAGCTGCGCGTCGCGGAGGGCGGAGTCGGGCTCGGGGTAGTCGCAAAGGTGGACCGACGGCTCCGTGCCGTCGACGTTCTCGTAGATCGCGTCGGCGACGAACGGGGTCAGCGGCGCGAGCAGCTTCGCCGTCGTCACCAGGCACTCGCGCAGCGTCGCGAAGGCTGCGGGATCGCCGTCCCAGAAACGGCGGCGCGAGCGGCGGACGTACCAGTTCGACAGCTCGTCGACGAAAGCGGCGATCGCGCGACCGGCAGCGGTCGTGTCGTAGTCGTCGAGGCGCTCGATCGCTGTCGCGGTCGTCGCCTGGAGGCGCGAGAGGATCCAGCGGTCGAGGTCGGTCGAGTCGTCCGCGACCTCGGCGAGCGGGACCGGCTCGACATCGTTGACGTTCGCGTAGAGCACGAACAGCGAGTACGTGTTCCAGAGCGGCTTCATGAACTGGCGCACCGACTCGCCGACCGTGTCGAGCGAGAAGCGGTAGCCGTCCCACGGCTGCTTCGAGGTGAAGTAGTACCAGCGGAAGGCGTCGGCGCCGTGCTGGTCGAGCACCTCCCACGGCACGACGACGTTGCCCTTCGACTTCGACATCTTCTGACCGTTCTCGTCGAGGATCAGGCCGAGGCAGAGCACCGTCTCGTAGGAGGCGCGGCCGCGCAGCAGCGTCGAGATCGCGAGCAGCGAGTAGAACCAGCCGCGCGTCTGGTCGAGCGCCTCGCAGATGTAGTCGGCGGGGAACGAGCGCTCGAACTCGTCCTCGTTCTCGAACGGGTAGTGCCACTGCGCGAACGGCATCGCGCCGGAGTCCCACCAGACGTCGATCAGGTCGGGCACGCGGCGGAAGGTCTTGCCGCCGCGCTCGAATACGACGTCGTCGACGTAGGGGCGATGGAGGTCGTCGGGCAGCTCGCCGCCTGTCAGCTCCGCCAGCTCCGCGCGCGAGCCGACGCAGATCGTCTCCTCCTCGTCCTCGGAGCGCCAGATCGGCAGCGGCGTGCCCCAGTAGCGCTCGCGCGACAGCGCCCAGTCGACGTTGTTCTCGAGCCAGTTGCCGAAGCGGCCGTGCTTGATGTGCTCCGGGTACCAGGTGACCGCCTCGTTGGCGGCCAACAGCTCGTCCTTGACGGC
>DASTKX010000010.1:0-21160 GCA_035715585.1 Thermoleophilaceae bacterium
GCACCCAGACCAAAATCGGAGACAGGACCCGCGGGCAGCCCCCCCCCGATCCCTAGCCCGAAGAACCTACGACGCCCGCAAACTACGCAACGCGAAGCCGGCGATCAGCTCGACGGTGCCGCGGACGATGAAGGCGATGCCGGCGAGCAGCGCCAACGTCTCGAGGCCGATGTCGGGATTGGCGACGATGATGATTCCGGCTGCGATGCCGATCACCCCGAGGATCGCCGAGAGCCAGCGGTGACGTGGCTCGCTGAAGGCGCGCGCGAGGTCGGCGACGCCGACCATCACGAACCAGAAGGCGACGACGATTAGCAGCGCGAGCAGGCTCGCCCCCGGCCGCACGAGGCAGACCATGCCGGCGAGGATCGCGAGGAAGCCGACGATCAGGCGCAGCGCCCGTCCGCCGGCGCCGCTGTCCTCGTCGACGCCGACCATCACCCAGAGGATCCCGGCGAACAGCAGGTTGATGCCGAAGAAGAGACCGAGCGCGAGCAGCGTGATGTCCGGATAGGCGAGCGCCAGGATCCCGACGACGATCGAGAGCAGGCCGAGCAGCGCGACCAGCCACCAGCGGTCGGGACGGATCGTGACGGCGCCGCCGATGATCTGCGGGCCCTGCTGCGCTGCCTCCATGTGCTTCCTCTCAGTCGCTACGAACCTGTCGCGGGCTTCTTTCGACGCTCGGAGAACTTCTCCTTACGCGCCACCTCGCGCTCCGTGCGACGCGAATCGCTCTCGCGCATCGCGGCCCGGCTCATCGAGACCTTCGGCGCACGCCCGATCGGCGAGTACAACCGCCGCACATCCCCCGCCCCACACTCCGGGCAAACGGGAACGCGATCGCCGAGGACGAGCTCCTCGAACCGAGCGGAGCACTTCTCACATTCGAAGTCCAGCAGCGGCATTAAGCCGCGAGGCTACTACCAGCGGTAATGCGCAAACGCCTTGTTTGCTTGCGCCATGCGGTAGATGTCGTCCTTGCGCTTGTAGGCGAGGCCGGCCTGCTGGGTGGCGTCGATCAGCTCGTTGGCGAGCCGCTCGGACATCGACCGCTCGCGGCGGTTGCGCGCGAACTCGACGAGCCAGCGCACGGCGAGCGTGCGGGCGCGACGGGAGGGCACCTCGACCGGCACCTGGTAGGTCGCACCGCCGACACGGCGGGAGCGGACCTCGAGCACCGGGGTGAGCGCCTTGATCGAGTTCTCGAGCGCGACGACGGGCTCCTCGCCGGTCTTCTGCGAGAGCTTGTCGAGCGCGTCGTAGACGATCTGCTCAGCGGTCGACTTCTTGCCGTCGACCATCACGCGGTTGATCACCTGCTGGACGAGCTTCGACCCATGCTGGGAGTCGGGATCGATCGGGCGAGCGCCCGCTGCTGCGCGACGGGGCATCGGCTACTTGGCCTTGGCGCCGTATGCCGAGCGCGACTTCTTGCGGTCGCTGACGCCGGCGGCGTCGAGCGTCCCGCGGACGACCTTGTAGCGGACACCCGGAAGATCCTTGACGCGGCCGCCACGCACGAGCACGACGGAGTGCTCCTGCAGGTTGTGGCCCTCGCCGGGAATGTAGGAGGTGACCTCCATGCCGTTTGTCAGCCGGACGCGGGCGACCTTGCGAAGCGCCGAGTTCGGCTTCTTCGGTGTGGTCGTGTAGACGCGGGTGCAGACGCCACGTCGCTGCGGGGCGGCGACGCGCTTCTTGTTGCCCTTGCCGGACTTGAGGCCCGGAGTGGCAACCTTCTTGCTTGGCTTCTTGCGGCCCTTGCGGACGAGCTGATTGATAGACGGCATAAGCGGCGCGGGAGAATAGCAGCCGCTAGACGGCAGCGGGCCTTGCCTGGGTCGCGCGGATCGGCGCCGGCATCATCGCGGCGGCGCCGATGACCAGCAGGAAGGCGAGGCACTGGACGACGATCCCGAGCGCGTCGCGGGGCATCGGGTCGCCGAAGACGACGAGGCCGCCGGAGATCGCGGTGACGTTGGCGGCGGCGCTGGTCATCGTGATGACCGGCACGGCCTCGCCCTTCTGGAGCCCGCGGGCCGAGGCGAAGAAGGCGAGCACTGAGGCGAGGACGCAGGTCACCATCCACGGCGAGACGAGCCCGCCGACCAGGCCGGTCGCGGCGACGCCCTCGGTGAGCGCCTTGATCGCGACGTCGGAGACGCCGAAGAGGATGCCGGCGGCGAGGCCGAGCAGGGCGCCGGCGTGCTCGTGGTGGCCGCTGAAGCGCGGGGTGAACACGAGCATCGCGCCGATCGCCAGCAGCGACACCTCGAAGGCGACCATCCCGGCGACGGAGTAGCCGTGGTCGTTGGCGCCGTGCGGCAGGGTGACGGCGAGCAGCGCGAGGCCGACTGCGGTGCAGGCGACTCCGATCCACTGGCGCGGGCCGACGTTGCAGCCGAACCAGCGCTCGGCGAGCAGCGTCAGGAAGACGAGTCCGCCCGAGATGACCGCCTGGACGAGCGACAGCGGCGCGAGCGCGAGCGCGGCGACGTGGAACAGCCAGGCGCCGAGCGCGACCGCCATGCCGATCGCGAACCACTTCGAGCGGAACAGCGCGACGGTGCTGCCCCAGGGGTGGCGAAGATCGACGTCCGGCGCCGCGACCGCCCCGCGGTGCTTGAGCAGGAAGCCGAGATTGGTCGTCAGGGCGCAGGCGAGCGCCAGCAGGATTCCGATTTCTAGTGCCATGGGAAGAATTAGTGGGGACGCCGCAAGAGCGACGCCCCCAAGCTAGTTCTAGCTATCGGCAGCCAAGCCTGCCGACTTCAATCGGTCAGTCGGACGACTTCTCGTCCGCGGCAGGCAGATCGGCCAGCTCGTCGCCGAAGCCGGCTCCGTCGCCGTTGCCGGCGGTGTCGCCGAAGCCGAAGCCCTCGAGCTCGCCGTCCTCGGAGATGCCCAGCTCGGCCGCGAGGTCGCCCTCGTCGAGCAGGCCGAACTCGTCGGCCGGCCGGCGCACCGGCTCGGTCGGCTCGATCTCGAGCCGGCGGTAGTGCTTGAGACCGGTGGCAGCCGGGATCAGCTTGCCGATGATCACGTTCTCCTTGAGTCCGAGCAGACGGTCCGTCTTGCCCTCGAGCGCCGCGTCGGTGAGCACCTTGGTGGTCTCCTGGAACGACGCCGCGGACAGGAACGAGTCGGTCGCCAGCGAGGCCTTGGTGATGCCGAGGATGATCGGCTCGAACTGAGCCTCCTCCTTCTTCGCCTTCTTCAGCGCGGCGTTCGTCGCGGCGATCTCGTAGCGGTCGATGAACGCTCCCGGCAGGTAGTCGGAGTCGCCCTTCTGGTCGATCCGGACCTTCTTCATCATCTGCCGGACGATCACCTCGATGTGCTTGTCCTTGATGTCCACGCCCTGCGAGCGGTAGACCTTCTGGACCTCGTTGACGAGGTAGACCTCGGTGTCGGTGCGGCCGCGGATCTCCAGCAGCTCGTGCGGGTAGATCGAGCCCTCGTTGAGCTGGTCGCCGGCCGTGACCTTCTGGCCCTGCTCGACGAACAGCCGCGTGCGGCGCGGGAACGTGTACGAGTCCTCCTCGCCGGCGGCGTCGGTGATCAGGACCTTGAGGTTCTTCTCGGTCTCCTCGATCGAGACGACCCCGTCGACCTCGGCTAGCTTCGACAGGCCCTTCGGCTTGCGCGCCTCGAAGAGCTCGACGATACGCGGCAGGCCCTGGGTGATGTCGAGCCCCGCCACACCGCCGGTGTGGAAGGTGCGCAGCGTCAGCTGCGTGCCCGGCTCGCCGATCGACTGGGCGGCGATGATGCCGACTGCGTCGCCGATCGAGACGACTTTGCCGGTCGCCGGAGCGACGCCGTAGCAGTGCTGGCAGATGCCCATGCCGGTCTTGGCCTCGCACTTCAGCACCGAGCGCAGCGGAACCGTCGGCTCGCCGTCGCCCTCGGCCGCCTCGAGCAGCTCGTTGGCGATCTCGGCCGTCAGCAGCACGCCCTTCTCGGCGAGCTGGCGACCGCGCTTGGTCTTGACCTCGAGCGCCGTGAAGCGCCCGAGCGCCTGCTCGTTGAGCCCACCGTCCTCGCCGCGCAGCGGCACGTCGATGTACTGCTTGGTGCCACAGTCCTCGTCGCGGACGATGACGTCCTGGGAGACGTCGACCAGACGGCGGGTCAGGTAGCCCGAGTCCGCCGTGCGCAGCGCCGTGTCCGCGAGGCCCTTGCGGGCGCCGTGGGTCGAGATGAAGTACTCGAGAACGGTCAGGCCCTCCATGAAGTTGGCCTTGATCGGACGCTCGATGATCTCGCCCTTCGGATTCGCCATCAGGCCACGCATGCCGGCCAGCTGACGGATCTGCTTGAACGAGCCACGGGCGCCGGAGTTGGCCATCATGAAGATGGGGTTGAGCTCCTCGAGGTTCTCGGCCATCGCGTCGCCGACCTCGTCGGTGGCGGCGGTCCACTTCTCGACGACCGCCTCCTTGCGCTCCTCCTGGGAGATCAGGCCCATGTCGTACTGGTCGTGGATCTCGGAGACCTCGCCCTCGTAACGCTCGAGGATCGCCTCCTTGTTCGGCGGGATCACGACGTCGTTCTTCGACACCGTGATGCCGGCGCGGCTCGCGAAATGGAAGCCGAGGTCCTTGAACGCGTCGAGGACCTGGGCCGTCGGGTGCGGGCCGTGCTGGGCGACTAGCGCCTCGATCACGTTCGACATGTCGCGCTTCTTCAGCGTCTGGTTGACGAACGCGTAGCTCGTCGCGGGGTCGTACTTCTCACCGAGGACCTCCTCCAACGCGCGCTCGATGCGCTCGTTGAAGATGATCCGCCCGACGGTCGTGAGGATGTGGCCCTCACCGTGGACGCGGCGGTACTCCGCCAGGTCGCGCAGCGTGACCATCTTGTGCTCGTAGGACAGCTCGGCCTCCTGCGCCGAGCGGAAGACGTGCGGCCGCGGGCCGTTCGTCTTCTCGTCCCACTTGCCGGCCTTGAGATTCTCCTCGAGCCCCTCGAGCGCCTCGGCATCCGGCCCGTAGGTCAGGTAGTAGGTGCCGAGCACCATGTCCTGGGTCGGCGTCGCCAGCGGAGCGCCGTGCGACGGCGACAGGATGTTGTTCGACGACAGCATCAGCAGCCGCGCCTCGGCCTGGGCCTCGGCGGACAGCGGCAGGTGGACGGCCATCTGGTCGCCGTCGAAGTCGGCGTTGAACGCCGAGCAGACGAGCGGGTGGACCTGGATCGCCTTGCCCTCGACCAGCACCGGCTCGAAAGCCTGCAGGCCGAGACGGTGGAGCGTTGGAGCGCGGTTGAGCAGCACCGGGTGCTCCTGGATGACCTCCTCGAGCACGTCCCAGACCTCGGGAATCATCGAGTCGACCATCTTCTTGGCCGCCTTGATGTTCTGGACGGCCTTGCGCTCGACCAGGCGAGCCATGATGAACGGCTTGAACAGCTCGAGCGCCATCAGCTTCGGCAGACCGCACTGGTGCAGTCGCAGGCTCGGGCCCGAGACGATCACCGAACGACCGGAGTAGTCGACGCGCTTGCCGAGCAGGTTCTGACGGAAGCGGCCCTGCTTGCCCTTCAGCATGTCGCTGAGCGACTTCAGCGGCCGGTTGCCCGGGCCGGTGACCGGGCGCCCACGGCGGCCGTTGTCGAACAGCGCGTCGACGGCCTCCTGGAGCATCCGCTTCTCGTTGTTGACGATGATCTCGGGGGCGCCAAGGTCGAGCAGCCGCTTGAGGCGGTTGTTGCGGTTGATGACGCGCCGGTAGAGGTCGTTGAGGTCGGAGGTCGCGAAGCGCCCGCCGTCCAGCTGGACCATCGGGCGCAGCTCCGGCGGGATCACCGGGACGGCCTCGAGAACCATGTCCTCGGGCTTGTTGTCTGAGTTGAGGAACGCCGAGACGACCTTCAGCCGCTTGACCGCACGGCTCTGCTTCTGGCCCTTGGCCGTCTTGACCTGGTCCTCGAGCTCGACGCGCTCAGCCTCGAGGTCGACCTGCGCAAGCAGATCGCGCACTGCCTCGGCGCCCATTCCGCCGCGGAAGTACTCGCCGAAGCCGTACGGGGATCCGAAGCGGTCCTTGAGCTCGCGGAAGAGCGTCTCGTCGGCGATGACGTCCTTCGGCTTCATTTCCTGGAACAGCTCCCAGGCCTGCTTCGTGCGCTCGATCGCGTCCTCGAGGTAGGCCTCGGTGTCGGCGATGTCGGAGTCGAAGGTCTTCTTGAGCTCCTTCTCCATCTTCTCGCGCTCGTCGTCGGCGAGCTTCTTGAGATTGATGTCGAGCGAGTCGACCCAGAGCAGGTCGTCGTCGGAGAAGCCTGTCTGCGATCCGCTGGTGAGGTACTTGACCCGGCGCTCGAGCGACTCGCGCAGCTCCTGGAGCTGCTGCTGCTTGTCGGCCTCGTAGGCGTCGAGGATCTTCTCGATCTCCTTCTCGAGCTTCGGCACGTCCTTCTCGCGCGCCTCGTCGTCGACCCAGGTGACCATCGAAGCCGCGAAGTAGAGGACCTTCTCGAGCTCCTTCGGCGCCATGTCGATCAGGTAGCCGATCCGCGAGGGAACGCCCTTGAAGAACCAGATGTGCGAGACCGGGGCCGCGAGGTCGACATGGCCCATCCGCTCACGGCGGACCTTCGAGCGGGTGACCTCGACGCCGCAGCGCTCGCAGACGATGCCCTTGTAGCGGACGCGCTTGTACTTGCCGCAGTAGCACTCCCAGTCCTTGGTCGGACCGAAGATGCGCTCGCAGAAGAGACCGTCCTTCTCGGGCTTCAGCGTGCGGTAGTTGATCGTCTCCGGCTTCGTGACCTCACCGGCGGACCAAGAGCGGATCTGCTTCGAAGAGGCGAGACCGATCGAGATCTTGTCGAAGTTGTTGATGTCGATCATTTGGACTCCTCGATGTACTCGGCGTCTTGCTTGGCGGCGGACTCATCCGTCTGTCCGCCCTCCCCTTGGGCCTCGGTCTTCTCCTCGGACTCGTCGGCTGCCTCGCCGTCGGTCGCGCGAACGCCCGACAGGTCGATGCCGAGCTCCTCGGCGGCACGCAGCAGGTCGTCGTCCTCGTCGCGCATCTCGACGCCGCCGCCCTCCTCGGAGCGAACGTCCACGTCGAGCGCCAGGGACTGCATCTCCTTCAGCAGCACCTTGAACGACTCGGGGATCGACGGCTCGGCGATGTTCTCGCCCTTGACGATCGCCTCGTAGGCCTTCACGCGCCCGACGGTGTCGTCGGACTTGATCGTGAGCATCTCCTGGAGCGTGTACGCCGCGCCGTAGGCCTCGAGCGCCCAGACCTCCATCTCACCGAAGCGCTGGCCGCCGAACTGCGCCTTGCCGCCCAGCGGCTGCTGGGTGACGAGCGAGTAGGGGCCGGTGCTGCGCGCGTGGATCTTGTCGTCCACGAGGTGGAGCAGCTTGAGGATGTACATGTAGCCGACGGTGACCTTCTCCTCGTACGGCTCGCCGGTGCGGCCGTTGAAGAGCGTGACCTTGCCCGAGCAGCGCCGGCCGGCACGGTCGCCGGCGTCGACGGCCATGTCGATGCCGCGCTCGGCGTGCTCCTCGGACCACTTGCAGAGGGCCTCGTCGACGTCCTCGAGCGTCGCGCCGTCGAACACCGGGGTCGCGATGTTGACGCGGCCGCCGTTGTTCTGGGCGTGCTTGTAGCCCTCCGACCCGTCGTCGTACCAGCCGTTGCCGGCGACCCATCCGAGATGGGTCTCCATGATCTGGCCGATGTTCATGCGGCTCGGGACGCCGAGCGGGTTCAGGATCACGTCGACCGGGGTGCCGTCC
The DNA here is from genome assembly GCA_035715585.1 of Thermoleophilaceae bacterium. Lineage (GTDB taxonomy): Bacteria > Actinomycetota > Thermoleophilia > Solirubrobacterales > Thermoleophilaceae > JAAYBF01. The sequence continues at coordinate 7,769 of DASTKX010000010.1, forward strand.
TCGAGATGCGGCATGTCCGCCTCGGGAACGATCTTCGAGATGACGCCCTTGTTGCCGTGGCGGCCGGCGAGCTTGTCGCCCTCGGCGATCTTGCGCTTCTTCGCCACGTAGACGCGGACCAGGTCGTTGACGCCCGGTGAGAGGTCGTCCTCGTTGTCGCGCGAGAAGGTCTTGACGTCGATCACGACGCCACCCTCTCCGTGCGGGACCTTGAGCGAGGTGTCGCGGACCTCGCGCGCCTTCTCCTTGAAGATCGCGCGGATCAGCTTCTCCTCGGCCGTCAGCTCGGTCTCGCCCTTCGGCGTGACCTTGCCGACGAGCAGATCGCCGGACACGACCTCGGCGCCGACGCGGACGATGCCGCGGTCGTCGAGGTTGCGCAGCGACTCCTCCGAGCGGTTCGGGATGTCGCGCGTGATCTCCTCGTCACCGAGCTTGGTCGTGCGGGCGTCGATCTCGTACTCCTCGATGTGGATCGAGGTGAGCTCGTCGTCCTTGACCAGCCGCTCCGAGAGGATGATCGCGTCCTCGAAGTTGTAGCCCTCCCAGGACATGAAGGCGACGAGGCAGTTCTTGCCCAGCGCCAGCTCGCCCTGGCTCGTCGAGGAGCCGTCGGCCAGCACGTCGCCGGCCTTGACCTTGTCGCCGACGTCGACGAGCGGCTTCTGGTGGATGATCGTGCCCTGGTTGCTGCGCATGTACTTGTGCAGCGAGTACTCGTCCTTGTCGACGACGATCCGCTCGGAGTCGACGAAGGTGACCTCGCCGGCCTCGCGGGCGACGATGACGTCACCGGTGTCGATCGCGGCACGGGTCTCCATGCCGGTGCCGATCAGCGGCGCCTCGGTCTTCAGCAGCGGGACTGCCTGGCGCATCATGTTCGAGCCCATCAGCGCGCGGTTGGCGTCGTCGTGCTCGAGGAACGGGATCAGCGTCGTGGCGACCGACCAGATCTGGCCGGGCGAGACGTCCATCAGGTCGACGTCCTTCGGCGCGGCGAGCACCAGCTCGCCGTCGCGCGAGCGACAGGTGACCTGCGGACCCTTGAGCTTGCCGGTCTTCTCGTCGATCTCCGCGTTCGCCTGCGCGATGACCAACTCCTCCTCCTGGTTCGCGTCGAGGCGGACGATGTCGTCGGTGACGACGCCGTTGTCGACCTTGCGATACGGAGTGGTGACGAAGCCATGCTCGGAGACCTCGGCGAACGAGGACAGCGAGCCCATCAGACCGATGTTCGGACCCTCAGGGGTCTCGATCGGGCACATCCGGCCGTAGTGGGTCGGATGGACGTCGCGAACCTCGATCGGGGCGCGCTCGCGCGTCAGGCCGCCGGCGCCGAGCGCCGACAGGCGGCGGCGGTGCGTGAGGCCCGACAGCGAGTTCGTCTGGTCCATGAACTGCGACAGCTGCGAGGAGCCGAAGAACTCCTTCTGCGCGGCCACGACCGGGCGGATGTTGATGATCGTCTGCGGCGTGATCGTGTCCGAGTCCTCGGTCGTGAGGCGCTCGCGGACGACGCGCTCCATCCGGTAGAGGCCGATCCGGAAGGCCTCCTGGATCAGCTCGCCGACGGTGCGCAGACGACGGTTGCCGAAGTGCTCGTACTCGTCGAGGCGCTCCTCGATCGGCTCGCGGCCGTAGGTCTGCGCCTCGGCGGCGAAGTCCTTGATCGGCTCGCCCTCGTAGAGGCCGTCCTCGGGAATGCCGAGGTCCTTCGGCAGCGAGACGAGCTCCTTGATCAGCTCGACGATGTCGCGGGGAGTGAGCGTACGGGTGTCGAGCGACTCGTCGAGATGCAGGCGCGAGTTGAGCTTGTAGCGGCCGACGCGCGTCAGGTCGTAGCGCTTGGGATCGAAGAAGAGCTGGTTGAGCAGGTTCTTCGCGGCGTCGACGGACGGCGGCTCGCCCGGGCGCTGCTTCTTGAAGAGCTCGATCAGCGCGCCCTCCTCCGACTTCGTGACCTCGGTGTCGGACTCGAGCGTGTTGCGGACGTAGAGCGAGTTGTCGAACAGCGCGAGGATGTCCTCGTCGCTGCCGGTCCAGCTCGGCGCCAGACCGCTCTCGCGCAGCACCTCGCCCATGGCGCGCAGCAGCACGCTGACGGGCAGCTTGCGCTTGCGATCGATGCGGACGAAGACCTTGCCCTTCTTGTCGATCTCGAGCTCGAGCCACGAGCCACGGGCCGGCATCAGGTTCGCGATGAAGACCTGCTTCTCGCGGTCCTTGGGCTCCATCACATAGGCGCCCGGCGAGCGGACGAGCTGCGTGACGACGACGCGCTCGGTGCCGTTGATGATGAAGGTGCCGTGCTCGGTCATCCACGGGAAGTCGCCCATGAAGACGGACTGCTCGCGGATCTCGCCGGTCTCGCGGTTCTGGAACGCGACCTTGACGGTCAGCGGACGAGCGTAGGTGAGGTCCTTCTCGCGACACTCCGAGATCGACGCGACGGGGTCGTCGAAGTGGATCTCCTCGAAGACGACGGCGAGGTTGCCGGTGTAGTCCTCGATCGGTGAGACGTCGTCGATGGTCTCGCGCAGACCGCCGCTCTCGGTGTCGACCAGCCAGTCGAACGAGCTTCGCTGGATGTCGATGAGGTTCGGTAGCTCGAGAACGTTCTCGAGGCGTGAGAAACTGCGGCGCAGGCGGGAGGCATCAACACGTGCCAAGACGGCGGCTCCTTCGAGATTCGGCGGGAGAGCGAGACGGGCGCGAAAAGCGCGACCGTCCAAGATAGCACACTGAAGACCGCCCCCGAAAGGGGCGGTTGCCACGTCCCTTCCGGGGCGCGGACATGGCCATCACGGACCCCGTCCCGAGGCTTCGCGATATGTGGGCGAAGCGCAACTCGAGGGACGGCTACGGCTATAGGCCTCCCGTAAGGGTAGCGCCTTTCAATCGCCGTGGCGCGTCTTGACCGCCGACTCCAGCTCCTGCTCGGTGAAGCCGGCGACGACCTGGCCGTCGGCCGTCCAGCGGTAGAGGGCGATGCCGAAGATCTGACGCAGCGCCTGCGCGATCAGCAGAGTGACGACGAGCAGCGTCGCGCCGATCAGGACGACGACCGCGCCGAGCGCGACCGCGTCGCCGGATCCGTCGTTGTTCCAGAGGATCAGGCCGAGGACGATCAGCGCGATCGCAGGCAGCGTGCCGAACAGGAAGACGCCGCCGCCGATCGCGATGTTGCCCGTCACCTGACCGCGCCAGCGCTCCTTGAAGAGGTGGGCCGAGCGCTTGATCGTCGCGATCGGGCCGGTGCCCTCGATCGCGATGACGGGGATCGCGAGGAAGGTGATCAGGCCCCAGGCGGCGCCGCCGAGCGCGCCGATCAGCGGACCCGCGAGTCCGCGCTGGCTCTGGAGCAGCGAGATGACCGTGCCGACCACGGCCGACACGAAGGCCCAGCCGGCGATCGCGCCGAAGTGGCTCGAGGCGACGGAGACGCCGGTCGAGAGCGTGACCTGCTCGCCCTTGAAGGCACGGTCCGCCGCGGCCGCCAGGCCGACGCCGAAGAACGTGGCGGACAGCGAGGCGAGGTAGATGCCGATCGCGATCAGCACGTAGCCAACCGCTGTGGCGTCGGTGTCCAGCAGGTAGAAGCCCGGCGCCGCGAAGACGAGGAACGAGACGATCGCGAGCAACCCGCCGACGATCGGATAGGCGGTCAGGCCGGGTTGGCTACGCAGCAGCCGCCAGCTCTTCTTGGTCAGGTCCCAGCCGGTTCGAAAGCGTTTCATTACGCGATCATCGGCTGGGACCCGGACGGACTTGAACTACTTGAGCTCGGCCTCGCCGCCGGCCTCCTTGAGCTCGGCGAGGAGCTTCTCCGCCTCGTCGCGCTCGATGCCCTCCTTGATCGGCTTGGGGGCCTCGTCGACGAGCGCCTTGGCCTCCTTGAGGCCGAGGCCGGTCGCGGCACGCACGACCTTGATCACCTGGATCTTCTTATCGCCCGCTGCGGTCAGGACGACGTCGACGGTGCTCGACTCCTCCTCGGCCGCGGCCTCGCCACCGCCGCCACCGGCGGCCGGAGCCGCTGCGGCGACCGCCGCGGCGGAGACGCCGAACGCCTCCTCCAGCGCCTTGATCCGCTCGGACAGCTCGAGCACCGAGATGCTCTTGAGCTCGTCGATCCACTCCTCAGTAGTTGCTGCAGCCATCTCTAGCTCTCCTTGTCCTCGCCCTCAGCGGGCGTGTCGTCTTGATCGGCGGCCTCGGCGGCTGGCGCCTCGGCCTCCTCAGTCGTGTCGGCCTCGGCGGCCGGCTCTGCGCTGGCCTCCTCGGCTGGGGCGTCCTCGGCGGGCGCCTCCTCAGCCGGGGCCGCGGCCTCCGGCTCGGGAGCGTCGCCGCCCACGAGACCCTGCTCGGCGATCTGACCGAGCTGGACCGCGAGGCCCTGAATCAGCTGGTTGAGCGTGCGTGCCAGACCACCGATCGGGTAGGCCAGGACGCCGACGAGCTGCTGGTTGAGCGCGTCGCGCGAAGGCAGCTTGGAGATCGCGAGGATCTCCTCCGAGGTGATCGCCGCGCCATCCATGCGGCCGCCCTTGAACTCGAGCAGCTCGTACTCCTTGCGGAACGCCGCGAGCGCCTTGGCGGCCTGGGCCGCGTCGCCGCGCACGAACGTGAACGCCGTCGGACCGTCGAGGAATGCCTTGAGGTCCTCGGCGCCGGCCTTGTCGGCCGCCAGCTCGGTGAGCGTGTTCTTGACGATCCGCAGGCTGGCGTCGGCCTCGCGCAGCTTCGCGCGCAGCTCCGCGGCTTGCGAAACGGTGATCCCGCGGTAGTCGAGGGCGAAGATCGCCTGCGACTCCTGGATCTGGTCGGCCACCTGATCGATGACCGCTGCTTTCTCGTCCCTGTTCATTCCGTCGTCTCCAATGAAAGAGCCCGCTCACAGGCGGGCTCGGGAGGACGGTCGGGACCGGTCTCGCGCGCTCCACCTGCCCCGGACTTCCGGCCGCTCCTAGCGGCCCGCCGAGGGTCTCGGGCAGAAAACTCGTTGCTCAGGCTACAGCAGCCGCGACCTCTCCGGCCTTGTCGGCCGTCGCGCTCGCGTCGACCCGGACGCCCGGGCCCATCGTCGTCGTCAGCGTGACCGTCTCGAGGTAGCGGCCCTTCGCCGACGCCGGCTTGGCGCGGTTGACCTCGTCGATCAACGCGGCGAAGTTCTCGACCAGCGCGCTCGCCTCGAAGCTCGCCTTGCCGATCGGCAGGTGGACGATCGCGGTGCGGTCGGTGCGGTACTCGATCTTGCCGGCCTTGGCCTCGGACACGGCCTTCGTCACGTCGTTGGTGACGGTGCCGACCTTCGGGTTGGGCATCTTGCCCTGCGGGCCGAGCACGCGGCCGAGCTTGCCGACCACCGGCATCATGTCCGGCGTCGCGATAGCGACGTCGAAGTCGCTGAAGCCCTCCTCGACCTTCTTGGCGAGGTCGTCGTCGCCGACGTGGTCGGCGCCGGCGTCCTGGGCCTCGCGCGCCTTGTCGCCCTTGGCGAAGACGGCGACGGTCATCTCACGGCCGAGGCCGTGCGGCAGCGAGATCGTGCCGCGCAGCTGCTCCTCGGCGTGGCGGACGTTGAGGCCGGTGCGGATGTGGACCTCGACGGTCTCGTCGAGCTTGCCGGCCTCGAAGCTCTTGATCAGCGCGATCGCCTCGGAGGGCGTGTACTCGCGCTCGCGGTCGACCTTGGCGAGGTTGTCGGTGTAGCGCTTGCCGTGCTTTGCCATCGCTATGACACCTCCACGCCCATCGAGCGGGCCGTGCCCTCGATGATCTTGGTCGCCTGGTCGAGGTCGTTCGCGTTGAGATCGGGCATCTTCTTCTCGGCGATGTCGCGCGCCTGGGCGCGAGTGATCTTCGCGACCTTCTCGCGGTTCGGCTCGCCCGAGCCCTTCGAGATGCCGGCGGCCTGCTTGATCAGGATCGCGGCCGGCGGCGTCTTCGTGATGAAGGTGAACGAGCGGTCCTCGTAGACCGTGATCTCGACCGGGATGATCGTCCCGTTGTCGCCCTGGGTCTGCGCGTTGAACGCCTTGCAGAACTCCATGATGTTGACGCCGTGCTGGCCCAGCGCGGGACCGACCGGCGGCGCCGGGTTGGCGTTGCCGCCGGGGACCTGCAGCTTGATGAGTGTCAGGACTTTCTTAGCCATCTCAGATCTTCTTCACTTGGTCGAAACCGACCTCGACGGGGGTCTCGCGTCCAAAGATGGATACCAGCACCTTGAGCTTGGCAGCGTCGTCGTTGATCTCGGAGATCTCTCCGGAGAAGTCCGAGAGCGGTCCTGAGACGACCTTGACGGACTCGCCGACGGTGAACTGGGCGCGCGTCCGCGGACGCTCCGCGGTCTCGCGGTTGAGCAGCCTGTCGACCTCCGGCTGGCTCAGCGGGACCGGCTTCTGCGACGGCCCGACGAAGCCCGTGACGCCCGGGGTGTTCTTGACGAGGCCCCAGGAGTCGTCGGTCAGGTTCATGTTGATGAGCAGGTAGCCGGGCATCGTCCGCTGCTCCTTCTCGATCTTCTTGCCGTCCTTCATCTCCTGCACCTGCTCGGTGGGGATGACGACCTGGCGCACGGAGACCTGCTGGCCAAGCGACTGAACCCGGTGCTCCAGGTTCTGCTTGACCTTCTTCTCGTGGCCCGAGTAGGTGTTGACGGCGTACCAGCGGAACATGACTTTGCTCAGATTGCTTTCTGGAGGGGGCCCACGGTGGGGCTAGAGGATGGCTTGGATTACTCGTGAGGCGACCGCGTCGAGCAGGCCCAGATAGCCGCCGGCGATCAACACGAAACCGAGGACAACGCCCGTCAGCGTGGTGAGCGCCTGACGGTCGGGCCACTGCACACGCTGCAGCTCCGCCCATACGGCGACGAGGAACTGTACGAGACGCGGCCGGTCCTTGTGCGCTCCCACCGGTTTGCGGCGTGTCTTGCCGTCGTCGGAGAGGTCCTCCTCGGGGATGTCCTGAGTCGGATCGAAGTGGTGCGGGTCGTGCTCGGCGTCGAGATCCTGCTCGAAGTCGAGCACCTCGGCGGAGCTGCCGACGTCCTGCGGCGGGGCGCCGGCGCGCAGGCGCTCGGACTCGCTCAGCGGGGGCGGCGTGACGGACTCGGCGTCGGCGGCGACGATCTGCTCGCGCTCGAGCTCGTCGAGGACGTCGTCGGCGATCGGGTCGCCGCCGTGACGGCGGGTGGGACCGGGACGCGACGCGTTCGGATCGGCGTCCGGACGCTGCTTGGCCGCGCCATCGCCGCCCTGCTGCGCCTTGCGGCGCGCCTGACGCTCCTTGGCGCGCTGACGGTTCCGAGCCACGCGGCTTCCCTCCTACTTCACGCGCGTGAGCGCAAGGGCGCTCAGCGCGTCTCCTTGTGCGGCGTGTGCTTGCCGCACCAGCGGCAGTACTTGCGCAGCTCGATCCGATCCGGGCTGTTGCGCTTGGACTTCTGCGATTGGTAGTTGCGCCGCTTGCACTCCTGGCACTCCAGGGTCACGGCGATCCTCACATCTCCACGGGCCATAGCCACCCAAGATAGCGTGGCGCGGCTCCATCCGCCGGGCGACTACAGTCGGGGGCATGGAGCTCGACGTCCGGACGCTGCACGGCAAGCGGGTCGCGTTCCGGCGCGCAGGGACCGGGCCGACGCTCGTCCTGATCCACGGGATCACCAACAGCAGCCAGAGCTGGGAGCCGGCGATGCGCCTGCTGGCGCGCGACTTCGACGTGATCGCGCCCGACCTGCCCGGCCACGGCGAGTCCGACCGCCAGCGCGGCGACCACTCGCTCGGCGGCCACGCCTGCGTGATGCGCGACCTGCTGCACGTGCTCGAGGTCGAGCGCGCGACCGTCGTCGGCCACTCGCTCGGCGGCGGCGTCGCGATGCAGTTCGCCTACCAGTTCCCCGACATGGTCGAGCGGCTGGTGCTGGTGGGCAGCGGCGGGCTGGGCCGCGAGGTCAGCCCGCTGATCCGCAGCGCCGCGCTGCCGTTCGCGGAACAGGTGCTGCCGCTGCTGACGGCGAAGCCGCTGATCGGCGCGGGCTCCGCAGTGGCGGGCCTGATCGGCCGGCTTGGGTTCAAGCCGGGCGCCGACCTGGCCGAGGTGTCGCGCGGCGTGGCGTCGCTCGGCGACGCCGAGCGACGGGCGGCGTTCGTGCGCACCGTGCGCTCGGTGATCAGCCCGCTCGGCCAGCGCGTGACGGCGACCGACCGCCTCTACCTGGCGGCCGAGCTGCCGACGCTGATCGTCTGGGGCGACCGCGACCCGATCATCCCCGTCGAGCACGGGCTGGCGGCGCACGCGCTGCTGCCGGAGAGCCGGCTGGAGGTCTTCGATGGCGCCGGACACTTCCCACAGCTCGACGACCCGCTGCGCTTCGCAGAGCTGGTCGCCGAGTTCGTGGCCGAGACAGATGCCGCGATCCACAACGGCAAGCGGGTCCGAGCGCGGCTGGCGGCGCGGGACGGCGCCGCCGCAAGCGCCTGAGACGAGTCGACGGTCGGTGTAGCATCGCCGCGCCCGTGTCACGCGCCGCACGCACATTCGGAGGGTTCTTCGTCTTCGCCGGGATCATGCACTTCGCGATCCCGCGGACGTACGAGTCGATCGTCCCGGACGCGCTACCCGCCAAGCGGGGGCTCGTCTATGCGAGCGGGGTCGCGGAGATCGCCGGCGGGGTCGGCGTGCTGCATCCGCGGACGCGACGGGCGGCGAGCCTCTGGAGCGTCGCGACGCTGCTCGCGGTCTTCCCGGCGAACGTCCACATGGCGCTGCACCCGGAGCGCTATCCGAAGGTGCCCGGCGGCCGGGCCGCGCTGCTGGCGCGGCTGCCGCTGCAGGCGCTGGCGATCGCCTGGGCGCACGCCGCGCGGCGGTGAGCGCGGTGGCCGGCGGAGCGGCGACGACCGGCGCGGGCGAGTGGCGCAACTGGGCGGGTGACCAGGCCTGCCGGCCGGCGGCGATCGAGCATCCCGCAAGCGCGAGCGAGGTGGCCGAGGCCGTCTCACGGGCGCGCGAAGCGGGCCGGATCGTGCGGGTGGCCGGCGCCGGGCACTCGTTCACCGACGCCGCGCTGACCGACGGCTCGCTGCTACGGCTCGACCGGATGCGGCGGGTGCTGGAGGTCGACAGCATCAGCGGGCTGGCGCGCGTCGAGGCGGGGATCTCGCTCAACGAGCTGAGCGAGGCGCTCTGGGCGCACGGGCTGGCGCTCGAGAACCTCGGCGACATCGACGTGCAGTCGATCGCCGGCGCCACGGCGACGGGAACGCACGGGACGGGATCGCGGCTGAGGAATCTGTCGGCGGGGCTGCGCGAGTTGGAGCTGGTCGCGGCCGACGGCTCGACAGTGCGCGTCTCGGAGAGCGCCGATCCGGACGGCTGGCGGGCCGCGCGAGTGAGCGTGGGCGCACTCGGCGTGGTGACGGCGGTGACCCTGCAGGCGGCGCCGGCGTTCACGCTCGAGGGCGTCGACGCGACGGCGCCGCTCGAGGATGTGCTGGGGCGGATCGACGAGCTGGCCGACGGCGCCGAGCACTTCGAGTTCTACGTCTTCCCACACAGCTCGTTGGCGATGACGCGGACCAACCGGCGCGTCGACCGGCCGCCGGCGCCGCCGTCGCGGGCGCGCGCATGGGTGGACGACGTGCTGCTGCGCAACCACGTGTTCGGTCTGGCCTGCGCGGCGGGCCGGCGCGCGCCGCGACTGATCCCGTCGCTCAACCGGCTGCTGGCACGCGCCTCGGGGACGACGCGCCGGGTCGACCGTTCGTACCGGATCTTTGCCTCGCCGCGGCTGGTGCGCTTCACCGAGATGGAGTACGCGCTGCCGCGGGCGCGGGCGGCCGAGGCGGTTCGAGCCGTGCTCGAGGTCGCGTCGCGGCCGGGCTTCGCGGTGCCGTTCCCGATCGAGGTGCGCTTCGTCGCGCCCGACGACGCCTTCCTGAGCCCGGCCGGCGGGCGCGAGACCTGTTACATCGCCGTGCACATGTACCGCGGCATGGAATGGGCGCCGTACTTCCGGGCGGTCGAGGAGGTCATGGACGGCTTCGAGGGCCGCCCCCACTGGGGCAAGCGCCACTTCCAGACGGCGGAGACGCTGTCGCCGCGCTACCCGGAGTGGGAGCGGTTCCAGGCCGTGCGGCGACGGCTGGACCCCGAAAGCGTGTTCGCGAACGGCTACGTGCGGCGGGTGCTGGGCGAGTGATCGACGCCGGCACGGCCTTGACCGACTCGGCCACGGCGATCGCCGCCGACATTCGCGCGGGGCGGATATCGGCGCGAGCGGTGGTGGACGCGCATGTCGAGTTGCTGGAGCGGGTGAATCCGGCGATCAACGCCGTGGTGGCGCCGCGCTACGAGGCGGCGAAGGCCGAGGCGGACGCGGCGGACGCACGGGTGGCGGCTGCCGGCGAGGGCGAGGAGCTGCCGCCACTGCTCGGCGTGCCCTGCACGATCAAGGAGTCGATCGCGGTCGCCGGGATGCCGAACTGCGGCGGGCTGCTGGCGCGCAGGGAGCTGCGCGCGGAGACGACCGCGCCGGTGGCGCAGCGACTGTTCGACGCCGGCGCGATCTCGCTCGGGCTGACGAACACGTCGGAGGTCTGCCTGTGGATCGAGTCCGACAACCGCGTCTACGGGCGAACCAGCAATCCGTACGACCGCGACCGGATCGCCGGCGGGTCGTCGGGCGGCGAGGGCGCGGCGATCGGGGCGGGCGGATCGCTGATCGGGCTCGGGTCCGACGTCGGCGGCTCGATCCGCGGGCCGGCCTTCTTCAACGGCGTGTTCGGGCACAAGCCCTCGCTCGGGCTCGTGCCGATCACCGGAGCGTGGCCGCCGCCGCAGGGCGAGGTGCGGCGGATGGTCGTCAACGGACCGCTGGCGCGGCGGGCCGAGGACCTGATGCCGCTGCTGCGGATCCTCGCCGGGCCCGACGGGATCGACCCGCTCGCGCGCGAGATGGAGCTGGGCGATCCGGCGACGGTGTCGCTCGACGGACTGCGCGTGCTGATCAGCGACCACGGCGTGTCGCGCCCGGTAGCGCGCGACCTGGCCGCCGCGCGCGAGCAGGCGGCGGGCGCGCTGGCCGCGGCCGGCGCGAAGGTCGAGCGCGTCTCGATGCGCTCGATGCTGAAGGCCTACGAGCCGTACCTGGCGTCGCTGGCCGACGGCGAGCTCGGCCTGCACGAGATCATCACCGGCGAGGGCGCCGACCCGGTGACGCTGCGCGGTCTGTTCAGCCGGCGCGGACCGCATACGACGCCGACGCGGCTGCTGCTGGGCGCCGAGCGGGCGTTCTCGCGCCTGTCGCCGCGCCGCTCGCGCAGGATGATCGCCTGGGGCCGCGCCTTCGCCGAGGAGGTCCAGGCGACGATCGGCGACGGCGTGCTGCTGCATCCCCCCTACCCCTCCGTCGCCCCGCGCCACGGCGGCACCGTCGGGCGCGTCTGGTGGGTGCAGCCGATGGCGGTGCTCAACCTGGCCGCCGTGCCGGTCACCCAGGTCCCGCTCGGGCTGAACCGCGACGGGCTGCCGCTTGGCGTCCAGGTGGCGGCGGGGCCGGGCCGCGACCACGTGTCGATCGCCGTCGCGCTGGAGCTGGAGCGGGTGTTCGGCGGCTGGGCGCCGCCGGGCGCGGTGTAGCCCCCAGCTGGGTAGGGTCGGGGGACAACTACGACGGAGGCTTGGAATGGGAGTGTTGGCGGGTTCGTCCACTGCGGAGATCGACGCGCCGATCGACGAGGTCTGGAAGGCCGTCGAAGACGTCGAGAAGGCGCCGGACTGGCAGGGCGGGATGAAAGACCTGGAGGCGCTCGAGCACGACGACCAGGGTCGCCCGACGCTGGTCGAGACCGAGGCCGACGCCAAGGTGACCACCGTCAAGACGAAGGTCCGCTTCAGCTACGACGGGCCGACGCGGCTGTCCTGGAAGCAGGAGAAGGGCGACCTCAAGTCGATGGACGGCTCATGGGAGCTCGAGGACCTCGGCGACGGGCGGACGCGCGCGACCTACGCGCTCGAGGGCGACACCGGCCGGATGCTCGGAATGCTGGTGCGCGGCCCGGTCGAGGACAAGCTGCTGGACGTGCTCGTCAACGCGCGCGCCGACGAGCTGAAGGCCTACGTCGAGGGCTAGTAGCCGACGCCGGTCTTGACCTGCTGGCGCTCGGCCTTGCTGGCGCCGCCCTTCTTGGCGAGCGTCTCGCAGGCGCCGGCGATGTCGTCGGCGAGGGTCGAGACCAGCGGGCGGGTGAGGTTGAGCTTGACCAGCGCGCGCAGCATCTTCACGTGCTCGGCGTTCGGCGGCATCGTGTAGGCCGGCAGCATCCAGCCGCGCTCGGCCGCGACCTGCCAGGCGATGTCGAACTCGTCGTAGGGCAGATCGTCGTCGGCCAGCTTGAAGGCCGCGAGCGGCAGCTGCTCGGCGCTCGCGCCGCCGATCAGCTCGAACGGGCCGATCTCGCGCAGGCGCTCGCCGAGGTAGTTGGCGTTGGCGGCCATCGCGCCGATCGCGAGCTTGTAGCCCTCGTGACCGAGGCGGATGAAGTTGTAGTACTGGGCGAGCACCATCGCCGACCCGGTCGAGAAGTTGAGCGTGAAGGTGGCGTCGGTCTTGCCGAGGTAGTTCTCGTAGAAGACGAGGTCCTCGGCGAGGTCTGACGGCTCGCGAAAAATCAGCCAGCCGATCCCCGGGTAGACCATCCCGAACTTGTGGCCGGAGACGTTGATCGAGCGGACCTGCTCGAGCCGGAAGTCCCACTCGCTGTCGGGGTAGAGGAACGGCCAGACGAAGCCGCCGCTGGCGGCGTCGATGTGCAGCGGCACGTCGAGGCCGTCGCGCTCCTTGATCTCGAGCAGCAGCTTGTTCATCCCGACGATGTCGTCGGCGTGGCCGGTGAAGGTCGTGCCGAGCACGGCGGCGACGCCGATCGTGTTCTCGTCGACGTGCGGCTCGACGTCCTCGGGGCCGATCGTGAACTTGTGCGGCTGCAGCGGGACGATCCGCGGCTCGACATCGAAGTAGCGGCAGAACTTGTCCCAGACGACGTGGACGTCGCCGCCGAAGACGATGTTCGGCTTGGTCGTGTCCTTGCCGGCCGCCTCGCGCCGCTGGCGCCACTTCCACTTCAGCGACAGCGCGCCGAGCATGATCGCCTCCGACGAGCCCTGGGTGCGCGCGCCGGTCGTCTCGCCGGGCGCGTTGAAGAGACCGGCGAGCATCCGGATGCAGCGCTGCTCGATCTCCGCCGTCTGGGGGTACTCGGCGTGGTCGATGAAGTTGCGGTGCAGGTTCTGCGCGATCAGCCGCTGCGCCTCCGGCTCCATCCAGGTCGTCACGAAGGTCGCCAGGTTGCGCTCCGGGATCCCGTCGAGCACCAGGTCCTC
>DASTKX010000011.1:0-2969 GCA_035715585.1 Thermoleophilaceae bacterium
AGAGGAGGCAGCGATGGACGAGCCGCTCGCCGTGGCGTTGAAGTTCGGCTTTCTGCTGGTGCTCTACCTGTTCCTGCTCTGGGTCGCGCGCAGCGCGCTGCGCGACCTGTCGCGCGGTGTCGAGACGGTCGGTGGCAACGCCGCCGCGCCGCCGCCCGACCCGGGCAGTCGTCAGCGCGACGAGCCCGAGGGCGGCGGGATGCTCGGCGCGATGGAGCCACGGCTCGAGGTGATCGCGGCGCTCGGCTTCGAGCCCGGCACGACCTTCGACCTGCGCGACGGCGCGACGATGGGCCGCTCCGACCACGCCGAGATCCGCGTCGACGACCCGTTCGCGTCGTCCGCGCACGCACGCGTCTTCGCCCGCGGGGACTTCATGCTGGTCGAGGACATGGGCTCGACCAACGGCACCTACCTCAACGGGCGCCAGCTGCGCGGGGCTGAGCGGCTCAAGGTCGCCGACGTGATCCGTATCGGCGACAGCGAGTACCGCTACCAGGAGTAGCCATGGCGCTGCGGGTCGTAGAACAGGCGGGGCTGACCGACGTCGGCCGTCAGCGCGAGGCGAACGAGGACAACCTCGTGCTCGCCGCGCCGGTCTTCGCGGTCGCGGACGGCATGGGCGGCGCGCGCGCGGGCGAGGTCGCCTCGCGGATCGCCGCCGAGACGTTCCGCGACCCGCGCGATCCTGCGCAGACGCCCGAGCGGCAGCTCGAGCGCGTGGTCAAGGAGGCGAACCGCCGGATCTACGAGCTGGCGCTGCGCGACCAGTCGCGCCGCGGGATGGGCACGACCCTGACCGCGACCCTGGTCGACGGGGACGCCGTCAGCATCGGCCATGTCGGCGACAGCCGCGCCTACCGGCTGCGCGGCGGCGAGCTGGCGCAGCTGACCCAGGACCACTCGCTGGTCGCCGAGCTCGAACGCTCCGGCCAGCTGACGCCGGAGGCCGCCGAGCACCACCCGCAGCGCTCGATCATCACGCGCGCGCTCGGGCCGGAGCCGGAGGTCGAGGTCGACACCCACACCCATCCCGCTCGCGCCGGCGACGTCTACGTGCTCTGCTCCGACGGCCTGACGGGGATGATCTCCGACGGCGAGCTGGCGACCCTGCTGCGCGCGGCCCCGTCGCTGGAGTCGGCCGCCGAGGCGCTCGTGCGCGCCGCCAACCAGAGCGGCGGCAAGGACAACATCACGGTCGTCCTGTTCCGCCTCGACGACGACGGCACGGGTCCGGCGGGCGATCCGCCGACCGCCGAGGAGACGATCCACCAGGGCCTGACCGCCGACGACGTCGAGGCCGAGCGGCAGCGCGTCGCCTCGACGACTGGGAGCTCGGCGACCGCGGGCGGCGGGGACGCGTCGGCCAAGATCCCCGAAGCCGCGCCGTCGAAGCGCCGTCCGGCGGCCGCCGGATCGCCACGCCGCCGCTCGCGCGCCCGGCTCGCCGTCACGGTCGCAGTCGTCGTCCTGATCGTCGGCGCGCTTGCCGCCGTCGCCTACGCGGCCGCCCGGCAGGTCTACTTCGTCGGCACCGACGACGCCGGGCTGGTGACCGTCTATCGGGGCCTGCCGTACGACCTGCCGCTCGGCGTCGAGCTCTACTCCGCTCAGTACCGCAGCGGCGTTCCGGCGAGCTCGATTCCCGCGGCGCGCCGCGACCGCGTGCTCGACCACGAGTGGCGCAGCGAGTCGGACGCCGACGATCTGGTCCGCCAGCTCGAGAGCGGCGCGCTCGACCCCGGGCGGCAGGTCGAGTGAGCGCGCGCACGCGCGAGCTGTTCGGCCTGATCCCGGTCTCGCTGCTCGTCTGCGCCGGCTTCGCGGCGGTCCTGGTCGCGCAGTCGCAGCAGGCGAGCGACCTGACCGCGACCTACGGCGCCGTCTTCCTCGGGCTGTGCGTCTTCGGCCACCTGTTCATCCGCGCGCGGCTGCCCGACGCCGACCCCTACCTCTATCCACTCGCGGCGCTGCTGGCGGCGTTCGGCCTGGTGATGATCTACCGGATCGACGCCGAGCTGGCGCGCGAGCAGGCGCAGTGGTTCGTGATCGGGCTCGCGCTCTTCTGCGCGACGATCTACCTGCTGCCCGACCACCACGTGCTCGAGCGCTACCGCTACACGATCGCCGCGGTCGGGATCGCGCTGCTGATGCTGCCGCGCTTCCCGGTGATCGGCGAGCAGGTCAACGGGGCCTTCCTGGCGGTCAAGGTCGGCCCGATCCAGTTCCAGCCGGCGGAGTTCGCGAAGCTCGCGATCATCGTCTTCCTGGCGAGCTACCTGCGCGACACGCGCGACGTGCTCGTGCGGGCGCGGCTGAAGCCGCTGACGCCGATGGCGCAGACGCTGCTCTACGGGATCCCGGCGCTCGTCTTCCTGCTGATCGTGCTGGCGCTCGACCTCGCGCCGGTCGCGGCGGTGCTGCTCGGGGTGTTCACGCTGTCGGCGCTGTCGCTGATCCGCGAGCGGCCGTCGCTGAAGCACTTCGGGCCGCTGCTGCTGGTCTGGGGCGTCGCGATGCTGATGCTCATCTTCATCCGCGACCTCGGCAGCTCGCTGATGTTCTTCGGCGCCTTCCTCGCGCTCGTCTACGTCGCGACGGCGCGGCTGTCGATCGTCGGCGTCGGGGCGACGCTTTTCCTCGGCGGCGCGGCGTATCTCGGCAACACCGTCAGCCACGTCGAGAGCCGCTTCGACACCTGGCTCGACCCGTTCGACCAGAAGCTCTACGACGCCCCCGGCGGCAGCTTCCAGATCGCCCAGTCGCTGTTCGCGCAGGCCGACGGCGGGCTGTTCGGCCAGGGCTTCGGCCGCGCGCTGCTCGAGCTGCCGGGTGGGGGGACGATCCTGCCGGCGGCGCACACCGACCTGATCTACGCGGTGCTCACGAACGAGGCGGGGCTGTTCGGCGCCGCCGGGTTGATCGGCGTGTATCTGCTGCTCGTGTACCGCGGCCTCCGCACGGCGCTC
>DASTKX010000012.1:0-3526 GCA_035715585.1 Thermoleophilaceae bacterium
CAACGCCACCGTCGGCCCCGTCGAGCAGATCAAGTACTTCGAGATCCTCCCCCACGACCTCACCCAGGAGACCGGCGAGCTGACTCCCACCCTCAAGGTCAAGCGCAACGTCGTCGCCGACAAGTTCGCCGACGTCGTCGACTCGATCTACAAGCGGGCCGACAGCTAGGCCAAAGCTTTCTCCAGGGCCGAGAGCAGGCGGTTGGTGGCGCCGACGTCGCGGATGGCGGCGCGAATGTGGTCGTCGGCGCCGAGTGGGCCGCCGGGGGCGACGGTGACCGACTCGCGCTGGAGGCGGTTGGCGAGCGCGGCGCCGGAGAGGTCGTGGGCGGCCATCCAGACGAAGTTGGCCTGGGAGGCGGTGACGTCTACGGGCATCGCGGCGAGCGCGGCGAGCAGGCGGTGGCGCTCTTCGATGACGGTGGCGCGGCGGCGCTGAACCTCGGGGTCGCTGATCTTCAGGGCCTGCACGACCGCGGCCTGGGTGAGGGCGTTGACACCGAGCACCGGGGCGATCGAGTCGAGCAGCTTGGCGGCGGCGTTGGAGCCGACCGCGTAGCCGGCGCGCAGGCCGGAAAGGCCGTAGACCTTCGAGAAGGTGCGGACGACGAGCAGGCGCGGGAAGGCGTCGGTGAGACGCAGGACCGCGTCGAGCGGCTCGGCCTCCTGGAAGTGGATCAGCGCCTCGTCGACGATCAGGTGGACGCGCTCCGGCAGATCGCTCGCGAGCGACGCGATCCGCTCGGCGGGAACGTAGTTGCCGGTCGGATCGTTGGGGTTGCAGATCATCACCAGCCGCGCGCGGTCGGTGACGGCGTCGCGTAGCCGGCCGAGGTCCTGGCCGTCGGCGCCGGTCTCGACCGCCACCGGGCGCCCGCCGGCGCGGGCGGCCATCAGCGGATAGAGCGGATAGCTCGGCCACGGGGTGACGAGCTCGTCGCCGGCCGTCATCAGCGTCATGGCGGCGGCCTGGAGCAGCTCGGCGGCGCCGTTGCCGACGACGATCCGCTCCGGCTCGACTCCATGGCGCTCGGCGAGCATCCGGCGCACGCCGGCCGCGTGGCGGCTCGGATAGCCGTTGACGCGGCCGCGGGCGGTGTAGATCGAGGCGTTGACGACCTCGGAGTTCGGCAGCTCGGGCCACTCGGTGCTCGACAGGTCGAGCTCCGGCGCGCGCTCCAGCGCAAGCCGCTTCTCGCGCGCGCGACGCTCGCGGCGAGCCTTGTTGAGCTCCTCCTCGTCGACGTCCTCGAACTGCTTGTAGTAGTCGAGCAGACCCACGGGCTACCTAGGCGCGACGGACGGACCGGGCCCCTCGATGATGAAGAACCAGAACGCGAAGATCACGACGGCGATACCGACGCTGATCGCGAAGATGACCTCGAGCGCTCCACGCTCCTGCTTGTACCCAGCCGCACGCCGAACCAGCTTCCAGCCGTTGTCGACGCGCTTCGCGAGCGCGACGGTGACCAGCAACGAGAAGAGCGTCCCGGCCATGATCGTCGCGATCCCCGCCGACACCGAGTCGGTCCAGTACTGGACCTGCGAGCCGAACCAGAACCAGAAGTAGGGTTGAGGCCCGAACAGGCTCAGACACAGCAGCGTCTCCAGCGCCAGCAGCGCGTAGGCGATGCCGCGGTCGGCGTTCTTACGGGCCTCGCCGCCGCGCTGCGGCTTGCCGCGGTACTTGACCCCACGAACCTCGCTCGGCCGCCGGACGAACAGACCGCCGCTCTCTGTCGGATCGTTTCGCGCCACCGTCGAGACAGACTAGGGCACGAATCGGGCCGGCCCGGTTAGCTAGCCGTCCTCGGACTGTCGCAGCAGGCTGCCGGTGGTCTGCTCGAGGATGCGGCGCCAGGCCGCCGTCTTCTCACGCTCGCGCTCGAGCTTGCCGACGACCTTGCGCACCCGCGTCGCCGAGATCTCGATGCCGTGCTTGGCGCAAACCGCCTTCAGATCGTCGTAGTCCTCCGCGAGCTTGAGCGTCACCGACTCGAAACCGTGCCGGGCGATGTCGACGCGCCGATTGAAGTTCATGATGTTCGTCTCGAACATGATCTGGTCGTTCGGCTCCGGCTCGACCAGGACGATGTCGACGCCCGGGTAACGCTCCTTCCAGTGGCCGACGGCCTCGTGCAGCCGCTGGTGGGCGAGCAGCTTGAACGTCTGGTAGCCGATCTGGGCGAACCCCATGTCGGCGACGCGCCGCACCTTGCTGCCGAAGGCCGTCGGGATCTGCGTCTGGAAGTCGTTGACGTACGGCACGAGCGGGTTGACGACGACGATGAACTTCGCGCCGCGCTCGACGGCGATGTCGACGTTGGTCGTCGAGCGGATGCCGCCGTCGATCAGCTGGCGGCCGCCGATCTCGACCGGCTTGTAGACCATCGGCAGCGCCGTCGAGGCGCTGACGGCCTTGGCGATCGAGACGTCTTCCCAGCCGCTCTCGCCGAAGACGATCCGCTCGGTCGTGTCGAGGTCGGTCGCGGTCAGGTACAGCTCGCGCTTCAGCTTGCGGAAGTCGTTCACGCGGCCGTCCTCGCCGAGTACGCCGTCGAGGTACTGCTCGACGCCGCGCGTGCTGTAGGCGCCGGAGGGCAGGCCCTGGGCGATCTCCGCGGCGACGTCGACCAGCGACAGGCCGCGCTGGGTCAGCACGGTCTTGAGCACGCCGGCCATTCGCAGCGGCAGCAGCGCCGCCGACTGGGCGAACTCCGTAACGTTCGGACGCATCAGCTGGCCGCGGTCGACATCGCGGAACGGACTCGGCGGCTGCTCGTTGACGACCCGCATCATCTCCTCTGGCGTGACGCCGTTGGCGACCAGGCTGCTGACGAACGAGCCGGCGCTGGTGCCGACGAAGACGTCGAAGTCGTTGACCGTGCGGTTGACCGCGAGCAAGTCGAGCGCGCGCAGCGCGCCGATCTCGTAGACACCGCCGGTGAAGCCGCCGCCGCCGAGCACGAGCGCCGTGCGGGAGCGCCTTGGACGCCGCCGCCGTGGCTTGGCCACCGGCTTCTTTCCCTTGACTGGAGGCTTCTCCAGCTTGACGACGTCTCCCATGCCCTGCTCATTATCCCCCAGTGGCGGTCGGTCAACCGCTCCGGTCGCCCATGTACCGTGTTCTGCCGTTGATGATCCAGAGATCGACCATGCTGGCGCGACGCGCGATCGCCGCCCTGCCAGTGCTTATGGCGCTGCTCGCGCTGGCCGTCGCGGCGCCAGCCGCGACAGCCGACGAGCGCGGCCTGTCAGGCCGTCTGGGCGCAGCCATGGGCGCAGCCGGCAGCTGGAGCGGCGCCTACGTCTACAACGCCGACAGTGGCCGCCCCGTCTTCGCCTGGCGCCACACCACGCCGCGAATCCTCGCCTCGAACACCAAGCTGTTCACGACCGCCGCGGCGCTGGCGCGGTTCGGCGCCGCCGGCAAGCTCGCGACCGAGGTGCACGGCGCCGGCAAGCTCGGCGAGCGGGGGGTCTATCGCGGCAACCTCTACCTGGTCGGCGGCGGCGACCCGACCTT
>DASTKX010000013.1:0-4459 GCA_035715585.1 Thermoleophilaceae bacterium
GCGCCGTGCTCGGCGGCGAAGCCGACCAGCGTCTGCCCGTCGCGACGCTCGGCGGCGAGGCTCGCCAGCACGTCGGTCGTCGGCTCGAGCCGAACGGTCAGGTCGTCGCGCTCGCCCTTCTTGATCTTGCCCTCGGCCGCATCCGCCGGACGGAAATCTGCCACCGCCGCGGCCATCAGCAGGACGTCGGCGGTCGCGAACGCGGTCCGCGTCGCCTGCTCCAGCTCGGCGGCGGTCGCGACCTCGATCAGGCGTACCCCGTCCGGCGCCTCGACAGAGAGGTTGGCGCCGACCAGCGTCACCTCCGCCCCACGCCGCGCGGCCTCGGCAGCCACTGCCACACCCATCCGGCCGGAGGAGCGGTTGCCGACGTAGCGCACGGCGTCGATCGGCTCGCGCGTCCCGCCAGCGGTGACGAGCACCTGCAGGCCGTGCAGCGCACTGCCTGCCGCGGTCTCGAGCGCCACGAGCGGATGGGCCTCGATCGCGACCTGGCCGTCGGTCGCTGTCGACTCGCCGAGCACCCGCTCGACGGCGGCCAGGATCGCCGGCGGCTCGGCCAGTCGACCGGTCCCCCACTCCCCCTTCGACGCGAGCTGACCGGTCGTCGGATCGACGATGTGCACACCGCGTGTGCGCAGCGTCTCGATGTTGGCGACAGTCGCGGGGTTCGACCACATCGCGCCGTTCATCGCCGGCGCCAGGACCAGCGGCGCCGTGCAGGCAAGCGCGGCGCTCGTCAGGAGGTTGTCGGCCTGTCCCGCCGCGAGCTTGGCCAGCGTGTTGGCGGACGCCGGCGCCACCACATAGACGTCGCAGTTGCGCACCAGCTCGAGGTGCGAGATCGGATCGTGATCTGGCGCGGCGTCCCCAGGGAACGCGCCGCGCGCCGGATCCGACTCGAACTCATCGCTCAGCACCGGCGCGCCGGTCACGCCCTCGAAGGTCGCGGCGCCGACGAATTGGAGGCTCGTCGGCGTCTGAACCACGCGCACGGCGTGACCCGACTTCGTCGCCAGCCGCACCAGCTCGACGGCCTTGTAGGCCGCGATCCCCCCCGAGACTCCTATGAGCAGACGGGCCATGGGACCGGCCTTACCTCGGTACCGTGACTAGTCGCGGTACGTGTACTTGATCTTGCCCTGCGCGATCTCCTCGAGCGCGATGCCGAGGTAGTTCTTCGAGCCCGTCTCGACCATCGGCGGCGGGTACTCGTCGAAGGTCCCCTCGCCGAGGTTGTGGTAGTAGCTGTTGATCTGGCGAGCGCGCTTCGCGGCGACCAAAACGCACGCGTAGTGCGAGTCGACGTGATCGAGCAGCGTGTCCAGGCGAGGGTTGATCAAGATTCGTTCCTGACTTCGGGGGGACACATGGTAGCGGCGAGGTCGATCAGCGCCTGTGCGGCCTGCTCGGCGTCGGCGTTGACGATCCTGTGGCGGAACTCGCCCTGGGCTGCGAGCTCCTCACGAGCGACGGCGAGCCGGCGCTCGATCTGCTCACGGCTCTCAGCTCCGCGGGCAAGCAGCCGCCGTTCGAGCTCGCCGAGATCGTCGTTCGGCGGCGCGATGAAGACCTGCTCGGCCTCGGGCATCGTCGCGCGGACCTGGCGCGCGCCCTGGAGGTCGATCTCGAGCACGATCAGCCGCGCCGGCCGCTGCAGCTCGCTGCGCAGCGTCCCGTAGCGGTTGCCGGCGTACTCGGCATGCTCGACGAACTCCCCCCCGCCGACGCGCTCGTCGAACTCGGCGGCCGACAGGAAGTGGTAGTCGCGACCGTTGACCTCCCCCTCGCGCGACGCGCGCGTCGTCGCCGAGACCGACAGCTCGGCCCCTGGGAGCTCGCTCAGCAGGCGCCGGATCAGGGTTCCCTTGCCGACGCCCGACGGACCCGTGATCACGAGGACCGGCGTGCTCACGACGACCGCCGGGCTAGCGCCCGAGGTAGGAGACCAGCTCGTTGCGCTGGCGTTCCGAGAGACCGCCGATCGTCTTGCTCGGCGAGATGCGGCAATGAGTCAGGATGCGATTCACCTTGACGCGACCGTACTTCGGCACGGCGAGCAGCAGATCGAAGACCTTCGCGGTGGCAACGTAGTCGGGCGGATCGAGCAGCAGCCCGTGGATCTGGCAGCGGCCGGCCTTCAGATCGCGCTTCAGCCGTGCCCGCTGGGTGCGGATCTCGTTCGCGCGCTTGAGCGCGTCCATGCGCTGCGTCAGCGACCGCTCGGGCGTGATTCCGGCCTGCGCGGTTCGGGAGTCGCCGCCTGTCTTCGTCTGGGTTTTGGCAAGCGATTCGGGCGCGACCGGCATGGGCGGCGACTATACACACGGATCGCCGTCGTGGCGGCCCAGAAGGGGAGTTTTGGTGTGAATTCACCTTGACCTCAACCTGAGGTTTAGGAAGCTTGGTGCTGCTTGACCCCTTGGGCCAGCTTTGCAGGGACTTTGCGGCCCTTTCGGAGAACGGCTTGCCTCTGGCTGCTTCAGCGCGTCGATGCCGGACTCTGGGATCGCGAGACGTGCAGCTCCTGGAGCGGGATCGGCTCGTCATGTCCGCCGAGCCGGGCGCGAATCGCGCGCTGCGCGGCCGAGGCCCCGCTCATCGTCGTTATGCAGGGAATGCCGCGCGCGACGGCAGCTCGCCGGATCTCGTAGCCGTCGGCGCGCGCGCCCGAGCCCGTCGGCGTGTTGATCACGAGGTCGACCTCGCCGGCCTCGATCCGCTCGACGACGTTCGGCGAGCCCTCGCTGAGCTTCCTGATCCGCTCGACGGGGACGCCCATTCGGCGGATCGCCTGCGCAGTGCCTCCGGTCGCCAGCACGGCGAAGCCGAGGTCGTGCAACGAAGCCGCGAGCTGGGTCGCCGTCGACTTGTCGCCGTCGGTGACGCTGATGAAGACGGCGCCGCCGCTCGGCAGCTCGGCGCCCGCCGCCGCCTGCGCCTTGCCGAACGCCGTCGGATAGTCGGCCGCGATGCCCATCACCTCGCCGGTCGACTTCATCTCCGGACCGAGACGGGCGTCGGCGAGCGGGAAGCGACCGAACGGCAGCACCGCCTCCTTGACCGCGACATGGCTCGGGCGGGCGGGCAGCGGCAGGTCCATGTCGGCGAGCCGCTCGCCGAGCATCAGCCGGCAGGCGATCTTCGCCAGCGGCTGCCCGATCGCCTTCGAGACGAACGGCACCGTCCGCGACGCGCGCGGGTTGGCCTCGATCACGTACAGCTCGTCGTTGCCGAAGACGGCGAACTGGATGTTGATCAGGCCGACGACGCCGAGGCTGAGCGCGATCCGGCGCGTCGCGTCCTCGACCTGGGCGAGCATGTCCGGGCCGAGCGACATCGCCGGGATCACGCAGGCCGAGTCGCCGGAGTGGACGCCCGCCTCCTCGACGTGCTGCATGATCGCGCCGATCTGGGCGGTCTCGCCGTCGCAGAGCGCGTCGACGTCGACCTCGATCGCGTCCTCCAGGAAGCGGTCGAGGAAGATGTCGCCGTCAGGCCGCTCGCCGTCGGCGGTCCGCTCGAGGTAGCTCGCGAGGCCGTCGCGGGAGTAGCAGATCTCCATCGCGCGGCCGCCGAGGACGTAGCTCGGACGGACCAGCAGCGGGTAGCCGACCTCGTCGGCGGCGACCAGCGCCTCCTCGGGTGAGCTGGCCGTGGCGTAGGGCGGGCTCTTCAGGCCGAGATCCTCGAGTAGAGCGCCGAAGCTCGGACGATCCTCGGCGCGGTGAATCGACTCGACCGGCGTGCCGAGCAGCTTCACACCGGCGTCGGCGAGGCCCTGGGCGAGCTTCAGCGGCGTCTGACCGCCGAACTGGACGATCACACCCTCCGGCTGCTCGATCTCGACCACGCCGAGCACGTCCTCGAGCGTCAGCGGCTCGAAGTAGAGCCGGTCGGACGTGTCGTAGTCGGTCGAGACGGTCTCGGGGTTGCAGTTGACCATCACCGCGTCGCGGCCGGACTCACGGACCGTCATCGCCGCATGGACGCAGCAGTAGTCGAACTCGATCCCCTGGCCGATCCGGTTCGGGCCCGAGCCGAGGATCATCACCGAGGCGTTGTCGCCGCGGCGCACCTCGTGGCGCGGCCCGTCGGGGCCGGGTCGCTCCCAGCCGGAGTAGTAGTAGGGCGTCGCGGCCTCGAACTCGGCGGCGCAGGTGTCGACCGCCTTGAACGTCCGCGCCAGGCCGGCCTCGGGGTCCTCCCCGCGCGCGATCGCCGTCATCTCCGCCATGTACCAGGGGTCGATGTTCGTGCGTGCGCACAGCTCCTCGTCGGAGACGCCGCGGCGGACGGCCTCGAACAGCAGCTCGTAGCGGTCGTGGCCTGGAATCTCGAGCGCCGCCAGCAGCGCGTCGGTGTCCTCGGGCGGCGACGGGACGACGTCGATCTCGCGCGAGCGCATCGCCTTGACGAACGCCTGCTTGAAGGTGCGGCCGATCGCCATCGCCTCGCC
>DASTKX010000014.1:0-13793 GCA_035715585.1 Thermoleophilaceae bacterium
GTCGAAGGCGTCGATCAGCACGTCGACTCCCTTGTAGGGGCGCAGGACGCCGAAGCAGAGGATCACCGGGCCGTCGACCGCGGCCAGCTCGGGTGGCAGCGGCTTCTCGTGGCGCTGCTTGGTCAGGTAGTCGAACGCGCCGTGGGGGATCGTCTGCACGCGCGCCGGGTCGGCGTCGTAGCGGTCGACGATCGCCCGCGCCCCTGCTTGGGTGTGGACGATGACCGCGTCGCTGGCGGCGACGATCCGCCGCGCGCCCTGCTCGCGCAGCCGCCCCGCCCCGCGGCGCAGCACGTTGTGCGAGGTGAAGACGCGCGGCGCTCTGCGCGCGAGCAGCGCCGCGTCGAGCGCCTCGAGCGTCAGCCACTGGTAGTGGACTACGTCGACGTCGCGGCCCGCCGTGCGGCGGTGGCGCCACATGTCCGGCAGGTGCTCCGCGAGCTTGTAGACGCGGCGCGCGTTCGTCGAGCGCTCGCGGGCCATCGCTCGGCGGTAGAAGTCCTCGCTGAGCGCGAAGCCGTTCGGGGCTGGCGCGTCGTAGGTCGGCCGGGTGGTCGACAGCTCCACGCTCGCGCCCGCGCGCGCGAGCGCTGCCGCGAGCGCATGGTCGTACGGGGGCGTGTAGGCCGGGGGGTCGACGAGCCGGACGCGCATCGCGCCATTCTCGTCGCTTTGCGGTCACGCGTCTGTTGCGACGAGGGTGTGTCCCGTAACCGAATGCCGCATAGCGTGGCCGACATGGTCGCTGAGCTCCTTGGATGCCGACTTCCCATCCCCGTCACACGATCACCGAGACGCCTCCCGTGCGGGAGGTCCTCGACGAGCTGCGAGCTGCGCTTGGCCGCGGCAAGCTCGACTTCGGCGAGTTGACGGTGCTTGGCGCACGCGAGAAGCTGCGCGAGCTGCGTGGCGAGAGCCCGGAGGTCCAGGCGGCGCGCGCGCGCCCGGGAGCGGCTGGCCAACGCGATGGAGGCCGGAGAGCTAGTGGTCTGCCTGCCCTTCTTGCTCGAGGTCGGCTATTCGGCTCGCGCCGCGGCCGACCACAGGGCGTTGATCGGGGACCTTGCGCTGCTCCCTCGTGTCGAGCTCGGGCCTGACGTCGAACGGCTCGCGCTACGTGCCCAATCCGAGCTCGCCGCCGTCGGCCACCACCGTCTCGCGCCGGCGGATCTCATCCTCGCCGCTTGCGCTCATCACTCGGGCCACGGCGTCCTCCACTACGACCGCGCCTACGACGTGATTGCCGCGCACACTTCGCTCGAGTTCGAGAGCGAGTGGGTCGCGCCGGCCGGCACGCTCGACTGATCGGCCGCAACGAGCCGCCCCGGCCCGCGCAGCGGGACGTCGCTCGAATAGCGTTCCGCGGCGTGCAGTCGAGCCGCTCGGTCCGCGTCGTGTTCGCCTTGCTCGTGCTCGTCACCGCGGGCGCGTTCGTCGTCACGCAGGTGCTGAAGACCGAGATGCCGGTCGTGCTGCGCTTCTCGGTGGCGCCGATCTACTTCTCGCCGAACGGCGACGGGGTGCGCGACCGGGTGCGGGTCGGCTTCGACCTCTCCGAGCCGGCCGAGGTGTCGTTCTCGATCATCGACGTGGATGGCAACGAGGTGCGCGAGCTCGCCGACGACCGCGAGCTCGCCGGCGACAGGCGCTGGCGCTTCTGGTGGAACGGCCGCGACGATGACGGCAACGTGGTGCCCGACGGCGTCTACCGGATGCGCGTCGTGCGGCGCAAGGAGGGGCGGCGGCTCGACTCGTTCAAGGAGATCGTCGTCGACACCACCGCGCCGCGCGTGGCGCTGCGCTCGGCGGAGCCGGGAGTCGTCGATCCCTCGACCGGCAAGCCGGTGGCCGTGACGATCCGCTACCGCGGTCCGAGCACGCGCGGCCCCGAGTTCCGCGTCTGGCGCACCGACGACGGCGAGCCGCGGATCGTCGACCGCTTCCGTGGCGACGACCGCCGGAGCGGCGTCTGGAACGGGACCGTGATCGGCGGCGACTACGCGGTCGACGGCGACTACGCCTTCCAGGTGCGTGTGCGCGACAAGGCCGGCAACGAGGCGCTCGGTCCACCCGGGACGCCGTCCGCGAAGACCGCGCTGCCCGCCACCGGCGTCGCCGTGCGGCGGCTGACGCTCGAGGGGCCGGGCGGCGTCGTCCCCGCCGGATCGCTGGCGAAGCTGCGCGTCGGCCCCGCGACGCGGCGATTCGACTGGCAGCTGGTCCGGCTCGGCTCTGGCAAGGTGCTGAAGCAGGGAGCACGGCGCGGTGGCCCGCTGCGCGTCCGGCTTCCCGACGACACGCGCAGCGGGGTCTACGTAGTGCGCGTGCGGACGCGGGGAAGCGTCGAGTCCCCACCCGCGGACGCGCAGAGCGCCGAGCCCGGCGCCGCTGCCACCCGTAGGACTCGCGACGTGCGTCGGCGCGGCTCGCGCTCCGGCCCGGCCTACACCGCCAGCTGGCCACTCGTCGTCGCCGGCCTGCCCGCAAAGGGCGTGCCCGCCGATCGTCCGCGTCCGCTGGTCGTGCTTCCGGCGATCAGCTGGCAGGGGGTCAACCCGTTCGACTCCGACCTTGACGGCTTCGCCGACACGCTCGACGACAGCGGCTCGATCCCCGCCGAGCGACCATATGCAGGCGGCAGGCTCCCATCGGGGCTGGTCCGCCAGAGCGCGCCGCTGCTGGACTTCCTCGACCGCGCGCGGCTCGCATACGACCTGACGACCGACCTGTCGCTCGCGCGCGCAGAGGGCCCGGCGCTCGGCAACGCGCCGGGGGTCGCCGTCGGCGGCAGCGCGATCTGGCTGCCGCGGCGGCTGCGCGACCGACTGCTCGCGGAGGTTGCGGAGGAGGGCAAAGCGGTCGCGGTCTTCGGCGGCGAGTCGCTGCGTCGCAGCGTCGCGCTGATCGGCGACCGGTTGCGCTTCCCCAGCCCGCCGCGGCCCGACGATCTGTTCGGCGAGCGCGTTCGCCCGGAGCGCGTCGACCCGCCGGCGCCGCTGTCGGTCGAGGAGGACCGGCTGCGGCTGTTCGAGAGCGTCGACAGCCTGTTCGGCGAGTTCAGCCTGATCGACCGCTCCGTAGCGCTGCCCGACGACGCCCGCCTGCTATCGGCCGCCGGTCGCGACCCCGGGCAGCCGGCCTTCGTCGGCTACCGGCTCGGCAAGGGCACGGTGATCCGCGTCGGCTCGCCGCAGTGGACGCGCCAGCTCGACGAGCGCGCGCTCGACGTCGAGGTTCCGCGCGTCACCAAGCGGATCTGGCAGCTGCTCGGCCGCTGACTCGCCCCTCGCGCCGCCTCGTCTGCCATCCTGCGGGCGGATGCGCCGTGCCCTCCTGATCATCGGCGCCGCCGTCGTCCTGATCGTGGTCGGCGCCGGCGCGTACCTCTACCTGAGCGACGAGGACCCGCCCGAGAAGCGCGGCTCGGCGACCGTCGAGTTCGACGCCGACGCCGCGCCCCCGCAGCCGCCGCCGCGCAAGGAGATCGCGGTGCCGTGGCCGACCTTCGGCTACGACGTCGCGCGAACCAAGGCTGCGCCGTACAAGCACCGGCCGCCCTACCGCCGCACGTGGCGGATCGACGCCGGCGACACCGTCGAGTTCCCACCGTCGGTCGGCTACGGGACGGTCTTCATCGCTCAGCAGAAGGGGAAGTTCTTCGCGCTGAACGGCAAGACCGGCAAGCCCGCCTTCAAGACGAAGGACTTCGGCCGCTGCGCGGCGTCGTCGCCGACCGTCGGGCCGAACCACACCGTCTACCAGTCCTACATGCACCCGGTCGGCGACCTCTCCAACCCCTGTCCCCAGGACGCCGCCGACCCCGATGGCTTTGTGATCGCGATGGACACGCGGACGGGCCGCCAGAAGTGGCGCTTCAAGTCGAAGCCGATCGAGGCGTCGCCGCTGCTGCGCGGCAAGCGGCTGTTCGTCGGCTCATGGGACGGCAACGTCTACGCGCTCAACGCCCGCACCGGCAAGCGGATCTGGAGCAGCGCGATCGGCAGCAAGGTCAACGCCTCACTCGCCTACGCCGACGGCCGGATCTTCGCCGCCGACTACACCGGCACGCTGCACGCCCTCGACGCGCGCACGGGCAAGCGGCTCTGGAGCGCGAGCGACGCGACCGAGTTCTACTACGCGACCCCGGTCGTGGCCTACGGCCGCGTCTTCATCGGGTCGACCGACGGCACGATGTACTCCTACGGCGCGAAGACAGGCAATTTGCTCTGGGCCAAGCCGCTGGGCACCTACGTCTACTCATCGGCGGCGATCTTCGACCGCAAGGTCTACGTCGGCAGCTACGACGGCAAGTTCTACGCGCTGTCGGCGGCCACCGGCGACGTCGTCTGGCAGAAGGACATGCCCAGCTCGGTCCACGCGCCGCCCGTCGTCATGGCCGGCCTCGTCTACGTCGCCACCTGCGCCACCTGCGGCTCCGCCGCCCAGCGCTACGTGAAGAACGGCGTCGACTCGACGACGGCCTTCAACGCCAGCACCGGCAAGCGGGTTTGGCGCAACCCTGCCGGCAAGTACTCCTCGCCGATCGTCGCCGACCAGGACCGCGTCTACCTCGTCGGTCGCAGCATGGTCTACGGCATGAAGCCGATCAAGCCGAAGCAGCGCGCCAAGTTCCAGCAGGTTCAGAAGCAGACCGCCGCCCCGGCGAAGCCGTAGGGCGCTCAGCCGGCGAGCGCGCCGGTCGCGATCGCGCCCATCAGCGCCGCGATCACACCCACGAGGCCGACCACGACCGCGATACCGAAGTTCCTGATGTCGCTGCGAATGCCCTGGATCTCAGTGTCGACTCGCTCGAATCGGCTGTCCATCTGGGTGCGGACATCGCGGAACTCGTTGTCGACTCGCTTGAACCCCGCGTCCATTTGGGCACGGACGCGGCGGATGTCGTTGTCGACTCGCTTGAACCCCGCGTCCATCTGCGTTCTGAGGTCGCGGATGTCGTGATCCACGCGCTCGAAGCCGGCGTCCACGCGGGTCGCGAGATCGTCCATTCGCTCGTCTGTCCAGACCATCATCTGCACCTCCCCGAGGCTACCGCGTCGAAGTCCGCCAAGGCACAGCATATAGGCATGTTCGTGTAACGGTTCGGCTATGCCGTGCGACGGCTCTGTGCGCCCTCCCAGGCGGCAATGGCGGCGGCGATGATCGCGCCGGTCAGCGGCCAGACGAGGTAGTAGTTGTTGAAGGTGCGGCCGATGAAGAGGAGCGCCAGGATCGAGATGGCGAAGGCGGCAGCGGCGGGCCAGAGCTGGCGGACGCGGTTGACGGTGTAGAGCAGGTAGGCCGTCAGGGGCAGCCAGGTGAGGATCGCGATCAGGGCGAACGGGTAGGCGCCGTCGCGGTCGGCGAGGATGCCGGCGCGGACGAGCATTGCTGAGAGGCCGTAGCCGACGATCTTGTAGGTGCCGGCGCCGAACTCGACGGTGTCCTCCCAGAAGGCGGTCGGGTCGGCGACGATGAACGGCAGGCAGGCGACGGCGACGACCGCGGCGAAGATCGCGGCGCAGCGCAGCAGCTCGCGGCCGACGCCGTCGGCGAGCTGCTCGCGCAACGAAGGCGCGCTCGCGTCGTCGGAGGGCGTCGCCTCCGGCTCGCGCGCTCCCGCCCCCTGCTTTGCGGCCATCAGCGCCAGGAACGGGATCGCGACGACGGCGAACTGCTTGAACAGGACCGCGACGGCGAGCGATGCCGCCGCCCAACGGAAGCGCCCGCGGGTGGCGAGCGCGAAGGCGAGGATCGTCAGCGTCAGCGCGGGGGCGTCGTTCTGCCCGAACCACGCCGAACGGACGGCGATCGGGTTGGCGACGACGACGGCCCCCAGCGCCAGCCGCCAGGCGAGCGGTCCACGGAAGGCGAGCACCGCGAAGAAGCCGGCGAGCGTCGCGAGCAGCACGAACATTCGGTAGTCGTCAAGCGGCGCGGGGACGACCGCCTGCCAGCCGGCGGCGCTGATCGCGGTGCCGGGGAAGTAGGCGTAGTGGACGAGCGGGACCTCGCGCTCGCGGATCCGCTCCGAGGCCGCGCCGTCGAAGCTGTAGAAGCGCTCCATGCCGGAGAAGCGGTAGTCGTGGCCGTAGGGGTTCTCGCCGTGCAGCACGAGGTCGCCGGCGAGGTCGATCTGGAAGGTCGAGTCGTTGGTGAAGAACCATGGCTCGGTCGCGTCGCGCAGGCCGATCTGCAGGAGGGTCGACGGCAGCAGCAGCGCCAGCGCGACGCCGACGGCGAGCGCCGTGCCGGTCCAGGCCGGCCAGTCGCGCTCCGGCCGGCGCAGCGCCCACGCGGCGATCGCCGCGAGCGCCAGGCCGGCGAGGAAGCAGGCGGCGCGCGCGATGCCGACGTCCCACTCCTCGTCCGCCGCGCGCACGAGCGGTCCGAGCAGGCCCTGGGGGTCGACCGCGCTCGGGACGAACGGCCACGGGTCCGAGCCCAGCTCGGGCAGGTTGATCGCGATCAGGCCGAGCAGTACGCCCAGCAGTCCCCAGAAGCCAGCGGCGGACAGCCGGCCCGAGAGTCCAAGTGCCTCGCTCAAGCCGTTGCCTCGGCCGTGTCGCCGTCATAGACCACTTCGCCGCGCCCGGTGCCGTCGTCGCGCCGCGGCCAGGTCAGGTATCCGGCTCCGACGCCGAGCGCCAGCCAGGTCAGCGGGTCCTCGAGGAAGCCGGGGTAGAAGAGCGACTGGACGAAGACGCCGATCAGCACGGCCAGCAGCGCCAGTCCGACGCCAGGCTCGAGGCGGCGCACCGCGGTCAGCATCCGCACCGCGCCGAACAACAGCCAGGCGAGCAGCGCGACGCCGACCGCCCCAAGCTCGGCGAACACGGTCAGCGGCGCGGTGTGGGAGACGAAGTTCGGCGTCGGACGATCGCGGTCGGAGAGGCGCCGGCTGGCGTCCGGCTGGCCACCGACGGCGACGCCGATCGCGGGGTGGCGCTCGACGACGCGCAGCGTCTCCTCCACGCGCTGCGAGCGGTCGGCGGTCTCGTTGCGGAACGAGTCGCCGCGGATCGGGATCGAGATCAGATAGCCGACCATCAGCACCGCCACCAGCGCGAACGTTCCCACCACCGCCAGTCGGACCCGCCGCGTCCCGGTCAGTGCGGCGATCACAAGCGTCACGACGACCAGCGCGATCATGCTCGACTGCGAGTAGGAGACGAACAGGCCGGCCCAGAGCAAGATGACGAGCCCGGTCGCCAGCCGTAGGTCGATCCGCCGCAGCGCCATCAGCGCCAGCACGACTGCGAGCCCCACGACGAGGTGGCGCCCGTAGAGGCTCGGGTCGCCGAACAGCGAGGTGACGCGGAAGAAGTTCGAGTTGGCGTTCGACAGCGCGAGGTTCGGGGCGAAGAAGAACAGCTCGCGCGTCGCAGCCTGGAACAGCCCGACGACCGCGAACAGCGACGCCATCGCGATCGTCACCGTCGCCAGCGCGCGCGGCATCCAGTCGGGGAACGGCGACCGCGCCAGCGTGCCGAGCAGCACGGCGAACGGCAGCAGGAAGAAGACCAGCACCTCCACTCCCGCGCGCGGGTAGTCGGCCCAGAGCAGCGAGACGCAGGCGAAGCCGAGCAGCGCCGCCGCCGGCAGGGCGAGCGAGCGCGGCAGCGCGCGGACCGGCAGCGTCCCCTGCTCGCGCGCGGCGAACGCGCGCCAGGCGAGCGCCAGCGCGCCCGCGGCGAGCACGAAGTAGAGCAGCAGCAGCCGGCCCAGCTCGCCGTTGTCGGCGAGTGCGATCGGGAAGCCGCCGCCGTCCTCGAGCGTCAGCGGCGGTCGCAGCGGCGCGGCGACGAGGAGCGCCAGCGGCAGCCAGGCGGGGTTGCGCACGAGCAGCGCGGCGGCGGCGGTCAGCACGGCGAGGCCGAGCACGGCGGCCACGACTCCAGGACCGCTGGCGAGCGCGTCGAGCCGGCCGATCCCCGAGGCGGAGTGGATCAGCCCGGCGCCGCCGAGCCCGATCGCCGCCAGCCCGCCGACGACCATCGCGCGTCCGCGACCGGCCAGCAGCAGCACGATCCCGGCGGCGGCCAGGAGGCAGGCGATCTTGGCGAGGTCGGGATGGTCCATGGTCAGGGTGCGATTCGCGTTCGGCGGTTGTACTCCTCGGCCGCCTCGCGGATCCCCTCGCCGCGGCCGGGCGTCAGCTCCTGGCGGGCGTGGAGCAGGAAGCGGCGCGGATCGTGGCCGGAGAGCACACTCGCCGCCAGCGCGCGCTCGAGGTAGAAGAGCACGCCGAGCATCCGCGTCAGCAGCCGCGCCGGCGTGCTGTGGTGCTTGCGCATGTAGAGGTCGCGGTTGCGGTGGAACTCGACGATCCGCCGCCGGGCGCGGCGCAGGTCGGTCGTCAGCTGATCGTGGTGGACGGCGTGGGCGGCCGGCACGTAGAGGATCGTCCAGCCGGCGTCGTGCAACCGCTTGCAGAAGTCGGTCTCGTCGGAGTAGACGAAGAAGTCGGGGTCGAGGTAGCCGACCGCGACGGCCGACTCGCGCCGGACGAGCATCGCGCTCGACTGGGTCCAGCCGACCCGACGCGTGCGCCTGCCGCGGCTCTGCGTCGTGACGAGCTTGTGCAGGAAGAGGACGCCGGCGAGCGAGGCGGCGACACCGGGCAGCCGCCACGCGCACGCCTTGCGCTCGCCCTCGGTCGACAGCAGCTGGGCGCCCGCCGCCGCCGCGCCCGGGTCCTCCTCGAGCGCGCCGAAGAGCGCCGCCGCCGCGCCGGCGTGCAGCTCGGAGTCCTCGTTGAGCAGCAGGCAGTAACGCCCGCGCGACGCCTCCAGCAGCGTCGAGTCGTTCTCGGCCTTGCCGGCGCGGCGATCGAGCGCGATCATCCGCACGTCATGCCGGCTCTGCTCGACCGCAGCGACCGAGCCGTCGTCGGAGCAGTTGTCGAGCACGAGGACCTCGCGCGACACGCCGGCGGGATGCGTGCGGTCGATCGCCGCGAGGCAGGCGAGCAGGTACTCGCGACCGTTGGTGTTGACGACGCAGTAGGACAGGTCGACCTCGGCGCCGGTCACCGGTCGCTCCTCGCCGCACGCTCGAGCACGCCGCGCAGCCGCTCCGCCAGCAGGTCGCGGTCGAACTCGCGCTCGGCGAGCGCGCGCGCGTTGACGCCGTAGCGTCGGACGCGCTCGGGGTCGTCGCGCAGGGCGAGCACCTGCCGCGCCAGGTCGGCGGGATCGCCGGCCCGCGCGTAGACGCCCGCCTCGTGCTGCTCGACCAGGGCGCGCTGCCAGCCGTCGCTGTTGACGATCGCCGGCCGGCCGGCGGCGAAGGTGTCGAACAGCTTGTTCGGCGAGTTGGTGGCAAGGATCGGCACGTCCTTGAAGATCGTCATGCAGGCGTCGGATGCCGCGGCGAGCCGCGCCGCGGCGAGCTTGTCGCCGGCCGGCGCGAAGACGACGTTGCGCAGTCCGCGCCGCCGCACGTCGGCCTCGAGCGCCTCGCGCCGCTTGCCGTCCCCCTGGAGGACGAACGCGACGCGGCGGCCGTCGCCGTGCTCGATCAGCGCCGCCGCCTCGACCACCTGCGTCAGGTCGTTGGCCTCGCCCATCGTGCCGAAGTAGGCGCAGACGAAGTCGTCGGCGGCGATGCCGAGGCGGTCGCGCAGGTCGCCGGGGTCGAGGTCGGGCGAGAAGAGGTCGAGGTCGGACGCGTTCGGGATCAGCGCGACCCGCTCGGGCTCGACGCCGGCATCGACGATCCCGTCGAGCATCCCGGGCGACAGCGCCACGATCTCGGTCGCCGAGCGGTAGACGGCGTGCTCGACCCAGCGCGCCACGCGCTGCGCGAGGGGAGAGCTCAGGGCGCCCATCTGGATCGGCGCCTCCGGCCAGAGGTCGCGCACCTCGAAGACCATCGGCGCGCGCCAGCGCCGTGCGGCGACGAGCGCCGGCAGCGCCATCGTCAGCGGCGGCGAGGTCGCGAACACGACGTCGGGTCGCGGACCGCGCAGAGCGGCGACCGTCGCTGTAAGGGCGAAGCGCACGAAGGCGAGCAGCCGCCGGGGGTAGCTGACGCCCGTCGCCCGCACGTAGTCGCCGTAGCCGCCGCGCGCCTCGACCACCCGAATGCCGTCGACGCGGCGCCCGCCGCCATCGCCCGCGGTCACCATCGTCACCTCATGACCGGCGTCGACCAGTCGTCGCGCGAACTCGTACGAGCGCGTGCCGCCCGTCCCGTCGCGGGTCATGAAGAACTGATGCAGGTAGAGGATCCGCACGTGAGCTGGCGCCACGGTAACCGAGCGCGGTGGCACGCCGGACGGTGACCGTGCGTGACCGGTGCGCGTCGGTGCTTCGGCGGTGCGTTTGGCGGGGCGAGTCGTTACACGGACCGAGCGGATATGCTGTGTCCGAGACGCGTCATTCCGGTAGCGTCGAGGAGGTGCAGCGAGTGGCTTGGACAGATGAGCGCCTGGACGATCTGGCCGATCGGATGGATGCCGGATTCGCGCGTACCGAGGCCGCGCTCCGCGACCTGCGGGCCGAGGTCGGCGTCCTGAGGACTGAGATGCGCACGGAGCTCAGGGACATGCGCACGGAGCTGAAGGGCGACATCGGCGACCTCCGCACGGAGCTGAAGGGCGACATCGGCGGGCTTCGGACCGAGCTCGATGACCTTCGGACCGTGATGATCCGGTTTGGCATTGCCATCATGGTCTGCCTCGCTGGAGTGATCGCCACGTTGATCGGCGTGGTGGTGACCGGGTCGGTCGGTGGTTGACCGCGCGCCCGCCGGCGCCTGAGCGCCACGTATCCTCCGGCGCGTGAATCGCCTGCTCGACCTGGTCGTCGCCGGGATCGCGCTCGCCGTCGCCGCGCCGCTGCTGGCGATCTGCGCGCTGGCGATCAAGCTCGAGTCGCGCGGGCCGGTCTTCTACCGCCAGCGCCGCGTCGGCCGCGACGGGGTCCCGTTCCAGCTGGTCAAGCTGCGCACGATGGTGGTCGGCGCCGAGCACCGTGGCGCTGGCCTCTACATCGAGGACGGCGACAAGCGGATCACGCGGGTCGGCCGTCTGCTGCGCCGCTTCTCGCTCGACGAGCTGCCGAACCTGCTCAACGTGCTGCGCGGCGAGCTGTCGGTCGTCGGCCCGCGCCCGACCGTCCAGGTCCAGGTCGACCGCTACACGCCCCGTCAGCGCCGCCGGCTGGAGGTCAAGCCCGGCATTACCGGCTGGGCCCAGGTCAACGGCCGCACCTCGCTCTCCTGGCCCGAGCGGATCGAGCTGGACGTCTGGTACGTCGACAACCGCTCGCTGGCGCTCGACCTGCGCATCCTCGCCCGCACCGCCCGCATGCTGATCACCGGCCACGGCCTCTACAGCAGCGACCTGACCCAGGGCTGGGAGGAGGAGGCCCCTCCCGACGGGGACCCGCCGCCGCTCGCGCGGGACTAGCGGTTGGCGGAGGCTCGCGCCCCGCCACGCACCGAGCGCGCGGCGCGGCCGACCCGGACGGTGACCATGTCGGTCGCCCCGCGAGCGTTGTCGGCGTCGCCCTTGGTGGCGACGTAGAAGCGGTAGGCGCCGGCCCCGGCCGGGACGAACGATCCGCGGAAGCCTCCCTTGCGGGTCGTCCTCAGCGCCTTGACACCGACGGTGCGGAAGCGGCCGCGGCGCTGGAACTGGAGCACCTGGTAGACGCGCGCCTTGCGCGGCTTGACGGTTCCGGCCAGCTTCACCCGGGCGCGCGCGGCCCCACGGCGCGGCGGGCGGCGCAGCGTCAGCACCGGCCGGACGGCGAGCGTCAGGACGGGCGTGACCGACGAGCGCAGCTCGCCGGCGCCGGCGAAACGGACGCGCAGCGCGCGCGTCACCTTCGGCTTGATCGCGGCCGAGAAGGCGCCGTCGCCGCTGGTCGTCGGCGTCGAGGAGGTCGTCCAGCGGCCGTCGATCTTCGCCTGGACGGTCAGCGGCTGGCCGCTGACCGCGCTGCCGCTGTTGGTGGTCAGGCGGCCGGAGAGCGTGGCGCTGTCGCCGTAGTCGATCGCCGAGCGGCGCGCGCTGAGCTGCGCGGAGACGCTGGTCGCCGTGCCCCGCGGCGTGACGCCGCCGACCAGCGAGCGGAGGTCGTCGAGCTGCGCGTAGAGCGCGCTGCCGGGGCACTCGGTGGCGTTGGTGTCGCGGTGGCCGAGCACGCGCGGAACCCGGACGCTCGATCCCGACGGGTACTTGTTGGTGCCGCCGCCTGCGCTCTTCATCACCGCTGTGCCGGACGTCGGATAGCCGTGCAGCGGCAGCTTCCAGCGGATCAGCCGCGCCATCGCCTCGAGCGCCGCCTGGCTCTGCGGCACGCTGCTGAACGTGCCGATGTTCGCGATCCCGGTCGAGTACGAGTTGAAGCCCTCGGCCTGGGCGCCGACGACAGCCGCCCCGACGCCGCCCGCCCGACCCTCGTAGAGGGTGCCGAAGCGGTCGACGAGGAAGTTGTAGCCGATGTCGTTCCAGCCCTGGGTGTTGCGGTGGTAGCGGCACATGCCGAGCACGATCTGCGGCGCCTCGGCGCGGCTGTAGTCGTTGAGGTTGACCGTGTGGTGGACGTAGGCGGCGCGGACCTCGCCGTAGATCGGCCGGCTCCGCGGCGGGCAGTCGTCACCGGCCCAGCTCGCGCGCGACACCATCGCCGGCTGTGGCTCCTGGGCGCCCGCGAGGTCGGCGCTGAAGACGCTCGCGGCGGTCGTGGCCGCGCTGTGCGCGACGCCGCGCAACGCCGTCTCGACGCGGTCCGCGGCCGTGGCGGTGCCGGCGGTGTTGACGAAGTGCAGCCGCGCGCCGGGCAGGCGCTCCGAGGAGCGGTACTGGACCCAGTCCGCCTCGCCGGCCCAGACCGGGCTCGACATCCCGGCGGCGGCGGCCTCGTCGGTACCCGGGTCGGGCCCGTCCTCGGCGTGGGCGTCGACCGCGGTCCAAGGCGTCCACTCCCCGTCGTCGGCGCGGGTGCGCATCGAGAGCGCGGGCTCGTCGTGGCCGGACCAGGTCAGGCCGACGAGGTTGAACCGCTTCGGCGCCTCGATCGGCGCCGAGACCACACCCGAGCCTGGATCCGGGTCGCCGAGCAGATCCCGCGCGGCGATCGAGAAGTCGACCGGCTCGGGCCGGTAGGGCTTGGTCGAGAGCGCTGGCGCCGCCACGGCCCCCAGCGCGGCGACGGTCGCGATCGCCACAACTGCTAGCGCGCGTCCCATCCATCCATCGAACACGACTCGGCCGCATCCGTTGCGGCCCTGCAACCGCCTGTGCACGGTCGTCCCCGAATCTGGCTAGCTTCTGGCCCCTTGATCTACCGCTTCCTCTTCCGCCTCCTCCTGTCGCGCCTCGACGCAGAGCGGGCGCACCAGCTGGGAACCCGGACGCTGGCCATCGTCGGCCGGCTGCCGGGAGCGAGCCTCGTCCTGCGCCGGATGCTGGCCCCGCGCGACCCGCGGCTCGAGGTCGAGGCGCTCGGCCTGACGTTCGCCACCCCGATCGGCGTCGCCGCCGGCCTCGACAAGGAGGCCGAGTGCTTCGCCGGGCTCGGCGATCTCGGCTTCGGTCATGTCGAGGTCGGCACGGTCACCGCCCGCGCGCAGGCGGGCAATCCCAAGCCCCGCGTCGGCCGGCTGCCGCTCGACCGTGCGCTCTACAACAAGATGGGCTTTCCCAATCCGGGCGCCGAGGCGGTCGCGCGGCGGCTTCGCGGACGGCCGCGCGACGTCGTCGTCGGCGTCAACGTCGGTAAGAGCATGGACGTCGAGCTGGCCGACGCCGCCGCGGACTATCGCGCGACGGTCCGCCT
>DASTKX010000015.1:0-3829 GCA_035715585.1 Thermoleophilaceae bacterium
GCGTCCACCCCGTTCGTCGTGCCGGTGTAGAAGTAGATGAGCTTCATCAGCTCCTCGATGCCACCGGTGTCGTCGAAGCTGCCGAACAGCTTGGCGAGGTCGCTCGACGCCGGCCGGAACGGGCGGCCGAGGTTGTCGAGGTCGGCGATCAGCGGCCGCAGTGCCGGGAACAGCTGGCGGGCGCGGTCGCCGAAGTCGCCGAGCGAGTCGAGCGCGGGCGTCGTCGCGCTGAAGAACGGCCCCATGTTGGCGACCATCCTGTTGATCGCCGGGGCGCGGCGATCGAGGTTGTTCAGCGCCGGGGTCATCTGATCGGCGAGGCCGGTGTAGGCGTCCATCGTCGGCCGCAGCTCGCGCACGAAGGCGGGGAAGAGCTGCCAGTTGCGCTCGAGGTCGTCGCCGCGCTCGGCGGCCGCGGCGGCGGTCGCGCCGGCCTGGTCGATGAAGCCGGCGGTCTCCTTGCGCTTCTCGGCCCAGGCGGCGAGCACCGTGTCGGACTCGTCGATCAGGTTGCCGAGCAGGCGGTCCTGGTCGGCGAGCGTCTTGATCCAGCCGTCGAACTCCTTCAGCGCCGGGTTGGCGCGCCGCACGGCGGCGCGCAGCCGCTCGCCGTTGCTCGCCAGGCCCGCGCCGAGCTCGTTGATGATCAGCCGCCAGCCCTGCTGCTGCGGCAGGCGGTTGACGTTGCGCAGCAGGTCCTCGCCGACCGGCGTGACGTTGTTGTCGGCCGGCAGCAGGTGCTGGCCCTCGCCGCGGCCGTCGTCGATCTTCGCCAGCTCGGGCGCCGGCCGCTCGCCCTCCTTGCGCGGCCGCGTCGGCACGCACTCGATGAACTGCTCGCCGATCAGCGACTGGAGCCGGATCTGGCACTGCGCGTCCTTGCGGAACGGCACGAACGCCGGATCGTCGATCTTCAAGACGACGGCGGCCTTGTTGTCCTCGGTTAGGTCGACCTCGTCGATCGCGCCGACGACGACGCCGGCGATCTTCACGTCCTCGCCCGGAATCACGAAGCTGCCGTTGTCAAAGACGGCGCGGACCAGGTAGCCGTCGTTCTCGTCGCCGCCGGCGGCGATGCTGAACAAGGCCCCGATCGCACTCCCGGCCGCCACGGCGATCGCGATCGCGCGGCCGCTGGTCAGCTTCTTGACGCGCGCGTCAGTGCTCACGGGGTCCCTCCGAGCACCTGCGACGGATCGCAGTCCGGGTTCGCCAGCTCGCCCATGTCGACGAACGGGGCCGATCCGTCGGCCGCCGCGGGCGCGCCGGCGCCCGGGCAGCGGCGCAGGTTGCCGGTGCTGAGGTACGGGCTCGAGCCGCGCTCGGCGGGCGGCTTCGGCGTCAGGCTGCCGCCCTCGTCGTCGTCGGTGAAGTTGAAGGCGTCGAAGACCGGGATCGTGCGGGCGTAGTGGCCGTTGGCGTCATAGGGCGCCATCGCGCCGCCGAAGCTGCGCAGCCACGCCGAGAGGTCGGGCGCGTAGGGGCGGATGAAGCCCCAGATCGGCGTCGAGTCCTTCAGCGACTTCTGCGCGCGCGGGAACGCCTTGTCGGCCATCCTGGCCAGCGGCGGCAGGTCGACCATGGTGTCGTAGAGGTCGTTGCCCGCGCCGGGGCCGTTGAACATCTTGCTCAGCTCGGTGAAGACCGGGACCGACTCGGCGGTCAGCGTGCGGAAGCGGCGCAGGAAGGACGGCAGCACCTTGGCGCTCGGCTCCGACTCGACGACGAAGCGCTCGAGGTCGTCGATCGCCGGACCGCGCAGCGAGGCGAAGGTCTTGCTGCCCTGGCGCAGCGCCGGCGGCAGGTCGGTCAGCACCTGGTTGAGCGACTCGGTGTCGGCGCTGAGCGCGGCGAGCGTGGTGCCGGTGTTGTCGACCCAGTCGGTG
The DNA here is from genome assembly GCA_035715585.1 of Thermoleophilaceae bacterium. Taxonomy (GTDB): domain Bacteria; phylum Actinomycetota; class Thermoleophilia; order Solirubrobacterales; family Thermoleophilaceae; genus JAAYBF01. Next base: position 1,887 of record DASTKX010000015.1, read on the forward strand.
ATGTCGCCGCTGCGCTGCTCGAGCGCGCCCATCGCCTTCGACGTCTCGACGAGCAGCGACTGGAAGTCCTCGCTGTCGCGGTTGAGCTCGTTGAACAGCTTGGTCGCCTGCGAGAGCGCCGGCGGGAAGTACTTGGCGGAGGCGTTGGCCTTCGTCTCCTGGCCGGCGTACCAGTCGGCGAAGCCCTGGATGAAGTGGTCGAGGCCCTCGCGCGTCTTCGGCGTGAAGGTGTTGAAGAACTGGTCGATCTCGACGATCGACTCGGTCTTGTCGCTCTCGATCGTCGCGCCGTCGGCGAGCTCGTCCTTGAAGTTCGGCGCCGGGCTGATGTCGACGTAGCGGTTGGCGGTGCCGATCAGGCCCTGCCAGCGGATCGTCGCGGTGGTGCCGCTGTGCAGCGGGGCGAACTCGTCGGCGACCGAGACGGTCAACTCGGCCTGGCCGTCGTCGGTCAGCTCGATCGCGTTGACCTCGCCGACGGCGGTGCCGCCGACGCGGACGACGTCGCCCTTGACCATCTGGCCGGCGTTGTCGAAGACCAGCTTGTACTCGTGCGCGTCATCGCGCGTGACCCAGATCGCGAGCAGGGCGATCAGCGCGAACGCGAGCGCCCCGGCGGCGAGCAGGCGGCCAGGGCCCCGGCTCTTCGCCGCGGCCGGGCTGGCTGGTTGGCCAGCCGCCGCTCCCGGGGTCTCGTCTGTGCGCTGGGTCAATGTCTCCTCCCACGGAGAGCAGCGCCGCGGCATAACCCAGCGCGCGCCTCCGTCCGGCCAGGCATCGTATATGGCGCTGAATAGCGGTGCCAGGGGGAACCCATGTCGCCGAACACGTTGACGGAGGAGCGGCCCGAATGCGCCGGTTCAACTTGTTCTCTTCGACTAGATAAGGGGGTGTCTCGCTGGCTCTGGCGACCGTGTACCTTCGCGTGTATATTGGCCTGACCACCCGTGGCCCTCGACAGCTCAAGAGCAGCTCGCGCCCCCCATCAGCTCCCTCCCGGCCGGCACGGCCTGGCACGGAGCTTCGTAGCCCGCAACCAGCGCGAGCGGATTCTCGCGGCGGTGGCCCAGGTCGCCAGCACGCGCGGCTACGGGGCGATGAGCGTGCAAGACGTCGTGCGTGAGGCCGGCGTCTCGCGACGCACGTTCTATGAGCAGTTCAAGAACAAGGACCACGCCTTCCTGGCGGCCTACGACGAGGCCAGCGGCCGCCTGATGACGACCATCCGCAACGGGATCGACGCCGAGCAGACCTTCGAGGACAAGATCAGCGCCGGCTTCCGCGCCTTCCTCGAGCTGCTGGCGGCCTCGCCGGCGTTCGCGAAGATGTGCATCGTCGAGGTGCTGGCGGCCGGTCCGGAGGCGATCGCCCGTCGCGCGAGGACTATGGAGGACTTCACCGAGATCTTCGAGGTCGCCGCGCAGCAGACGCTGGTCAAGGAGAACCCGCCGTCGCCGCTGATCGCCGAGACGATCGTCGGCGGCGTCTACGAGACCGTCTACCGCCGGATCGCCCGCGGCGAGACCGACGAGCTGCCGAAGCTGCTGCCCGATCTGACCGAGTCGGCGCTGCTGCCATACGTCGGCGAGACGCGGGCCGCGGCGCAGCGCAAGCTGCTGCTCGAGGGCCGTCCGCCCGCCGCCCGCGGCTGATCCGCAACTTACGCCCGCGCCGCGCGTTCTAAGTACGGTGCAGTTTGCATAGACGGGAGGCCTTCCGTTAGCGTGGTCGATCGCGCTCTCGGCGGGGAAATCCTGCCGCGACAACGACTTTCGGATCAGGAGGAGCAAATAGAGATGCGCAAGCTCGCAGTCCTACCGGCAGCCCTGGTGGCCGCCGCTGTCGTGGCGGCCCCCGCTACGGCCCAAGTGCCGGAGACGACCTTCAAGTCGACGGCCAAGATCAGCCCGAAGAAGGCTGGCACGAAGAAGAACCCGCAGGGC
>DASTKX010000016.1:0-6953 GCA_035715585.1 Thermoleophilaceae bacterium
TCGTCGATCAGGATCGGGGCGTGGTGCCCGGCCACGCGGATGCTCGCGCTGTGGCGGTCCGGCGCCACCTCGAGCGTGCAGAGCGTGGCGAAGATGTCGGGCGCGTGACGCTCGTGCGGCAGCATCCGGTGCAGCGTCGCCATCACCTCGTGCGGCGGCTGGTTGGCCAGCGTGAGCGCGCGCCAGGCGGCACGCAGGCAGGCGCCCAGTGCCGCCTCGTCGGGGCCGTGGCCACAGACGTCGCCGATCATCAGGTGGGCCGACCCGTCGTCGAGCTCGACGGCGTCGTAGAAGTCGCCCCCCAGCAGCGCGCGTCGGCGTCCCGGCCGGTAGTCGGCGGCCAGGCGCAGGCGCGGGTCCCCGATCAGCGCGGTCGGCAGCAGTCCGCGCTCCAGGCGGACGTTCTCGCGCGCCTGCAGCCGCGCCTCGATCAGCTCGTGCTCGGAGAGCTCGGCACGACGGCGCTCGATCGCGTAACGGACTGCGCGCGCCAGAACCTCGGGCTCGACCCGGCCCTTGACGAGGTAGTCCTGCGCGCCGGCGCCGAGCGCCTCGATACCGAGCTGCTCGTCGTCGCGCCCGGTCAGCACGACCACCGCGACCCCCGGCGCACGCTTGCGCAGCCGCTCGACGCCGTCGATTCCGCTGGCGTCCGGCAGGCCGAGGTCGAGCAGTGCGCAGGCGATCCCGTCCGGCAGCTGCTCGAGCGCGCTCGCGAGCGTCCCGGCCTCGCGCAGCTCGAACTCCGGCGCCGCCAGCTCGAGCGCCTCGCGCACCAACAGGGTGTCGCCGGCGTCGTCCTCGACGAGCAGGATCGCCTGCGGCGCGCTCCCGGCGGGCGCCCGCCCCCCGTTCAGCCCCACCGCGCCACCGCTCTGTGCCAGTTACCGGCGATGGGCGCGAGCATAGACGGCGCGCTCAGGCGCTGGCCAGCACCGCGTCGGCGATCGCCAGCGCAACCTCGGCGCGGGAGTGGAGCGAGTCGGCGAGGACGTGCTCGTCACGAGCGTGGGCGCCGCCTCCGCGCGGGCCGAGGCCGTCGATCGTCAGGGGGATCGCGGCGGCGAAGTGGCTGGCGTCGCTGGCGCCGCCGCGGCCGGCGGCGACGATCGGACGGCCGAGCCGCTCGCCTGCTGCGACGAGCAGCGGAGCTGTCGCGTCGCGGGCGTCCATCGCCGGCCAGAGGCGGATGAACTCGGCGTCGAGGGTCGCGCCGCCGACCTCCTCGGGGATCAGCGCACGCACCTCGTCGAAGGCGCCGGCGCCGAGCGAGCGCAGGTCGCAGAACAGCTCGCCGTCGCCTGGGACGACGTTGAACGCGTCGCCCGAGCGCAAGATCGTCGGGACCGCGGTCAGGCGGTCCGGACCGTCGGGAGCGTTGGCGGCGGCGACCGCCTGGGCGGCGGCCGCGAGCGCGAGCAGCGCGTTGCGGCCGCGCTCGGGAGCTGCGCCGGAGTGGGCGGAACGGCCATTGGCGCGGACGCGCAGCGTCGCCGCCGCCTTGCGCCGCACGATCACCGCCTCACCGCCGTCGGGCGTGCGCTGGCCGGCCTCGAAGCAGAGGCAGGCGTCCCAGCCGGCGAACGCCTCGACGTGGGCGAACGGGGCGGAGCGCCACTCCTCGTCGGTCACGAGCAGCAGCGCCGCCTCGGCGTAGTCGGCGGTCCGCTCGGCGAGCGCGCGCAGGATCCCGAGCGCGAGCACGTCGCCGCCCTTCATGTCGACCGCGCCCGACCCGACGAGCCGGTTGCCGTCGTGTTCGAGCGGCCGGTGGTCGTCGTGGCCGACGACCGTGTCGAGATGGCCGAGCAGCAGCAGCCGCCCGCTTCCCGACCCGGTCAGTCGCAGCACCAGATCGTCGGCATGACCCGGCGTCGAGCATGGCCGGCGCTCGACGGTCGCTGCCGCGGGGGCCAGCGCGCCCGCGATGGCGACGCACTCCTCGGCGCCCTCGACGTCACCGGACGGTGATGAGATCGCCACCAGCGCCTCGATGTCACGTTCGGCGCGCGCGGCGATCTCGTCGGCGTGTTGCGCGACCCAGGCCTCCATCGGTGTCACCGTGGGGCTCGATGTCGGATTCGCATGGCCTGGACTGCCGAATCCGACATCGGGCCGGCTAGGCGTCGAAGTCGATCGGCTGCGCCTCGAGCGGCCGGTACTCGATCGGCTGCTTCGGGCGGCGGCTGCCGGGCTCGCGGCCGGGCGGCTGCGAAGGGGTCGGCAGGTCGGGCGCCGGCGGGATCGGCAGCGTCGCGGCATGCTTGGCGATCAGGTCGACGGCCTCGTCCCAGTGGGTCAGGTGGACGCCGCTGCCGCGCTCGACGCGGTAGGTCGCCTCCTGGCCGGTCACCTCGACGCGCAGCAGCGTGCCGCGCAGCTCGAGGCCGAAGCAGAGGCGGTCGATGCCCTCCGGCAGGCGTGGGTTGAACAGCAGCTTGCCGCCCTGCTCGCGCAGCCCGCCGAAGCCGGCGACGGTCGCGATCACAGCCCCCGCGAGCGACGCCATGTGGAGCCCGTCGCCGGTGTTGCGCTCGAGGTCCGCGATGTCCATGTGCGACGCCTCGTAGAGGTAGTCCTTGGCGAGGTCGAGGTGGCCGACCTCCGCGGCGATCACTGCCTGCGTCGCAGCCGACAGCGACGAGTCGCGCACCGTCAGCGGCTCGTAGTAGTCGAAGTTGGCGCGCTTCTGCTCGAGCGTGAACGCCTCGCTGCGGATCTGCATCGCGAGTACGAGGTCGGCCTGCTTGACGACCTGCTCGCGGTAGAGCTGGAAGTACGGGTAGTGCAGCAGCAGCGGGTAGTTCTCCTCCGGCGTGTTCTCGAAGTCCCAGCGCTGGTGGTGGAGGAAGCTGTCGTCCTGAGGGTGGATGCCGGCCTGCTCGTCGAACGGGATGAACATCGCGTCGGCGGCGCGCTTCCAGGCGGCGCGCTCGTCCTCGTCGACGCCGAGCCGCTCGGCGACCTCCTCGTGGCGGCCCGTGCACTCGTAGGCCGACTCGAGGTTGAGCTGCGCCATCAGGTTGGTGAAGACGTTGTTGTCGACCAGCGCCGAGTACTCGTCCGGCCCGGTGACGCCGTCGATCCGGAACGAGCCGTAGTCGTCGTGGTGGCCAAGGCTCTCCCACAGCCGCGCCGTCTCCACCAGCAGCTCGCAGCCGTAGCGCTCCTCGAACTCGCGGTCCCCGGTGATCATCACGTAGCGGCGAACCGCGTCGGCGATGTCGGCGTTGACGTGGAAGGCGGCGGTTCCGGCCGGCCAGTAGCCCGAGCACTCCTCGCCGTGGATCGTCCGCCACGGGAACGCGGCGCCGCGCAGGTGCAGCTGCTCGGCGCGGGCGCGCGCCTGCTCGAGCGTCGAGTGGCGCCACATCAGCGCGTGGCGGACCGTCGCAGGCGCGGTGAAGGTGAGCAGCGGCAGCACGAAGGTCTCGGTGTCCCAGAACGCGTGGCCGTCGTAGCCGCGCCCGGTCAGGCCCTTGGCGGGGATCGCGCGGCCCTCGTTGCGTGCGGCTGCCTGGAAGACGTGGAACATCGCGAAGCGCAGCGCCTGCTGCAGCTCGGCGTCGCCGTCGACCTGGATGTCGGCGCGCTCCCAGTAGCGGTCGAGCACGTCGCGCTGCTCCTCGATCAGCCCGTCGAAGCCCTCGGCGATCGCGCTCTCGAGGCTCGCGTCGACCTGGTCGCGCAGCCACTCGACGCTCTGCTGCGAGGACCAGTGGTAGGAGATGAACTTGATCAGCCGCAGCTTCTCGCCCGGCTGCAGCTCGACCGACAGCGTCACGCGGCCGAGGTCGTCCTCGGCCTGGGTCAGCTGCTCGACGTCACTGTCGCAGTGGATCACGTGGTCCATTCCCGACGCCATCGACAGGCCCGAGGAGCGGGTCGTGTGGCCGAGCACGACGCGCACCTCGTCGTGGACCGACAGCTCCGAGCGCAGCGCGTCCTCGAGGTGGCGGCCACCGCGCGGGTCGTCGACCTCGTCGGCGCGCACGCGGTTGACCTGGAGGTTGGACTGCAGCGCGATCCGCACCTTCTGGTCGATCGCCTCGACCTCGTAGTGGATCGCCGCGACGCTGCGCAGCGACAGCGAGACGAGCCGCTTCGTGTTGACCTTGACCGCGTGGCCGGAGGCGGTCCGCCAGACCAGGTCGCGCTCCAGCACGCCGGTGCGGAAGTCGAGTCGCCGCTCGTGGTGCTCGAGCGTCCCGCGGTGGATGTCGAGCGGCTCGTCCTCGACCTGGAGCCGGACGATCTTGCCGTCCGGCACGTTGACGACCGACTGGCCGTCCTCGGCGAAGCCGTAGCCGCGCTCGCCGTACTGCAGCGGGTACGACTCGTAGAAGCCGTTGAGGTAGGTGCCGTGGGTGCCGACCGGCTCGCCCTCGTCGAGGTTTCCGCGCAGGCCGATGTGGCCGTTCGCGAGCGCGAACAGCGACTCGCTCTGCGGCAGGCGGTCGATCGTGATGCCGCGCTCGACGAACGACCACGGCTCGGGCGGATGACGCTCCTCGTTCCTCATGCCAGCAGCTCCGCCAGGTCGGAGACGACGACGTCGGCGCCATGCTCGCGCAGCGCGTCCGGCTGCCCGTGGCGGTCGACGCCGACGGTCACGCCGAAGCCGCCCGCACGCCCGGCCGCGACGCCGGCGAGCGCGTCCTCGAAGACGGCCGCCTCCGTGGGCGGGACTTCGAGCAGCTCGGCCGCGCGCAGGAAGGAGTCCGGCGCCGGCTTGCCCTTGATGTGCTCGGTCGCGAGCGTCACGCCGTCGACGCGCGCCTCGAAGCGGTCGGCGATCCCGGCGCTGTCGAGGATCAGCTTCGTGTTGGCGCTCGACGAGACGACAGCGGTCTTGAGGCCGACGGCGCGTGCGGCATCCACAAAGCGCACGGAGCCCTCGTACACATCGACCCCGCGCTCCTCGATCAGCTTCAGCACCAGCACGTTCTTCCGCTTCCCGACGCCATAGATCGTGTCCGCCTCGGGTGGATCGTCCGGCGTCCCCTCCGGCAGCTCGATTCCGCGCGAAGCCAGGAAGTCCCGCACCCCGTCCTCACGCGGCTTGCCGTCGACGTACTGGCCATAGTCGCGCCCGATGTCGAACGGCTCGGCGTCCGCCCCCAACCGCTCGCGCAGGTACTCGTCGAACATCCGCTTCCAGGCCTCGGCATGCACGCTCGCCGTGTCGGTCAACACCCCATCCATGTCGAACAGACAGGCGCGAATCGTCTCGGGCAGGCGAACCATCGCGAAAGGTTTTCACACGGGGCGGAGCTTGGACTCGCCGCCCCTGTCCCCAACCCGTGCTGTCGCTATACTGTCGGCATAGAGCGACGCACTGGCGACAGGGGTGGTGATCATGGCGGTCCTCGAGGAAGTTGAGCGACAAGCGCTAGAGGATGCCGACGCGTCCCTGTCCAAGCTGCAGAAGAGCCTGGAGGAGGCTGCAGCCGCGGACGCGCTCGATGGTGAGGCGCTAGAGCGAATGGCGCGAACGGCCAAGGAGGCCGCTGCGCGTGTCAACGATCGGCTCCCACCCAAGATCGACCCCCACGCCACGGACGAGATCAGGAAGCGCCTGATCGGCGTGCTCACACTCGACGTAGACCGGATGACGAGCCTGGACGTCGCGGATCGCCTGATGGTGGAGATGGAGGCCGTACGCCACGTCGTTCGCGACATTCTCCAAGAGCAGCCGGCGATCGACGTCCGCGACGCGTCGCAGATCGTGGCGCTACTCGACGACTGGCTTGCTGGGACGACGGTTGCTCAGCGTGCCGAGTTGCTCGGGCTCTCCGAGCGACAGCTTCAACGGAAAAGAAACGCAGGGGGAAATGCGACGCATCGTGAGCGGTTGGTCGTCCAGCTGGTCGCGATTCTGCGTCACGCATGGACCGATCAGGGCGTTGTTGCCTGGTTCCACCGCTCACGCGGAGACCTCGCCGATCTCGCGCCGATCGAGCTGCTGGACGACGCGTCCCGCGAGCGCGACCTACTGCTAGCCGCGCGCAGCGGACGTGTGCAGGGTGGCAGCTGATCAGACAGCACTTCCGCTCAACGGCCCCGGAACGCTCATGGCGTTCCGGTGGACGACCTATGACGTTCCGTTCTGGGCAAGGGACAACTCTCGCCCAGGTCGCTGGCACCGTGTCGGGCATCCCCCTACGCAGTACTGGTCGCTGACCCCAGAGGCTGCCTGGGCGGAGCTCATACGCCACGAGAGTCTCTACGAGGAGGACGAGCTCGATCTCATTCGGATGCCCTTCTGGGTCTGCCGGATCCCCAAGTCGAGTCTCGTAGATCTCCGGTTCCCCGAGTTTCAGGAGCGTTACGGACTCGACGGCCGCGATCTCGTCGACGACGATTGGGCCGCCTGTCAGACCGCTCGCGACGCCCTCGAATCGGACGCTCGCGGAGTCCTCGCGCCGAGCGCCGCCCTTCCGGAGCACACCAACGTGACCCTCTTCGGCGCGAGGCGCGCGATCGGCTGGTCGCGTCAGCCGATCCTCGCCTCGACCATTCCCGCCACGCTCAGCGCGATCGGTCGCCCGCCTGAGGGACTGCTGGCAAAGGTTCGCCGGGCGCCTGCGGCGGTTCCGCAGGACAGCCTGTTCTGACCTTCAGCTGCTGGGCTTCTCGTGGTGCCCGCCAAACTCGAAGCGCATCGCCGACAGCAGACGGTCGGCGTAGTCGGCCTCGCCGCGTGAGGAGAAGCGCTCGAAGAGGGCGGAGCTGAGGACGGGGGTGGGGACGGCCTCGTCGATCGCGGCGATGGCGGTCCAGCGGCCCTCGCCGGAGTCCGAGACGCGGCCGCCGAACTCCTCGAGGTCGGGGCTCTTGCGCAGGGCGCTGGCGGTCAGGTCGAGCAGCCAGGAGCCGATCACGCTGCCGCGGCGCCACATCTCGGCGACCTCGGGCAGGTCGAGGTCGTACTGGTAGAGGGCGGGGTCGCG
>DASTKX010000017.1:0-42876 GCA_035715585.1 Thermoleophilaceae bacterium
TGGCGCATGTGGAGCTCGTAGAAGAGCTTGCCGAGGCGGGTGCGCGGGGTGTGGTGGTGGAGGTGGTAGTGCGTCATGTCGTAGGCGAGGTAGCCGACGAGGAAGCCGCAGGCGAAGAGGTCGGCGCTCTGGCCGCCGATCGCCCAGTGGAAGAGCGCCCAGAAGCCGAGCGCGAGCGGGACGCTGACCGACGGCGGCATCACCAGGCGCATCGGATCGTTGGGGTGGTCGTGGTGGACGCCGTGGATGATCCAGTGCAGCCGCGCGCCGATCCCGTCCTCGGGCTCGAAGTGGAAGACGAGCCGGTGCAGCCAGTACTCGGTCAGCGTCCAGAAGACCCAGCCGCCGGCGATCCAGGCGGTCACCTCGAGCGGCGGGGCGCCCTCCTGGCCGAGCGCGAACAGGACGGCGATCGCGGGGATGAAGATGACCAGCGGGACGACGGGATGGACGCGCGACAGCTTGTCGAGCAGGTTCGACTCGAACATCCGCGGAGAGGCTTTGAGGACGTCGGACCGACGTTTGTCCATCGACTCCAAATCTAACGGACGGACCGTTCGGCTCGCAGAAACTCGAGGCCGAAGCCGACGGTCAGCGCATAGACGGCGACCGTGGGGAACGCCGGGAGGCCGCGGCGGGCGTGCTCGATCGTCAGCGCGAGCATCGTCGCAGTCACCATTGCCATGAACGCCACGCGGATGCGGCGCCCGATCGTCTCGATCGTCGTCTCGTTCATGGGGCAATCGTGACCCGTCGCGTCGGGTCCGCTGTGACCGCGCGGTGACGGTCGCGTGAAAGCCGTGTGAAGAGGCGTCTGAGGATGTCGCGGCGCGGCGTCGAACCCATGAGGGTGGAACGCCCGCTGGAGCACCGACTGCAACGCCTCTTCGACGGCGCGACCTATGTCGCCGCGTTGCTCACCGGCCCGGTGCTGGTCGCGCTCGCCTTCGACCTACCGAGCGGCGTCGAGTCGGCGCTCGTGGTCGTCAACTGGGCGTGCTGGGCGGCGTTCGCGCTCGAGCTGGTCACGATGCTCGCGGTCTCGCGCGACCGCTCGGCCTGGTTGCGCAGCCGCCCGATGACGCCCGTGGTCGTGGTGCTGACCTTGCCGGCGTTCGAGGGGCTCGACGTGTTCCGGCTCGTGCGGCTGTTGCGGGGTCCCGTCGCTCGCCGCGTCGCGGAGGGCGTGACGACGACCGCGGGGTTGCGCAACGTCGCGATTCTGACCCTGCTGACCGTCGGTCTGGGCGGCTTGCTGTTCGCGGAGCTCGAGCCCGGCGTAGACGTCGGCGACGGCCTCTACTGGGCGGTCACGACTGCCACGACGACCGGCTATGGCGACATCGTCCCGACCACCGAGGGCGGGAAGGCGCTGGCGATGGCGGTCATGGTGATCGGCGCCGCGTTCCTTGCGATCCTCACCGGCGCGATCGCGCAGCAGTTCGTAGGCCGGTGGCAGCGCGGTCGCGCTGAGTCCGATGAGCGATCGCCTTCGGCCGGGACAGCGACGGCCGGCGAGGAGGCGGTGCTGGCAAAGCTCGACGAGCTCGGCGAGCGTCTGGCGCGACTCGAGCGCGCCGTCTCGCGCGGCTAACGCCCGGTCAACCGCGCTCGGCGAAGCCCGGCTCGCGGATGGCCGCGTAGACGCCGACCTGGGCGGCCTCGCCGAGCGAGTCCCAACCGGCCTCGGTGGCGCCGGCCCACGCGACGCAGTGGGCGCGGGCCGCCTCCAGCGAGTCGAACCCGGCGATCGCGATCGTGTTGTCGGCGCCGGCCTCCTCCTCGGCGTCGACGGTGACCGCGAGCAGCGCAGGGGTGGAGCCGCCGATCGCGACGCGCGGATCGTCGCGCTGCCACACGAGCACCGCCGTCCGCTCGCGTCCATCGCCGTCGGAGCGGTAGATCGCGAGCGTCCGCATCTGGACGTCGTCCCACGACCAGGCGCGCGCGCCACGCGACTTCGCGGCAATTCCGAGCACGTCGCCGACTCTAGTCCCGCGGTCGGGAATAGCTATGAGTCGCGGCCCTCGAGGCCGTTGAAGAGCACCGAGGCGCGGACGTCGAGGCCGCGGGCGAGCTTGGCGACGGTGCGGACGCCCGGCTCGCGCTCGGCACGCTCGATGCGGGCCACATGGGTCATGTTGAGCCCGCAGATGTGGGCAAGACGCTCCTGGCTCAGCCCGCGGGCGAGTCGTGCCTTGCGGAGGTTCGATCCGAAGTGCGGAAGAGGATCGTCCACAATTCGCATCCTTCGCCTCTAGTGCCAGTAGCGCCAGAGCCAATTGGCATTTGGAGTGCCGATCGGCCTTGTTTTGGACAACATGGCATTACTCGCTCAGACCGGCAATCATCGCGGGCGTGTCCAGAGACGTTCTCGTTTTCTTTGCCTCGAACCTGCGCCGCCGGCGCAAGGAGCTCGGCCTGAGCCAGGAACAGCTGGGCACGCGCGCGAACATCCAGATGGCGGACATCTCGCGCTACGAGAACGGCAGCCGCGACCCGCGGATCAGCACGGTCGCCCGCCTCGCCGAGGCGCTCGACGTGACGATCGCCGACCTGCTCGTCAGCACCGCCGAGTAGCCTGCCGCGGCCAGTAGGCTGCCGCCCGTGCGCAAGTGGCTGCCGATCCTGGTCCTCGCGGCGGCGCAGTTCGTCATGGTCCTCGACACGACCGTGATGAACGTCGCGATCTCCGACGTCGTCGCGGATCTCGACACCACCGTCTCGCAGGTCCAGCTCGCGATCACGCTCTACACGCTCGTGATGGCGGGGCTGATGCTGACCGGCGGCAAGCTCGGCGACATCCTCGGCCGCCGGCGGACGTTCGCGATCGGCATGGTGATCTACGCGGCCGGATCGATCACGACAGCGCTGAGTCCGAACGCGACGGTCCTGATCCTCGGCTGGTCGGGACTCGAGGGGATCGGGGCCGCGATGGTGATCCCGGCGATCGCCTCGCTGACCGCGCGCAACTACAGCGGCGCCGACCGCGCGATGGCCTACGGGATCATCGGCGGGATCGCCGCCGCCGGGGTGGCGGCGGGGCCGCTGATCGGCGGCTGGGTCACCGAGACGTTCACCTGGCGCTACGTCTTCGCCGGCGAGACGGTGGTCATTGCCGCAGTCCTGTTGGCGCTGCGGGTCATCAAGGACGCGCCGCGGGTCGAGCCGCGGCCACCGCTCGACGTCGTCGGCGCGCTGCTGTCGGCGTCGGGGATGGGCCTGATCGTCTTCGGCCTGCTGCGGATCCCGCAGTGGGGGCTGATCGAGCCGAAGGGCGCGCTGACCGTCGCGGGTACGGAGATCACGCCGCTCGGCTTCTCGGCGGTGCCGTTCCTCGTCGTGTCAGGAGCTGTGCTGATGACCGCGTTCCTACGCTGGAGCGAGCGCCGCGTCCGCGTCGAGCGCGAGCCGTTGCTGCGACCCGACCTGCTGCGGATCGGCCAGCTGCGCGGCGGCCTGGCGATGCTTGGCGCCCAGCAGCTGGTGATGAACGGGATCTTCTTCGTGCTGCCGCTCTATCTACAGGTCGTGCTCGGCAAGGACGCGCTCGAGACCGGGCTGGCGATCCTGCCGATCTCCGTGACGATGTTCATGGCCGCGCTCGGTGGCCCGCGGCTGGCGACGCGACTTTCGCCGCGGACGATCGTCCAGATCGGATTGGGCGGAATGCTGCTCTCCGCCGTCGGCCTGATCGCCACGATCGACTACGAGCTCAACGAGACCGGCTTCGCGATCGCTCTGGCGATGTTCGGCGTGGGCGTCGGGCTGCTCGCCTCTCAGCTCGGCAACGTGATCATGTCGTCGGTCGAGCAGACGCGCGCGAGCGAGGCCGGGGGGCTGCAGGGCACGGCGCAGAACCTCGGCGCGTCGCTTGGCACGGCGCTGATCGGAGCGATCCTGCTGGCGGGGCTCGGCACTGCGTCGGCGACGGCGATCACCGAGCGCTCCGACGTCCCGTCCCAGGTTCAGCAGCAGATCGTCGACAGGACCGAGCAGGGTCTCGAGTTCGTCCCACGCGCCGACGTCGAGCAGGCGGCGGGCGACGCCGGCCTGCCGCCGGACCAGGCCGCCGCGGTCGCCGAGGTCTACGGCGACGCCCAGCTCGACGCGCTCAAGCGCGCCCTGCTCGGCGCCGCCCTCTTCGTCCTGCTCGGCTTCTGGCTCACCCGCCGCCTCCCCGGGGAGCCGCTCGGCGTGGCCCCGGCCCGCGGCGATCCCGTCCCGGCCTAGAACGCAAAAACCCGCTCAGAGAGCGGGTTTCTGGAGTACCGCCACGGGGATTCGAACCCCGGTCTCCGCCGTGAGAGGGCGGTATCCTAGTCCCCTAGACGATGGCGGCTCGGAGAGTGCTGCGGCCGGTGATTGTACAAGGCCGCCGACGTGCGGTCGTGCGCCTCGGGTCATCCGGCCCGGCGGCGCGCGCGGGACGCCGGAGCGTCCCGCGCGTTGTGACCCCCTGCGGCGGCTACGGCCTGACTGCGATGGCGTCGATCTCGACCGGCGCGCGGCTGAGGCTCGTCACGCGCAGCGTGTGTTGCCCGGCAGCGAGCTTGCCAGTCCCGACCAGCTTGCGCCGGAAGCGGCTCTTGCCCTTCAACGACACGATCTTCGAGTCGCCGTCGACGGTGACTCGCACGCGCCCGCCGTTCGGGAGCTTGCGCGTGACGATCGTCGCCCCGCTGCCGGTGAAGCGCAGCGACGCGCTCGCGCCGGGCCGGGTGGCGCGACTCGTCGAGAGCTGCCAGGCGCCCTGGCGGCTCAGCACCTTCCAGCCGCGCTTGGAGAAGCGCAGGCTGTCGTTGAGGTTGTCGAGCGGGACGATCGTGGTCGAAAGCGCCGCGACGCTGGCGTTGTTAGCGCGGTCGTAGGCGCGGACACGCAGCTCGTATGCGACGCCGGATGTGCCGTTGAGGCGGCCTTTGGTGGAGGCGGTGTCGGTCCGCAGCAGCCGCCAGGCGGTGTCCGGCTTGCCGACGCGCCGCACCTCGATCCGGTAGCGCTTGATGCCACTGCCGCCTGGGTCGTCGCCCTGCCAACTCAGCGGGACGCGATTGCCGAAGCGCGCCAGATCGCTGGCCAGCTCGGGCGCGTCGAGGCGGATCGCCGGGGCGGTCTTGTCTCCATAGGTGCACTCCTCGGCGCCCGGCGGGTCGACACAGACGCGGACGGAGCGCGAGCGCACGCGGTCGGCCTTGTCGGCCTTCAGGACATAGACGCCGGGCTCCGTGAACGTCAGCGAGGCGTTGCCGTCGGCGCCGGTCGTCTCCGAGCCGATCGTCACCCCGGCGACCCCAGCGCCGGTCGCGATGTCCGTTGCCCGCGCGACGATCGGGATACCCGGCCGCGTACCTCCGGGGGCGGCGAGCTTGAGACCGCCGACCTTGTTGAAGGCGTCATAGCTCCAGAGCACCTCGTCGCCCGCCTTGACCAGCGCCTGACAGCCGCCGGTCGAGGTGGCGACCCCGTTGATGAACACGCTCCAGTACTCACCGCCGGGGTACGGCGCGACGATCTCGGTCTCCCCGGCGATCCGGGTGATGAAGTAGTCCGGGTAGCCGGGGCCGGACCAGGTGCCGTCCCAGTCGAAGCCACCCTTGATCGCGGCGTCGTCGAGCGCGGAGGTCGCGTTGGCGACAGGCGCCGGACTGGCGCCGAGGTTGGTCCCGTCGCAGGTATGAGTTCCGCCGGACGCGGTAGTGACGGTCTTGCCGTCGGTCGTGACAGGGGCGTCGAAGATCGTCGAGGTCTTGCCCTCGATTCGCACGTCGACGGCGGTTGGGGCCGCGGAGACCGCGGCCGGGAGGGTCAGCGCCAGCGTGAGTGCGCCGGCGAGCAGTAGAGAACGTCTGATGGTCATGAAGAGCCACCCCTTTCCCGAGGGCTTGGGCTTTGGGGCCGGAGGTAGGTCTCCTGGCTTCCGGGATCCGAGCTCTCACGCCTTCCCGAACGGCCGACGGCCGCTCAGTGGCTGCGCCTCGCGCTTGCGAGAGCCTTCCCCGGTAACAGTGGCGGGTCCGCGCCGGTCTTTCACCGGCTTCCCTTGACCACCGACCCTTGTCGGCGCGGAACCGTACTAGGTCACCGGGGGCTCGCGCCCCCGGACCCCCGTGGCGCCTGGCCGGTGTACGCTGGATCGCGATAGACGCGGCCTGGTGGCTGGGGAAGTCCGGTGTGAGTCCGGCGCGGTCCCGCCACTGTGACCGGGCGAAGAAGACGGCGCATGGCACGCGCAGCGTGCCGGCCACTGGGAAGCCCACGGCAACCTGGGAAGGCGCGGCGATCGGAGCCCGGGAGCCAGGAGACCTGCCCCGGCCGAGATCGAAGCGCAACCCCTCGAGGAAAGGGCGATCCATGAAGGCTCAGGTGTCGACTGCCGTACTGGTGTTGGCTGGCGCGGCGGCGCTCGCCCCTAGCGCGCACGGCGCGGCGACCACAGCCGCGGCGGCTAAGG
Source organism: Thermoleophilaceae bacterium (assembly GCA_035715585.1). Classification (GTDB taxonomy): domain Bacteria; phylum Actinomycetota; class Thermoleophilia; order Solirubrobacterales; family Thermoleophilaceae; genus JAAYBF01. The sequence goes on from DASTKX010000017.1 coordinate 6,455, forward strand.
GTGCGCCGCTGATCGACCAGCTGGTGGTCTTTCGCAGCGGGGCGGTCGTCGGCAAGCGCGTCCGCGCCGAGCGGACGACGGCGACCGTCGGCCGGCGCAGCTGCGGTATCGCTGCCGCGACCGCGCTCGCGGCCCTGCTGCGCTCCAAGCCCGGCGCGATCGGCTTCCACGACTACGGCGACTGCTCGCGCCGCCCAGCCAACAGCACCAGCCTGTTCGTCAAGTCGATCCGCGGTGAGCGCAACCGCGCTCAGGACGGCTGGGTCTACAAGGTAGGGCGCAAGCTCGCGACCGCCGGCGCCGCCGATCCCGCCGGCCCGTTCGGCGACGGACGGCTACGGCCCGGGGATGACGTGGTCTGGTTCTACTGCCGCCAGCTCTCGACTGGGAGCTGCCAGCGGTCGCTCGAGCTGACGACCGAGTTCGTCGACGGTCGCGTGGCGGTCACGGTACGCGGCTACGACGACTCCGGCGACGGGATCGACGTCGCCGGCGCGACGGTGCACGCGGGCGGCCGGACGGCGACGACCGACGCCAGCGGTCGCGCGACGCTGACGTTGAAGCGCGGCCGGCACGACGTCTATGCGTCGAAGAAGGGCGCGATCCGCTCGTTCGGCAAGCGGGTGACGATCAAGTGACGCTCCGCCGCGCACTGCTCGCCTTGCTTGCCGCCGCCGCGCTCGCGGCGACGCCCGGCTGCGGGCTGGGAGCGGGGGCGGAGCGCTCGGGCGCCGGCGCCGACCTCCGCGTGACGCGCGACTTCGGCCACCAACTCGTGCTCGCGAAGGACGGCCTGAAGATCCGCGAGGACGAGACCGCGATGCGACTGTTGAAGCGCCACGCCGACGTCGAGACGCGCTTCGGCGGCGGTTTCGTCCAATCGATCGACGGGCTCGCCGGCCGCGGCGCCGACGGGACCGACGACTGGTTCTATTACGTCAACGGCATCGAGGCCGACGAGGGCGCGGCCGACTACGAGCTCTCGCCGGGCGACGTCGTCCAGTGGGACCGTCACGACTGGAGCGAGACGGCTGTCGTGCCGGCGATCGTCGGCGCGTTTCCGCAGCCGTTCCTCGACGGCCTCGGCGGCAAGCGCTTCCCGGTCAGGGTCGAGTGCCAGGACGCGGAGTCGGCGCCGTGCCGACAGGTGAAGCAGGCGCTGCGCGACGCCGGCGTGCCGGCCAACGGAGCGGCGCTCGGCGCGCCCGGCAACCAGAACGTCGCGCGGGTGGTAGTGGCTGATTGGGCCACCGCGCGCCAGCAGCCGACCGCCCGGCTCGTCGAGCTCGGCCCGCGGCGCAGCGGGGTGTTCGCCCGCTTCACCGACGGTGGCGACACGCTCGAGCTACTCGGCCGGGATGGGGAGCCCGCGCGCGACGCCGGCGCGGGGTCCGGGCTCGTCGCGGCGCTGCGGCCGAACGACCGCGAGCTGCTCTGGCTCGTCACCGGGGTCGACGACGCGGGGGTGGAGGCGGCCGCGGCCGCTCTGCGGCCACGCGACCTGCGCGACGCGTTTGCGATCGCGGTCGTTGGCGGTAGAGTCGCGAAGCTGCCGCTGACGAGGGAGCGGTGACGCGCGTGCATCGTCTAGGAGGGAACGATGGAGGGGAGTTCGCACAAGGGCGGTCGTGTCGCGGTACGCCGCGTGGCGTCGCTCGCGGTCTTGGTGGCGTTGGGCGCGGGGCTGGGGGCCGGTTGCGGCGACTCGGCGGAGCCGAGCGGGCCGACGGTCACCCAACGCGTGACGCGCGAGTTCGGGCACAAGCCGGTCGGGATCGAGGAGAACGCGCCGCTCGAGGGCCATGGGACCGTGCTGCGGCTGTTGCGAGAGCACGAAGAGGTCAAGACCAGCTCCGGCGGAAGTTCCGTGTCCTCGATCGATGGCCTGAAGGCGGACTGGGAGAGGACGTCGGAGGACGACGACGAGACGACCTGGTCGCTCAACGTGAACGGGATCGAGGCGGATCTGGGCCCTGCGGAGTACAAGCTCCATCCGGGCGACGTCGTCCAGTGGGATCTGCGCGACTGGTATGTGACACTCGACGTCCGCGCGATGGTCGGCGCCTTTCCGCAGACCTTTACGCGCGGGGTGTTCGGCAAGCGCTTCCCGGTGACGGTCGAGTGCGCGCGGCGATCGGCGACGGCCTGCGCGCACGTGAAGGGGGCCCTGCGTGACGTCGGCGTCGCGGTCGACGGCTCGCGGCCGGCGGGCGGCTTGCCGCGGCGCGGCGAGGTGCGGCGGGCGCGAGTGCTGGTCGGTCCGTGGAGTCGCTGGCGAGACCGCGAGGCGCCGCACAGAGTCGACGCCGGTCCGCGCTACAGCGGCATCTTCGCGCGCTTCTCGCCCGGCGCGGGGGAGTTGCGGCTACTCGACTGGAACGCTCACCATGTGCGCACGGCGGGCGCCGGAACAGGCCTCCTCGGCGCCATTCGCCCGACCGAAGAGGACCTGCTGTGGCTGGTGACCGGCGTCGACGAGCGCGGGGTGGAGCGAGCGGCGCGGGCGCTGACCTCACACCGGTCGCAGGGCGCCTACGCCGTCGCGGTCACCGACGCGGGGATCGAGAAGCTGCCGCTGGCGCCACGCTGAGCGCCAAGCCGCGGCGCGAGCTGCCGATCCCCGTCTACCGGGCCGGCGTCAGTCCGCTGCACCGGGCGCGGGCCGGCGCGACGGCGTCGCTGTGCCTGGCGCTGGCGCTGGTCTGCATGCTGTTCGACGACCCGGTCGTCCTCGCTGTGGTGATCGCGGCGGTGGTCGGGGCTGGAGTGGCCGCAGGGGTCGGTCGCGAGATCAAGCGCGTCGCGCTGCTCTCGCTGCCGCTGGTCCTGCTCGTCGCCTTGATCAACCCGCTCGTCTATCGCGAGGGCGACACGCTGCTGGTCCGCGGCGGCGAGCTTCTCGGCCGGCGGATCGACATCACGCTCGAGGCGCTGGTCGCCGGCGGGCTGGCCGGGCTGCGGGTCGCGGCGATCGTGATGGCCTTCGGCCTCTTCTCCGCCTGCGTCGATCCCGACGAGCTGCTGAGACTGTTCCGGCGCGTCTCCTACCGCTCGGCGCTGACCGGCGCGCTGGCGACGCGGCTGGCGCCCGTGCTGGCGCGCGACGCGCTGATGATGAGCGACGCCGCCCGCTGCCGGCCGGCGCCGCCCGCCCGCTTGGCGGTCACGCGCGCGGCGCTGTCCGGGGCGCTGGACCGCGCCGTGGAGGTTGCGGCCGCCCTGGAGGTGCGCGGCTACTCGGTCGGCGGCCGTCCGGAGCGCAGTCGGCAGCCGTGGTCGCGCCATGACCTGCGTGTCGCCATGGCCGCCGCGGTCGTCGCCGGGACGGCTGTCGCCTTCAAGGCCGCAGGCGTAGGCGAGGTGGTCGTCTATCCACGGATCGAGCTCGCCCTGGGCCCGCCCGAGGCGCTGCTCTGCGCCGTCCTGCTCGCCGCGGTCGCGCTGCCGTTCGCCGGTAACGCCGCCCGCTTGGGGGTCGCCAATGCTTGACGCCGCGATAGTCACGGCGCGCGGGCTGTCCTATCGCTATCCCGAGCGCGCGACGCTCGCCCTGAGCGACGTGACGCTCGAGCTCGCCCCCGGCGGCTTCACGCTGCTTGCGGGCGGCTCCGGCTCCGGCAAGTCGACGCTGCTGCGCGCGCTCTGCGGTCTGGCGCCGCACTTCTACGGCGGAGAGGTGGCGGGCGAGCTCGAGGTGGCCGGGATGAGCGTCCGCGACCACGGCCCCGGCGAGCTGGCGGCGGTCTGCGGCACGGTCTTCCAGGATCCCGAGACCCAGGTCGTGATGGGGGGCGTGCGCGCCGAGCTGTCGCTGCCGCTCGAGCACCGCGGCGAGTCGCCGGCCTCGGTCGCTCGCGCGGTCGAGGAGGTCGCGCTGGCGCTGGGAATCGGCGGCCTGCTCGACCGCCGCACCGACACGCTCTCCGGCGGCGAGCTGCAGCGCGTGGCGATCGCCGCGGCGCTCGTCCACCGCCCGGCGCTGCTGGTGCTCGACGAGCCGACCTCGCAGCTCGACCCGGTTGCCGGCGACGAGCTGATCTGGCTGCTGCGCCGGCTCAACGAGGAGTGGGGGACGGCGGTCGTCGTCGCCGAGCACCGGATCGACCGCTGCCTGCCGGCGGCCGACCGGGTGTTGGCGATGGAGGCCGGCGCGGTCGTCTGCGACGCCGCGCCACGCGAGTTCCTCGACTGGGCGGTCGCCGGCGGCGGCAACCTGGCGACGCCGATCGCGCGGCTGTTCTCGTTCGCCGGACTGCGGCCGCTGCCGCGGTCGGTCAAGGAGGCTCGCGACGGCCTGCGCGCGGCGGGCCTGGCGCCCGTCGCCGGGGCGAGCGACTTCGACGGACCGCCCGTTGCGGCACCGTCCGGCGACGATGGCGGTGGGCCTCTCGGACGGCTCATGCGCCGGCGTCGCGCGGGCGTCGAGCCCGCCGTCGCGGCGCGCGGCGTCTGGCACGAGATCGCCGACGGTCCGTCGATCCTGCGCGGGGTGGATCTGAGCGTGGCGCCCGGCGAGCGGATCGCGCTGATGGGCCGCAACGGCGCCGGCAAGTCCACGCTGCTGCGTCACCTCAAGGGGCTTGCCGTGCCGACGCGCGGCCGCGTCGAGCGCGCCGGCGAGGTCGCGCTGCTGTTGCAGAACCCGGGCGACTACCTGATCCACGAGCACGCGGTCGACGAGGCGGGCGCCGACGCGCTCGCGGCCGCCGGCCTCGCCGGCCGGTCCGAGGCCAACCCGCGCGACCTCTCCGGCGGCGAGCGCCAGCGGTTGGCGCTCGAGGTGGTGCTGTCAGGCGACGAGCGGTGTGCGGCGGTCTGTCTCGACGAGCCGACGCGCGGCATGGACCGCGTCCACAAGGACGCGCTCGTAGCGCGGATCGACGCGCTGGCCGAGGCCGGCGCGGCGGTGGTCGTCGCCACCCACGACACCGAGTTCGCCGCCGCTTTCGCCGATCGTGTCGTGTTGATGGGCGACGGTGTCGTGATCGCCGACGGGGCGCCGGCCGAGTTGCTGGCCGGCGGCTGGCACTTCTCGACCGAGGTGGCGCGCGCGCTCGACGGCGCGGGCGGGGCGCTGATGCCCGAGCAGGGAGCGGAGTTGATCGAAAGGGAGCTGGTTCGATGACCTGGCAGGTGTCCTCATTCGTGCTGTTGGCGCTTGCGCTGGCCGGTGGCTTCGCGTGGTACGAGCGCAAGCGCCCGCCGGCGCGCGTCGTCGGCGTGGTTGCGGTGCTGGCGGCGCTGGCCGTCGTCGGCCGGCTCGCCTTCGCCGCGATCCCGAACGTCAAGCCGACGACCGACATCGTGCTGTTCGCCGGCTACGCGCTCGGCGCGGCGCCGGGCTTCGCCGTCGGCGCGATCGGCGCGATCGCCTCGAACGTCTTCCTCGGCCAGGGGCCGTGGACGGTCTGGCAGATGGCGGCCTGGGGCGGGGTCGGGATCGGCGGCGCGCTGCTCGCCTGGGGCACGCGCGGGCGAGAGCTCGGCCGCGTCGAGCTGGCGATCTACTGCGGCATCGCCGGCTTCGCCTTCGGAGCGATGATGGACATCTACCAGTGGACGCTCGCCGCCCGCCAGGACCTCTCGACCTATCTCGCGATCTCGGCGACCTCGCTGCCCTACAACGTCGCCCATGCGGTCGGGAACGTCGTCTTCTGCCTGCTGATCGGGCCGGTCTTCGTCCGCTCGCTGCGCCGCTACCGGCGTCGTTTCGAGGCGACCTGGGCAGCGCCCACCGTTCGCCGTGGCGCCGCCGGCGGGGCGGTCGCGACGATCGTCGCGGGGCTGGCCATCGCCACGGCGCTGAGCCTGCCGGCGCCGTCCGCCGACGCGGCTCAGGCCGAGTCCGCGACGGCGAGCGCCGCGGCGGCGCCAGGCCGCGCTGCGACCTACCTGCGCCGCGCCCAGAACGGCAACGGGGGCTTCGGCGGCGGGCCCGGCCAGTCGTCCAGCCAGCTTATGACCGGCTGGGCGGCGCTCGGCCTCGCGGCGGCCGGGGTCAACCCGCGCGACGCGAAACGCCCGCGTGGCCGCAACGCGATCGACTACCTGCGCGCCAACAGCAAGAGCTTCGACGACATCGGCGAGCTGCAGCGGACGATCCTGGTGCTGCGCTCGGCTGGCCTCTCGGCACGCCGCTTCGCCGGCGTGGACCCGCTCGCCAAGCTGCGCCGGGCGCAGTTGGCCGACGGCTCCTGGAACGCCAACGTCGCATGGACGACGTTCGGCCTGCTGGCTCTGCGCGCCGCCCGGGAGCCGATCGGCGCCGCCCGTGTGCGCAAGGCCGCCGACTATCTCGAGCGCTCCCAGTCGCCCGGCGGGGGCTGGGGCTTCGCAGCTGGATCGCCGGCCGACGTCGACGACACCGGCGCCGTGCTGCAGGCGCTGGCCGCCACCGGCCGGCGCGCCGGCGCGGCGGCCCGCGCCGGCGTCGACTACCTGCGCGCCGCACAGGGATCCGACGGCGGCTGGGGCCAGCTCGCCGGCCGCGACTCCAACGCCCAATCGACCTCCTGGGCCGTCCAGGGTCTCGTCGCGGCGCGTGTCCCGCTCGCTTCGCTGCGCGCCGACCCGCTCGCCTACCTGCGCGGCCTCCAGCGCCGCGACGGCCACATCGCCTACTCGCGCACGAGCGATCAGACGCCGGTCTGGGTCACCGCCCAAGCGCTCGCCGCCCTTCGGCGCAAGCCTTTTCCGCTCGCGCCCGTGAAGCGCGGCGCCAGAGCCGCCTTCGACGTTCCAGCCGTCCCCGACGTCCGCGACGACCGCTCATCGTCGACAGCGATGATCGCCGCCGGCGGCGCAGTAGCTGCGGTATTCGCAGCCGGGCTCGCCTGGAAGCGCAAACGCTGATCCGCGGGTGGCGACGCATTTTGCGTTCGCGCGCGCAGGAACGAGCACGTGAACCAAAATCGGAGACAGGACCCGCGGCCACTAACGCCGATCCCTAGCCAGACCCGCCCCCAACTCCGATACCGTCGCCCAAGATGGACCTCGAAGACGCGATCCGCGGACGGCGCACCCACAAGGTCTACGGCGACGAGCCTGTCGACCGCGCGCTGCTCGACGAGCTGCTCGAGCTCGCCCGCTGGGCGCCGAACCACCACCTGACCAATCCGTGGCGCTTCCGTGTGCTCGGCCCGGAGTCGCTCGCGCGCCTGAAGTCGGCGGCCGGCCCGGAGGCCGCGTCGAAGCTCGACCGCGCCCCGACGCTGGTCTGCGCGTCGGTCAAGCTGACCGGGGACCCGGTCCAGGACGAGGAGGACGTCTGCGCGGCCGCGTGCGCCGTCTTCATCGTGCTGCTCGCCGCCCACGACCGCGGCCTCGCCGGCTACTGGCGCACCCCGGGAGTGCTGCGGACCCCGGATGGCGCGGCGGCGGTCGGGATGGAGCGCGACGAGCTGTTCGTCGGGCTGATCCACCTCGGCCATGCCCGCCAGGAGAAGAGCCCGCCGGAGCGCCTGCCGCCGGCCGACTTCGTGAGCTACCTGCCGTGATCGCGCGCGCCGCCGCCCTCGCGACGCTCCAGCGCGACGAGTTCGACGTCGTCGTGATCGGCGGTGGCATCACCGGCGCCGGCGTCGCGCTCGACGCCGCCTCGCGCGGCTACAGCGTCGCGCTGGTCGAGCGCCACGACTATGCCGAGGGCACGTCGAGCCGCTCCTCGAAGCTGATCCACGGCGGGCTGCGCTACCTGCAGAACTTCGACCTCGGCCTGGTTCGCGAGGCGCTGCTCGAGCGCCAGCTGCTGGTCAACCTGGCGCCGCACCTCGTCCACCCGCTGCCGCTGCTGATCCCCGCCTTCGACGGCCGCCGCCCCGATCGCATGCTCGGCGCGGGCCTGAACATGTACGACGTGATGGCGACCGACCGGCGCCGGCGCCGGGGCGGCGAGGAGGGCGGCCGCCGCCGGCGCGCCGACGAGGAGTCCTGGAGCCCGGATCGCCACCGCACGATCGACGCCGCCGAGACGCTGCGGCTGCTGCCGGCGCTCGCCGCGCGCGAGCCGACGGCGGCCTACCTCTTCTACGACTGCCAGACCGACGACGTCCGCCTGACGCTGACGATCCTCGGCGAGGCCGAGCGCTACGGCGCCGTCTGCTCGAACGCGGTCGAGGTGACCGGCCTCGTCGAGCGCGACGGCCGCGCCGGCGGCGTCCTCTGCCGCGACGCGATCGGCGGTGGCGAGTTCGAGGTCCGCGCCGCCAACGTCGTCAACGCGACCGGCGTCTGGGCCGACCGCATCCGCCCCGAGGAGCTGCACCGCGAGGCCGAGGTTCCGACGATCCGCCCCAGTCGCGGCACCCACATCACCGTCTCGCGCGAGCTGCTCGACGTCGTCGGCGGCGCGATCGTCCCAGCCGGCGGCGGCCGCTCGATCTTCGTGCTGCCGTGGCTCGGACGGACGCTGATCGGGACGACCGACAACGACTACGACAGCGCCGAGCTCGATCACATCCCGCCGTCAGGCGACGACGTCGAGTACCTGCTCGACGCGGTCAACGAGTTCTTCGCCACCTCGATCGCCGCCTCCGACCTGACCGGCGCCTACGCCGGCGTACGGCCGCTGATCGCGACCGGCGACCCGAAGAAGTCGGTCGACATCTCGCGCAAGGCCGAGCTCTACGAGACCAGCTCCGGCATGGTCACGATCACCGGCGGCAAGCTGACGACCTGGCGCCGGATGGCGAAGCTGGCGGTCGACCGGATCGTCGAGCGCGAGGGCCGCGACGCGCCCTGCCGGACGGCGGAGATCCCGCTCGGGATGGAGATCGACCCGGCCGCGCTGCCCGACGTCGCCGGCGTCGGCGACGACACGCGGCGGATGCTCGTCGGCCGCTACGGCCACGGCGCGGTGGAGGTCATGCACCTCGCCGCGACCGATCCGGCGCTCGCCGAGCGGATCTCGCCGGAGCTGCCCGACCTCGTCGCCGAGGCGGTCTGGGCGGCGCGCAACGAGCAGGCGCGCGGCGTCGCCGACGTGCTGCTGCGCCGGACGCGGCTCGGACTGCTCGACGCGCGCAACCTGACCGCCGCCGGGGCCGCGGGACCGCGAGCGGTGGCCGACGCGATGGCTGCCGAGCTGGGCTGGGACGGCGCGCGGATCGAGCGCGAGCTGGAGGATTGGCGGGCGGTGGCCGCCGCCGAGGGACTCGCCCCAGGAGCGCCCGCCCCCAGCGCTGTGGAGCCGGCGTGACGCTGCGGCTGCGCGACCGCGTGCTCGACCTGCCGGCTGGCGCCCCGGCGCTGATGGGGATCGTCAACGCCACGCCCGACTCGTTCTCCGACGTCCAGGGCGACAAGCCGCTCGACGCGCTCGTCGAGCGGGCGCTGGAGCTGGCGGCCGCCGGGGCGACGATCGTCGACGTCGGCGGCGAGTCGGGGCGGACTGACCGCCAGGCGGTCTCGACCGACGAGGAGGCGACGCGCGTCGTGCCGCTCGTCGAGCGGCTGGCGGCCGAGGGCGTCGCCGTGTCGGTCGACACCTGGCGCGCGCCGGTCGCGCGCGCGGCGCTCGACGCCGGCGCGGTCCTGATCAACGACGTCAGCGGTCTCAGCGATCCCGACATCGCGGCCGCCTGCGCGGCGGGCGGCGCCGGCCTGGTGATCACCCACACGCGCCTCGCGCCGAAGACCCGCGGCTACCCGGGCTACGCCGACGTCGTCGCCGACGTGGCGGAGCTGCTGACCGAGCGGACGGCCACCGCGATCGAGCGCGGCGTGGCGCGCGAGCAGCTGCTGCTCGACCCGGGCCTCGACATCGCCAAGACGCCCGCCGAGTCGGTCGAGCTGCTGCGCCGACTGCCCGAGCTCGAGGCGCTCGGCCGGCCGCTGCTGCTGGCGATCTCGCGCAAGGACTTCGTCGGCGCGCTGACCGGCCGCCGCCCGCGCGAGCGCGACCCGGGCACCCTCGCGGCCGTCGAGCCGGCTCTCGACGCCGGCGTCGGCAGCGTGCTGCGCGTGCATGATGTGGCCGGGGTCGCCGACTTCCTTGCCGTGCGGGCCGCTCTGCGCGGCGACGCGAAGGCGCCCGTCGCGCCGCTCGACGACGCGCTGCGGCGCGAGTCCGCGCCGGCTTAGCGGAGCACCGCAGCACCCTCCAGTCAGTACCCTCTCGCGTTCGCAACCGATCCTAGGAGCAGCCTCAGTGTCAGTCCTGCAGCGCAAGGAGCTGGAAGACAGCCCGCTCGCCGACCTTCACGCCATCGCCTCGGAGCTGGGGATCGAGAGCTATCGCGCGCTGCGTCGCGAGGATCTGATCGGCTCGATCCTCGGCATCCAGGGCGGCGACTCGGACGCGTCCGAGTCCGAGGAGAGCGCGGGCGACGACCAACCCGCCAAGCGCGAGCGTCCGCGCCGCGCCAGGGGCCGTGGACGCGGCCGCGGCCGAGCCCGCGGCGAGGTCGAGGACAAGCCCGAGGACGAGCAGTCGGAGGGCGAGGTAGACGACGAGCCGGAGGCAGAGGGCGAGCAGCCGGAGTCCGCGGACGACGAGCAGCTCGAGACGGCGACCGGCGTGCTCGACGTGCTGCCCAACGGCAGCGGCTTCCTGCGTGTCGACGACCAGCCCGGCGTCTATATCTCACCGGCCCAGATCCGCCGCTGCGAGCTGCGCCCCGGCGACGAGATCGCCGGTCCCGTGCGCCCCGCTCGCCGCAACGAGCGCTATCCGTCGCTGGTGCGCGTGGAGAGCGTTAACGGCGGTCCCGCCGAGCCCCCGGTCGAGCGGCCGCAGTTCGGCGACCTGACCCCGATCCACCCGCACGAGCGGCTCGCCGCGCCGGCTTCGCTCGGCGACGTGCCGTTCGGCAAGGGCTCGCGCGTCGCGATCGCGGGTCCCTCCGGCGCCGGCGCCACGCGACTGCTGCGCGAGATCGTCGCGACGCTGGCCGCACAGCCCGACGGGCCGACGGTCGCCGTCGTGCTCGCGGGCGCCCGTCCCGAGGAGGTCACCGACTGGCAGCGCGAGACCGAGACCGCCGTATACGGCGGATCGTTCGACAGCTCGCCGGACGATCACGCGCAGGCCGCCCAGCTCGCCGTCGAGCGGGCCAAGCGCGTCGTCGAGAGCGGCGGCGACGCCGTGGTCGTGATCGACACGCTCGACGCCGTCTCGCCGGGCGTCGCCCGGCGCGTCTTCGGCGCCGGCCGCCGGCTCGAGGAGGGCGGCTCGCTGACCGTCGTCGCGGCCGTCGGCGAGAGCTCGGACCAGCTGCGCGTCGCCAGCACGCGCGTCGTGCTCACGGCGGGGACGAGCGAGCCGACCGTCGACGCCGAGCGCTCGGGCGCCCAGCGCGCCGATCTACTCGGCTGATCGGCGCCACTCCATAGGGTTATGCGGGTGAGCCGCGACCCGCGCAAGCCGACCACCACGGACGAGGAGCTGCTCGAGGCCGAGTCGCTGACGATCGTCTCGGAGCTCGACGACGCGGCGCGGATCGCCCGCATCGACGGCGAGCTGCGCGACGGCTTCGAGGCGCTCGCGCACATCGGCAAGGCGGTCTCCTTCTTCGGGTCGGCGCGCACGCCGGCCGACGACCCCGAGTACGCCGCGGCGCGCTCGCTGGCGCGGCGAATGGGGGAGCAGGGCTACGCGGTGATCACCGGTGGCGGTCCCGGAGTGATGGAGGCCGCCAACCGCGGCGCGCGCGACGCGGGGGCGACGTCGATCGGATTGGCGATCGAGCTGCTGCACGAGGAGGGCGCCAACCCGCACGCCGACATCAGCCTGACGTTCCACTACTTCTTCGTCCGCAAGGTGATGTTCGTCCGCTATTCGAGCGGCTTCGTCGTCTTCCCGGGCGGCTTCGGCACGCTCGACGAGCTGTTCGAGGCGGCGACGCTGCGCCAGACCGAGAAGATCCGCCACTTCCCGATCGTCCTGTTCGGCAGCGCCTACTGGGGCGGGCTGGTCGACTGGCTGCGCGATAGCGCGTTGGCCGAAGGCAAGATCTCGCCGAGCGACGTCGACATGCTCGAGGTGACCGACGACCCGGAGCGGGTCTTGGAGATCATGCACGCCGTCGAGCATCGCCGGCCCCGGAGGCCGCAGAGCGTCTAGCGGAGGGCGCGGCTATCGCCTGTAGGCGACGCGCTTCCACGAGGGCTCGGGCGAGAGCTCGATCAGCTCCCAGCCGCGGTCCGGCTGCGCGTAGCCGAAGGAGTGGTCGATGTCGTCGAAGACGATCTCGAGCTCGCCCTCGAGCACGCGCTGGTCGAGCCAGGCGCCACGGAAGACCAGCCGCCGCAGCCAGTGGACGAGCGAGCGGTCGGAAGGGCCGTTGAGGTCGCTCCAGCACTCCATGATGTGCTCGCCGAGCAGCGAGTGGGCGTCGGTGATCTCGCCGTTGACGGCCAGGTTGACGAGGTCCTCGCGCTCTTCGTCGCCGAGCAGCCCGCCGACGAAGCCGAGCCGCGTCGCCGCCTGCTCGATCCGCTCGGTGAAGTCACGCTCGTTGAACGTGAACTTCAGCTCGCCGTACTCGAGCACGTAGTCGGCGCCCGACTCGTAATTTCCACGTTTGGTGCTGTCCATGAGGGGCGCGGTGCAGTGGCGGGGCCAGCCGCACGGCGCGTCGGCATCCTAGCCCCGTTCCCTTCTCGCCCGGACGGATTGCAACGTGAATTGCATTAGGCAGGGGGCGAGTTTTTCGCGGCCGTGACTTCATCGGCCATGAACCAAACGCTCTTGATAGTCGAAGACGACGAACCGACCGCCGAATATCTCGCCGACAACCTGGTTGCCGACGGCTACCGCGTCGCGGTGGCGAGCGGCGCCGCCGAGGGGGTCCGTCAGATCGAGGTGCGCCACCCGGCGCTGGTGCTGCTCGATCTCGGGCTCGACGACGGCAGCGGCCTCGCGCTGCTCGATCGCGTCCGCTCCGCCGACGGGATGACCTCTCGGATCGATCCGGAGCTGCCGGTGATCGTGATCAGCGGCCGCGGCAGCGAGGCCGACCGCGTGCGCAGCTTCGCCCGCGGGGCCGACGACCACGTCCAGAAGCCGCTGGCCTACGGGGAGCTGCTCGGGCGGATCCGCGCGGTGCTGCGGCGCAGCGCGGCGCGGCCGCAGCGTGGGGTCGTCCGCCACGCCGGGCTGACGCTCGACCCGGTCACGCGAGCGGTTCGGCTCGAAGGGACGCCCGTCCACCTCTCGACGATGGAGTTCTCGCTGCTCCAGCGGCTGGCCGACCAGCCGGAGCGCGTCTACTCGAAGAGCGAGCTGTTGCGCGACGTGTGGGGGTACCTCTCGCCCGGGAAGACGCGCACCGTCGACGCCCACGCATGCCGGCTGCGGCGCAAGCTCGACGCGGTCTCGGAGCGGAGCTGGATCGTCAACGTGCGCGGTATCGGATACCGCCTGACCGACCCGCCGCTCTAGCGATGGCGATCGCGATCGGAGTGGTGGGTTGGCTGCTGGCGGCGTTGCTGGCGGTGGCCGCGGCGCGGCTGCGGCGACGTCTGGAGTTGGTGGCCGGGGCGGCGCATGAGTTGCGTGGTCCGGTCGCCGCGTTCTCATATGCCGTGGCGTGGCTGCGGCGGGAGCCCGGCGGGGCGGCGCGAGCGCTGCGCTTCGAGGCGGAGCTCGAGCGGATGCGGGCGGGGCTGGCCGACCTCGACGCGGCGCGGCGCGGGCGGCGGGCGCCGGCGCGACCGCGGGCGATCGCGCTCGAACGGCTTGTCAACGGGGCGGCGAATGGCTGGCGGGCGGCGGTGACCGGCGGCGATCGCGGTGTCACCGTCCGCTGGGACGCGGGCCGCGCCCACGTCCAGGCCGATGGCGGCCGGCTGTCCCAGGCGCTCGGCAACCTGCTCGCCAACGCCGTCGAGCACGGCTCGGGGCCGATCGAGGTCCACGCCGCGCGCAGGGGCGCGCGAGCGGTACGGCTGGAGGTCCGTGACGGCGGACCCGCGGCACGGCCAGGCCGCCACGGGGCCGGGGCCGACCGCGGTCGCGGCCTCGGGATCGCCGAGCGCGCGATCCGCGAGGCGGGTGGGACGCTCGAGCTGAGCAGCGGTCGCCGCGGCACCGTCGCGACGATCGAGTTGCCGCTCGCGGACGCCCGCCGGAGCGGCCAACGGTCGCGCCGGACCACGATCGGCGCCGCGGGCGAGGTGGCCTCGTGAACGCGCGGACACGCCGGCGGCGCGGCGTCGTGCTGCTCGTGCTCGCGCTGGCCTGCGGGGCGCTGGCCGCCTCGGAGGTCGGCGACCGCGTGAGCGAGGTCGAGGGGCGGATCGGCGTCCCGGTGCCGATCGTCGTGGCGGCGCGCGACATCCAGCCCGGGGCGGAGCTGAGCCGCTCCGACCTGCGGCTCAGCCACGTCCCGCAGCGCTTCGCTCCGCCGGACGCGCCCAGCAGCCCCGACCAGGCGATCGGCCTCCACACCGCGGGCCCGGTCGCGGCCGGCAGCCCGATCACCGCAGGCGTCGTCGGCGCCGCTGCCGGCGACGACGACCCCGGGGCCTTGCAGCGCGGCGAGCGCGCCGTCGAGGTCACGGTCGCGGGCGGATCAGCGCTGATCGAGACGGGGATTCCCGGCGCACGCGTCGACATCCTCGTCTCGACCGACCCGGGCGATGGTCCTGGCAGCTCCTTCGTCGCGCTCGAGGACGTCGAGCTGCTCGCCCTGGCGCCAGGAGCCGCGAGCGACGCCCCGCTCGACGCCGATCTCTCGCCCGCCGCGGCGACGACGGCGGTCGCCACACTGCGCGCCACGCTCCGCCAGGCCGTCTATCTCACCGCAGCTCAGAGCTACGCGCGCGAGATCAGGCTGCTGCCGCGCCCGCCTGGGGACCGCCGCCGGGTCGGCCGCGCGACCGTCGGCGCGAACGATCTCTAGCGAGCGGCTGTCAGACGCTCGACGGTCCCGGTGGGCGTCCCGAGCAGCGCCTGCTCGGCCATGTCGATGAAGAGGCCGTGCTCGAGCACGCCGGGAATGCGGCGCAGCTCGTCGGCGAGGGCGTCGACATCGACGTTCGCGGAGATGGCGCAGTCGAGGATGTGATGGCCCTCGTCGGTCAGGAACGCTGAGTCGCCGGCCGTGCGCAACTCGGGGTCGGGCAGCAGCTCGGCGAGCCGGCGGCGGGTGTCGCGCCAGGCGAAGCGCGCCACCTCGACCGGTAGGCGGAAGCCCTCGCCGAGGCGGTCGACGAGCTTGCCGGTCTCGGCCACCACGACGAAGCGGCGCGCGGCGGCGATCGCGATCTTCTCGCGCAGCAGCGCCCCGCCGCCGCCCTTGATCAGGCGCAGCTCGCGGTCGAGCTCGTCGGCGCCGTCGATCGCCAGGTCGAGCTCGAACGTCCCGTCGAGCTCGACGATCTCGATCCCCGCCGCGCGCGCCCGAGCGTGGGTCAGCTCGGAGGCGACGACGGCGCGCAGCGGCGGTCGCTCGGGCCAGCGCTCGGCGATCCGGTCGACGACCCGCCAGACGGCGCGGCCGGAGCCGAGTCCGATCGTCGTTCCGGGCTCGATCAGCTCGATCGCCGCCGCCGACGCGGCATCGCGGGCGGGAGAGGGCTCGTCGGCGTGCATCGCGGCGCAGCATCCCCTTCGCGGCGGACGGAAGCCGTCCGCTACGATCTAAGTCAGGTCGTATCAACTTGTCTTATGCGGGCGTTGACGGCTGCGGCCGGACCGGCTATACTGCTTATCAATCGTAAGTAAATCCCAGGTGGGGAGCAAGCGCATGGAGACGGAGAAGCAGACGCTGCTGTTGGTGCCGGTCGACGACTCGGTCGTCTTCCCCAACATGACCGTGACCCTGGTCGTCGACGTCGGCGACGAGGAGCGCGTGCTGCTCGTGCCGCGCGAGGACGACGAGTTCGCCTCGGTCGGCACCGTCGCCGAGGTCTCCGACCACGTCCGGCTTCCGGGCGGCGGCCACGCCGTCGCGCTGGCCGGCTTGCACCGCGGCATCGCGGGGGCCGCCCACACCGACGCCTCAGGTGACCTGCGCGTCGAGGTCACCGCCCATCCCGACGACGAGCCCGTTGACGGCCACACGCGCGATCTCGAGCGCGAGTACCGCGCGGTCGTCGAGGAGCTGCTCGAGCTGCGCGGCGACGACGGCCGGATCGCGGCGTTCGTCCGCTCGATCACCGAGCCGGGCACGCTCGCCGACACCTCGGGCTACGCGCCCGACATCTCCTACGAGCAGAAGGTCCAGCTGCTCTCCACCCTTGATGTGACAGAGCGGTTGTCGCTGGCGCTGAGGCTGCAGCGCGAGCGGCTGGCCGAGCTGCAGGTGCGCAAGCAGATCCGCGACGACGTCCAGTCGGGCGCCGACAAGCAGCAGCGCGAGTACTTCCTGCGCAAGCAGATGGAGTCGATCCGCAAGGAGCTCGGCGAGGACGACGCCTCGGTCGCCGACGAGTACCGCACGAAGATCGAGGAGTCCGGCATGCCGGAGGCCGTCCGCGAGCAGGCCGAGAAGGAGCTGGCCAGGCTCGAGCGGATGGGCGAGCAGTCGGGCGAGAGCTCGATGATTCGCACCTACCTCGACTGGCTCGTCGCGGTGCCGTGGGGCGAGCGCTCCGAGGAGCGGCTCGACCCGACGCACGCGCGTGAGGTGCTCGACGCCGACCACGCCGGGCTGGAGGACGTCAAGGACCGGATCGAGGAGCACATCGCCGTGATGAAGCTGCGCCGCGAGCGCGGCCTCGGCGATGCTGCCGGCGAGGGCTCGGACCGCAAGCGCGGCGAGGGCGCGATCCTGACCCTGATCGGCCCGCCCGGAACCGGCAAGACCTCGATCGGCGAGTCGATCGCCCGCGCGACCGGACGCGAGTTCGTCCGCATGTCGCTCGGCGGTGTCCGCGACGAGGCCGAGATCCGCGGCCACCGCCGCACCTACATCGGCGCGCTGCCGGGACGGCTGGTCCGTGCCCTGCGCGACGCAGGCACGATGAACCCGGTGATCCTGCTCGACGAGGTCGACAAGGTCGGCGCCGACTGGCGCGGAGACCCGTCGGCGGCGCTGCTCGAGGTGCTCGACCCGGCGCAGAACCACTCGTTCCGCGACCACTACCTCGACGTCGAGCTCGACCTGTCGCAGGTGCTGTTCATCGCGACCGCCAACGTGGCGGACACGATCCCCGGCCCGCTGCTCGACCGGATGGAGGTCGTGCGCTTCGACGGTTACACGACCGACGAGAAGCTGGCGATCGGCCGCGACTACCTCTGGGGCCGCCAGCGCGAGCGCAACGGCCTGCGCGAGGACGAGGTCGAGATCTCCGACGACGTGCTGCGCACCGTGATTGCGGAGTACACCCGCGAGGCGGGCGTGCGCGGGCTGGAGCGCGACCTCGGCACGATCCTGCGCAAGACGGCGACGAAGATCGCCTCGGGCAAGGTCGAGACGCCGGTGACGGTCGATCTCGACACGGTCCGCGACGCGCTTGGGAGGCAGCGCTTCTTCCAAGAGGCGGCTGAGCGGACTGCGGTGCCCGGCGTGGCGACCGGTCTGGCCGTGACCGGCGCCGGCGGCGACGTGCTGTTCGTCGAGGCGACCGGGATGAAGGGCAAGGGCGACCTCGTCCTGACCGGCCAGCTCGGCGACGTGATGAAGGAGTCGGCGCGGATCGCGCTCTCCTACGCGCGCGGCCACGCAGACCAGCTCGGGATCGACGGTGACGCCTTCGACGACCGCGAGTTCCACGTTCACGTCCCCGCGGGAGCGATCCCGAAGGACGGTCCGAGCGCGGGCATCACGATGACGACGGCGCTGGCGTCGCTGCTCAGCGGCCGTCCGGTCAAGCACACGGTCGGAATGACCGGCGAGGTCACCCTCCAGGGCCGCGTGCTGCCGATCGGCGGGTTGAAGCAGAAGGTGCTCGCCGCCCACGCCGCCGGACTGACCGACGTGATCCTGCCGGAGCGCAACCGCGGCGACCTCGACGACGTGCCCGAGGACGTCCGCGAGCAGATGACGTTCCACCCGGTGATGACGATCGGCGAGGTGCTGGACGTCGCGCTGGAGCCGGCGCGCAGCGGGGTGCAAGCCACTCACTGACGAGGCGATATCGTGCGGGAGGAATGGGATTCCTCTCGCGCGAGATCGTCCGTAGGGCAGCGCCGCTGGTGATGGCGGGCGCTGCCGGCGCGGCTGGCGCTGCGGTGATCGCACGGCGGAGGATGAGCGAGCGCCGCAGGATGAGCCTGGTGGCTGGTCCACCGCAGCCGGCGCCGCCCCAGCCCGCGCCTCCGGGGCCGGCGCCCGGTCCGCCGCAGCCGCCGGCCCCGATGCCGGAGCCGCCAAGTCCTGTTCCGGATCCGATTCCAGCGCCTGAGCCAACGCCGGAGCCTCAGCCAAGCCCGACCCCGGTCCCCGAGCCAACGCCAACGCCGCCGCTGGCGCCCGAGCCCCCCGTGGCGGCAGAGGTCGACCTCGAGCGGACGGTGCGCGCCGCGCTCCGCAGCCAGCTGGAGGCTGCCGGTGGCAGTGTCGAGGTCGAGATTGCCGGCCGGATGGTCGTCCTACGCGGCCGCGTCGACAGTCCGGAGTCGATTCGCGAGCTCGAGCGGGCCGCGGCCACGACCCCGGGAGTCGAGGGCGTGCGGGTGCTTCTGCATCTGCCCGGTCGGATGGCGAAGCGCCGCTGAGCGGGCATTCCGCCGGCGGATCTGATTCACTTTCCGACTTCGAATCGACCATAGCCGAGTCTCCGCCGCCCAGGTGGCGGGGAACGGGGGAACCACTGGGGTTCAGCCGATAGGCCGAACCCCCGGGGCGAATCGCCGCCAGCGTGCGGCGTAGCGCACTTTCCAGCGCGAGCCCGTCAGCTCACCTCGTAGGCGCCGGAAAGAGGAGACGTCAGTTGCGCCGTCGTTTGCATGTTGCCCTGTTGTCGTTGTCTGCCGTCGCGCTGTTGAGCGTGGCGCCGGCTGCCACGCCGGCGTTCGCCGACGATCCCAGCGCCGGCGCCGGGGGCGCAGCGACCGCGTCGACCGAGGTCACGCTGCGCAAGGGCGACCGCGGCCGCGCCGTGCGGCGCCTGCAGCGCAAGCTCGGCATCGGGGCCGACGGGGTCTTCGGGCCGCAGACGGATCGCGCCGTCAGGCGCTTCCAGCGCCGCAACGGCCTGACCGCCGACGGCATCGTCGGGCCGATGACGCGCGGCAAGCTCGGCCTGGCGCGCTTCAGCAGCGCCGACGTGCGCCATCCCGCCAAGGACGCCCCGGCCGACGCCGGCGGCGACAGCGACGTCAAGCTGCCGCGCGTGCTGCGTGAGATCGCCCAGTGCGAGTCCGGCGGCGATCCGCGTGCGGTCTCTTCGAACGGCCTCTACCGCGGCAAGTTCCAGTTCTCGCGCTCGACCTGGAAGGCGGTCGGTGGCCGCGGCGCCGATCCCGCGAAGGCGTCCGAGGCGCATCAAGACCGGATGGCGCTGCGCCTCTACCGTCAGCAGGGCGTGGCCCCGTGGCCGGCCTGCGGCGCCGCCGCGACCGGCTGAGTCAGTCGCTCGCGATCTGCTCGCTGCGGCGCAGGTCCGCCAGCGCGGCCTCGCGTGTCGTGTGCGCGCTGAGCCGGGCGATCAGCCCGTCGCGAATCACGTGGACGAAGTAGAGGTAGGCGCCTGACGTGCCGTCGGCCGAGCGGATGCGCCGGTGGCCGGCGACCAGCACGGCGTCGCCCTGGCCTTCGAAGCTATAGGGCGACGCCTCGAAGGTCTGGCCCTGCTCGTCGAAGGCGCTGAAGAAGCGGCGGACGCCGTCGTGGCCCGGGTACTCGGTTCCGTCGACGGCGACGAACTCCACGTCGGGCTGCAGCAGCGGCAGGGCCGACTCCACGCCACCCTCGCGGTACGCGGTCCACATCCTCCTCACAAGGTCATGCGAGCCCTCCATGACGGATACGACCTTATCCGTCAAGGCGGGTGGGGGTGCACATGAGGGGGGCGATTTCCCGTCAGGCGTCCCTCTAAACACGATGGAGGCGATCGACGAGCTGGCCGATGCGCTGCGCGAGCGCCTGATCCAGCGGGCTCGCAGCGGCGAGTCCGGAGGCGACATCGGCGCCGAGATCGCGGTGCTGATCGAGCGCGAGGCGGCGGCGCTCTCGGAGGCGGAGCGGTCGGCGCTGCGCGAGCGCGTCCTGCTGTCCGCGACGGGCCTCGGGCCGCTCGAGCCGCTGCTCGCCGACCCGACCGTCGACGAGGTGATGGTCAACGGCCCCGGCGATGTCTACGTAGAGCGCCGCGGCCGGATCCGGCCGACCGGCGTGCGCTTCGAGTCCGAGGCGGAGCTGACCCACGCGATCGAGCGGATCCTCGCGCCGCTCGGCCGCCGCGTGGACGAGGCGTCGCCGCTCTGCGACGCTCGGCTTGCCGACGGGTCGCGCGTCAACGTCGTCATTCCGCCGCTGTCGCTGTCGGGCCCCTGCCTGACGATCCGTCGCTTCCGCCGCGACGGGTTCTCGCTCGACGACCTCGTGCGGCTGGGGACCTTGTCCGCCGACGAGGCGGCGCTGTTGGCACGCTGCGTCGCGGCGCGCGCCTCGATTCTCGTCAGCGGCGGCACCGGGTCGGGCAAGACGACGACGCTCAACGCGCTGTCCGGCGCGATTCCCGGCGGCGAGCGGATCGTGACGATCGAGGACGCCGCCGAGCTGCGGCTGCGCCAGGACCACGTCGTGCGGCTCGAGTCGCGCCCGCCGAGCCTCGAGGGACGCGGCGAGGTGACGATCCGGGCGCTCGTGCGCAACGCGCTGCGGATGCGGCCCGACCGGATCGTCGTCGGCGAGGTGCGCGGAGGGGAGGCGCTCGACCTGCTGCAGGCGCTCAACACCGGCCACGAGGGATCGTTGTCGACCGTCCACGCCAACTCGCCCGGCGACGCGCTGGCGCGGCTGGAGACGCTGGCGCTGATGGCCGAGGTCGGCCTGCCGCACGCCGTCGTGGCCGACCAGGTGGCGCGGGCGATCGAGCTGGTCGTCCACCAAGCGCGCCGGCCCGACGGATCGCGCGTGGTCGAGGCGATCGCGGCGGTGACGCCGTGCGACGGGGGCGCCGAGGTGCGTGTCGTGGCGGAGGGCGGCCGGGTGGGGGAGGGCGTCGGCGGACGGCTTGCGGCGCGGCTGGGAGATGCGGGGTGAGCCGGCGATCGGCGGTGGGCGCCTGTGCCAGGTTCGGTCCGGGATCGCGGACGTGATCGCGGTTGTGGCCGGCTTCGCGGCGGCCGCTCTGGCCGTCGCGGCGGCGGGCGAGCTCCTGGTCGCGGGCGTGCCGGCGCTGCGCCAGCGCCTGCCGCTCGCCCTGCACCGTGTGCTGGCGCTGGTCGAGGTCGCGGCGCGCGTCGGTCGCGAGGGGCGCGATCCGGGCGCGGTCGAGCGCAGGCGGCTGCTGGGCGCGGGCGCCCTGGTGGCGCTCGTCGTCGGCTGGACCGTCGCCGGACCGCTCGTCGGGCTGGCGCTCGGCGCGGCCGGGCCGTGGAGCGTGGCGAGACTGCTGCGGGCACGGCGCGAGCACTACCGGCGGCGGGTCGACGCCGGCGCCGCCGCGGTGGCGATCTCACTCGCCGACGCGCTGGCGGCGGGCCATTCGCTGCGCGGGGCCGTCACCGAGAGCGCTGGGGCGATCGACGGGCAGACCGGCCACGAGCTGCGCCGCACGGCCGCCGAGCTGGCGGCCGGCGCGCGCACCGAGGCGGCGCTGGAAGATCTGCGCGACCGGACCGGCTCGCGGCGAGTCGGTGCGATCGTCGCGGCCTGCCTCGTACAGCGCGGCGCCGGCGGCGACCTCGCGCGGCTGTTGCGCGAGTGCGCCGAGGGCTTCGCCGACCAGGCACGGCTCGAGGACGAGGTCCGCGCGGCGACGGCCCAGGCGCGCTTCACCGGCCTCGTCGTCGTGCTGCTGCCGCTCGGCGGGGCGCTGCTCGCCGAGCTCGCCAGCCCGGGCTTCGTCGGCGGTCTCGCGAGCTCGTTCCTGACTGCCTGGCTGGTCGGGTTGGCAGTCGCGATGCAGGGCGCCGCGGCGTTCCTGATCCGGCGGTTGGGCCGGGTGAGCTGGTGACGGTTGGCAGCCTGTGTCCGACTGCCGTTGCGAAGCGGCGGAGATCGCCGTGACCGCCGCCGCGCTGGCGTTCGCCGCGACGGTGCTGACCATCCTTGGGCTGGCGCTGCTGGCGCCGGACGGCCGAGCCAGGGGGCGTCCGCGCGGCCAGCGTCGACGCGCCGCGCGGGGGCCTGCCGCGATCAGGGCGCTGGCCCGCTTCGGCGGCGCCGCGGCGCGGCGGGCCGCTCCCCAGGATCTGGAGCGACGGATCGAGGCGGCGGGACGGCCGGGCGGGCTCGAGCCACGTGAGCTGATGGCTGCGAAGTTGGCCGGCGTCGCGGTCGCCGCTTTGCCAGGCGCCCTGCTCGGCGCCGCCGCGCCAGGGCGACTTGGCCTGCTGGTCGTCGTAGCGGCCCCGGTCGCCGGGTTCTTCGCGCCCGACCTCTGGCTGGCACGCCAGGCCGCCGCTCGCGCGACGGCGGCGCGGCGTCAGCTGCCCGAGCTGCTCGAGCTGCTGCGCGTGACCGTCGATGCCGGCGTCTCGCTGGCGGCGGCGCTGGCCGCGGTCGGGGCGCGCGCCGACGGACCCGTGGCGGACGAGTGGCGGGCGGTCGGGGGCGAGGTGGCGCTTGGCGTCCCACTCGGGGAGGCGCTGGCCGAGATGCGCCGGCGGCTGCCGCTGCCCGAGGTTGGCGCGCTCGTCGCGGCGCTCGATCGCGCCCGTCGGCACGGCGCGCCGCTCAGCGCCACGCTCGCCGGCCAGGCGCGCGACGCTCGCCTGGCCCTCCGCCGCCGCGTCCAGGAGGACGCCGCCCGCGCCGGCCCGAAGATCCAGCTCGTCGTCGCCCTCCTGCTCGTCCCGTCCGTCCTCCTGCTCGTCGCCGCGGCTCTGGCCTCGGCCCTGCTCGGCTCCGGCGGGACTCCGCTGCCCTGATTCAAGCGGAGGGCACAGCCAGACCGGTCCTACGGCGACGCGGCGAAGCTAGCGGGAGCGAGGTCTGGCGAGTACCGCAGCAGAGTCAGTCCACGAGCTTGCGCGTCATGCCGAAGATCGCGACGCGCCACATGGCGAGGCCGAAGGCGATCAGGTAGGCGACGTTCCAGACGTCGGACCACCCCTCGAAGCCGAAGGCGGCGTGGCGGACGAGCTCGACGCAGTGGTAGAGCGGGTTGATCTGGGCGAGCACCTGGGCCCACTCGGGCAGCTGATCGATCGGGAAGAAGGTCCCGGCGACCAGGAACAGCGGCGTGATCACGGCGCTGGTGATGTAGCCGAAGTTGTCGATCGACTTGACGAAGGCGGCGATCGAGATGCCGAAGCACGACCAGCCGAAGCCGGCGAGGAAGTTGATCGCGGGGACCGCCAGCATGCCCCAGGCCGGCGGCAGGCCGAAGATCATCGCAACCAGCAGCGGCGCGCAGCCGAACACCGAGGCGCGCATCGCCATCCAGAGCGCCTCGGCGCTGACCAGCTCCTCGGTGTCGACCGGCGCGGCGAGGATCGCGTCGTAGGTGTGCTGGAACGAGTACTTGACGAAGGTGCCGAACATCGACGGCATCGCCGACGAGAACAGGACCGCCATCGCGACCATCCCGGTACCGACGAACTCCTCGTAGGAAAGTCCGTTGCCGACGGTGGTGATCAGCGAGCCGAGGCCGAAGCCGAAGGCGAGCAGGTAGATCGTCGGCTCGACGGTCGATGAGAACGTCGTCGAGCGCCAGTAGGACGAGAAGTTGATCATCTCGCGGATCAGCACGCCGCCGACCGCGCTGCGCTCGAAGCGATGCAGCTTGCGCGTCGGGGTGACGGGAGGCGGGGCGGGGGCGCCCTCGCCGGTGACGGTCGCGCCGGTCATGCGATCTCCTCGCCGGTCAGCAGCACGAAGACGTCCTCGAGGTTGCCGGGTCGCTTGACCCCCTCGAGGCCGTTCCCGTTCGACGAGGCGTCGTCGATCATCGTGATCGACGTGCCGGTGCGCCGCGTGCGCTGCCCAGACGCCTTCGCCTCGGCCTCGAGCTCGGCGAGTCGCGCCGGCGGGCCATAGACCTCGAGCACCTCGTCGCCGGCGTGCTCGGCGACCAGGTCGGTCGGCCTGCCCACGGCGACCACCTTGCCGTGCGACATGATCGTCACGGTGTCGGCGAGCCGCTCCGCCTCCTCGATGTAGTGGGTCGACATCAGGATCGAGATGCCCTCGGAGCGCAGCCGGTCGATCAGCGCCCACAGCTCCTGGCGGACCTGCGGGTCGAGCCCGACGGTCGGCTCGTCGAGCAGCACTAGCCGCGGCTGGTGGACCAGCCCGCGCGCGATCAGCAGCCGGCGGCGCATGCCGCCGGACCGCTCGTCGACCACTGCGTCGCGGCGGTCGGTCAGCTTCGCGATCTCGAGCGCGCGGTCGATCGCGGCGCGGCGGTCGCGGCGCGGCACGCGGTAGAGGTGGCTGAAGACGAGCAGGTTCTGCTCGACGGTCAGCGTCGTGTCGAGGTTGTCGAGCTGGGGGACCACGCCGCACTCCGCGCGCGCCTGCTTCGACTCGCGCGGCAGCTCGTAGCCGAGCACCTCGATCTCGCCCGCGTCGGCGATCGCCTGGGCAGTCAGCAGCCGCATCGTCGTCGACTTGCCGGCGCCGTTGGGGCCGAGCAGGCCGACGCAGGTCCCGGCAGGGACCTCGAGGTCGAGCCCGTCGACGGCGGTGATCTCGCCGTAGCGCTTGACGGCGCCGCGCAGGCGGAGGGCTGGGGAGGCGGTTGGCACGGCGCACGATGGTACGGACCGCGGTGGTCGGGGACGGGTCACGGTCTGCAATCGCCCTTGCAGCAGCGCCCGCGCACGGGATTTCCCACCCATCTGGACTTCCTGGTCGTCGCCGCCCGCAATCCGCGGGAGCGCGTCCCACCCGCCACCACCGCAAGGATTTCGCTCTGCGATGCGGAACTTCGGGGGCGATAGCCGTTCAGTTCTTGCTCCCGATGGCCCAAGGTGGGTAAATGTGTTGCAACGTGGGGGAGGGTGGGATACAGTGGCGCGCATCGACAAGGACCGGAGTGGCTGGGCTCCTCCCACTCAGCCACTTCGGTCCGCGTCGAGATCACTTCCACGGAGCTCCGGATGGCGTTCAGAGGCCACTACGAACACTCACTCGACGCGAAGAACCGGCTCAGCGTTCCGGCCCGCTTCCGCGCGACGTTCTCCTCCGGCCTCGTCCTCTCCAAGGCCAGCGACGCCTGTATCTCCGTCTCCACCCCGGAGGCGCACGAGTCGATGCTCGAGCGCGCGCTCGAGGGCAAGAACCCGCTCGGCAGCGAGTACCGCGCCGTGCAGCGTTACTTCCAGGGCAACTCCTTCGACATCGAGCTCGACGCATCGGGCCGCGTCACGCTGCCGGGCTGGCTGCTCGAGCATGCGGGCATCGAGAAGGAGACCGTCGTCGCCGGTGTCGGCGACCACCTCGAGATCTGGGACCGCAAGCGCTGGGACGACGAGCAGGCCGCCCTCGACGCGAGCATCGGGGAGGTGACCGAGGGCCTTGGCGATCCTTCTTGACATGACGCGCGCGCACGTGCCAGTCCTCGCCGGTGAGCTGATCGAGCTCGCGAACCCCGGTCCGGGCGACCAGGTCGTCGACTGCACCTTCGGCGCGGGCGGCCACGCGCGCCTGGTGGCGGACCGGATCGGCGCGACCGGCACGCTCGTCTGCGTCGACCGCGATCCCGCCGCCGAGGCGCGCTTCGAGGAGCTCGCCGCCGAGGTCGCCTGCGAGACGCGCTTCCTGCGGATGGACTACGCCGACGCGCTCGAGCTGCTGCGCGCGGAGGGCTTCCGGGCCGATCTCGTCTACATGGACCTCGGCATCTCGTCGATGCAGGTCGACACGCGCGAGCGCGGCTTCTCGTACTCCTACGACGCGCCGCTGGACATGCGGATGGACCCGACTCAGGACCTCGACGCGCGCGAGATCGTCAACGAGTGGGACGAGCGCCAGCTCTCACGGTTGTTCCGTCGCTACGGCGAGGACCCCGGCGCCCAGTCGACCGCGCGCGAGATCGTCAAGCGGCGCAAGCGCGCGCCGATCGAGACGACCGGCGAGCTCGTCGACGCGATCGAGGCCGCCACACCCGCCTACGTGCGGCGCAAGTTCGGTGGGGGACACCCCGCCAAGCGCGTCTTCCAGGCGATCCGGATCGCCGTAAACGACGAGCTTGGCTCGCTCGACCGCGCGCTCCCCGACGCCTGGGAGCTGCTGCGCAAGGACGGCCGGCTCGCCGCGATCTCCTTCCACTCGCTCGAGGACCGGCGCGTCAAGCGCTTCCTCGCCGAGAAGGCCCAGGGCTGTATCTGCCCGCCCGACATGCCGGTCTGCGCCTGCGGCCACGAGCCCGAGGCGGAGCTGATCACGCGCCGCGCGGTGGCCCCGTCGCCCGGCGAGGTCGCCGACAACCCGCGTTCGAAGTCCGGTCGCCTGCGCGTGGCGCGGCGGATCGACGGGGGCGAGAGCTGATGGCGCGCGCCGCCACCGCGGCTCGTGTCGCCGCGCCGGCCCGTCGTGCTGCTCCTGCCCGCCGGCCCGCGCCGGCGCGTCGGCGCCCGGTAGCGGCGCCCGCTCGTCGTCGCGGCCCGGCCGCGCGGCCGACGATCGTCCAGCGCACCGGCGAGTTCGCACGCGTCCGCGCGGTCGCCGGCTTCGAGGCTCTCTTGCACGGCCCCGGGCTGATCGCGATCGTCTTCGTGCTGCTCGCCGGCGTCGTCTTCGCCAACGTCGCGCTGCTGCAGAAGAACCGTCAGATCACCCACGACGCGGCGCGCGTGTCCGAGCTCAAGCGCGACAACGCCACGCTGCGCCGCGACGTCGCCGAGCTCGGGTCGAGCGAGCGGATCCAGCAGGTCGCCGCCGAGCGCGGCCTCGTCCTGCCGGCTCCCGACGCGGTCAACTACCTGCGCTCCAACCCGCGCACGGACGCCGTCGCGGCAGCGAAGCGCATCGACGAGGGCGCCGCGCTGGCCGCCGCGCCCGCCTACACGCCGCCCGCCTACACCGCGCCGGCCCCGGCGGTCGCGGCCACCCCCGCAACCACCTATGACGCCTACGGCAACCCCGTCGCGGCGACCACGCCGACCTACGACGCCTACGGCAACCCCGTGCCCGGAACCGAGATCGCCGCGACCCCCGACGCCGTCACCGACGTGACGGCCGGCGTTCCCTAGGAGCCTGTCGGTGCGTCTGATCGACCGCCGGATCGGCCTGATCTTCGCCCTCTTCCTCCTTCTCCTCGGCGCAGCGACCGCCCGAGCCGCCTGGATCGGCACCGCCGGCTCCGGCGACCTCAAGGCGCGCGCCGCCACCCAGCAGGTCGAGGAGCTCACCGTCTCCGCGCGGCGAGGCACGATCACCGACCGCAACGGGGTCGAGCTCGCCGTCTCCGAGGACTCCGTCACCGTCTTCGGGAATCCGCTCCAGATCAAGGATCCCGCCGGAGTCGCCGCCCGGCTGGCGCCGATCGTCGATGAGGACGAGCAGGAGCTGACCGAGCTGCTCGCCGATCGCAGCACCGGCTTCGTCTATCTCGCGCACAAGATCCCGCCGGCCGAGGGCCAGCAGGTCGAGAAGCTCGAGATCGAGGGGATCGGGACCGTCGCAGAGCCGCGTCGCACCTACCCGCAGGGCGAGCTCGCCGGTCAGCTGATCGGGGCCGTCGGCGTCGAGAACGAGGGCCTGACCGGGATCGAGCAGCAGTACGAGGACAGCCTGCATGGCGACGACGGCCAGCGCAAGATCGTCCGCGACGCGCTGGGCGAGCCGGTGTCGATCGTCGACACCGACAGCTCGACCCCCGGCGAGGACCTTCAGCTGACGATCGATGCCGCGCTCCAGGAGCGCGTCGAGGCCGTGATGGGCGAGGTCGCCGACACCTTCAGCCCGGCCGGCGCGACCGCCGTCGTGATGGACCCGCGCAACGGCGAGCTGCTGTCGCTCGCCAACTGGCCGCGTGTCGACCCCAACGACATCGCCGCCGCCGAGGAGAGCGCGATCCAGAACCGCGCCGTGACCTCCGCCTTCGAGCCGGGCTCGACCTTCAAGGCGTTCACCGTCGCGGGCGCGCTCGAGGAGGGGCTGATCAAGCCCGAGACGCGGCTCGACCTGCCGCCCGAGCTGCAGGTCGCCGACCGGACGATCGGCGAGGCCCATGCGCGCGGCTACGTCAACCTCTCGGTCGGCGAGATCCTCGCCCAGTCGTCGAACGTCGGCTCGGTGATGATCGGCCAGAAGCTCGGGCCGAAGCGGTTCGACAAGTGGGTGCGGCGGTTCGGCTTCGGATCTTCGACGGGCGTCGACCTGCCCGGCGAGTCGCCGGGGATCGTGCCGCGGCCGCGCGAGTACTCGGGGTCCTCGATCGGCAACCTGCCGATCGGGCAGGGCATCGCGGTCACCCCGCTGCAGATGACCGCGGGCTATTCGGCGCTCGCCAACGGCGGCGTGATGCACGAGCCGACCGTCGTCAAGGGCGAGGACGACGAGGGCGAGCGGATCGTGTCGAAGAAGACCGCCGAGCAGGTCGCGACGATGCTCGAGGGCGTGCTCGCCGCCGGCGGCACCGCCGAGGAGGCCTCCGTGCCCGGCTACGTCCTGGCCGGCAAGACCGGCACCGCCGAGAAGATCGACCCCGAGACCGGGGCCTACTCGGAGACCAAGTTCTTCTCGTCGTTCATCGGCTTCGCGCCGGCCAAGAACCCACGCCTGATGGTCGCCGTGATGGTCGACGAGCCGTCGGGGATGTACTACGGCGGCGAGGTGGCTGCGCCGGCGTTCGAGAAGATCATGGAGTTCGCGCTGCCGTACCTGCGCATTCCGCCTGACTGAGGTCGGCGGTTCTTCGGGCTAGGGATCGGCGTCGCTGGCCGCGGGTCCTGTCTCCGATTTTGGTTTCCGTGCTCGGCTCCGCGGCTCCGCTGGGACTCCGCCCGGACGCTCCGCTCGCTACGCCTGCGCGCGCAAACGCAAAATCGTCGCCACCGGGCATCCTATCCAGCATTTATGCTTCTAGCATGTGGTTTGAGGAAAGGGCTGAGGGCGAGGTGGGTCCGCCGGGCCTGGAGGGTTCCGGCTGGTTCGGGCCGATCGGGGGTAGCAGTACTGCTACCTTGGACGTTATGGCCACGATTCCTCAGAAGGAGCTGCGCAACAACGTGGGGGAAGTTCTCCGACGTGCGGAGGCTGGTGAGCAGATGACGATTACCGTGGCTGGACGCCCCGTCGCCGAACTCGGGCCGGCACGAACTCGGCGTTGGGTAGACACCGGTGATCTGCGCGAGCTTTGGGACCTGCCGGCGGATCCTGGGCTAGCAGCGGACTTGGAGGCCTTCGATGCCCAGCCGCGGGACCCCTGGGAGCGATAGGCGTGCGGGCTGTTCTCGACACGTCGGTGTTGATCGGCGGCGAAGCGTTGCCTGCTGGGATCGAAGCAGCGATCAGCACGGTTTCGGTCGCCGAGCTTCATTTCGGGCTCTTGGTTGCGCCGGACGACGACAGTCGTGCTCTGCGATCGACGCGCCTCGGTCTCGTGGAGGCGCGCTACCCCGATCCCCTGCCTCTCGATGATCGTGTCGCACGCGAATGGGGACGGCTTCAGGCCGCCGTTGCCAACCGGGGTGGGAAGCCGCGCAAGCGCAACGCCGATCTAGCGATTGCGGCTACCGCAAACGTCAACAAGGCCATCCTCATAACCCGCAACCTGAAGGACTTCGCGATCGTCGAGGATCTGGTCGACGTCCGCACGCCCGCTCAGTTCAGCGAGTGAAGGCCAAGAGGGCAGAGTCGCCCGGTGGCGACTCTAGACTTGCGGGCGTCCATGACCCTCCGAGAGCTGATGGGGAATGGGGCCCCTGAGGTCGAGGTCTCGGGGCTCGCCTATTCGAGTAGGAGCGTCTCCGCTGGGACGCTCTTCTTTTGCGTGCCCGGGTTCAAGGCGGATGGGCACGACTTCGCGGCGGACGCGGTCGAGCGCGGTGCTGTGGCGCTGGTTTGCGAGCGGCCGTTGGGCCTTGGCGTGCCCGAGATCGTGGTGGATGACGTTCGGGCCGAGATGGGGCCGGTGGCGGCGCGGTTTCATGGCGATCCGACAGCGGAGCTCGAGGTCGTCGGGATCACCGGCACCAACGGCAAGACGACGACGGCGTTCCTTGTCCGCGACCTGCTCGAGGCGTCGGGCATCCCGACGGGGCTGTTGGGGACGGTCAAGCAGGTCGTCGGCGGCGTCGAGGAGCCGGTCGTCCACACGACTCCGGAGGCGATCGATCTCCAGGCGACTTTCCGGCGGATGGTCGACGGCGGCGACGCGGCCTGCGCGATGGAGGTCTCGTCGCATGCGCTCGAGCTGGGGCGGGCCGCCGGCATCCACTTCGCCTGCCGGGTCTTCACGAACCTGACCCAGGACCACCTCGACTTCCACGACGACATGGAGGCCTACTACCTCGCCAAGCGGCGGCTGTTCGAGGGGCCGGGGCCGGCGGTGATCAACGTCGACGACGAGTACGGGCGGCGGCTGGCCGACGGGCTCGAGGCGCCGACGACCTATGCGATCGACTCGCCGGCCGACTACCGCGCCCGCGACGTCCGCTTCGACGTCAGCGGCGCGCGCTTCACGGCCGACACGCCCGATGGGCCGCTCGAGCTGGCGACGCGGCTGCCGGGGCTGTTCAACGTCTCCAACGCGCTCGCGGCGCTGGCGATCGCGCGGACGCTCGGCGTCGACGCCGAGATCTGCCGCTCGGCGCTCGCCCAGGCCGGTCGGGTTCCGGGTCGGCTCGAGCCGATCGAGGAGGGGCAGCGGTTCGGGGTCTTCGTCGACTTCGCCCACACGCCCGACTCGCTCGACAACGTCCTGCGCGCCGCGCGCGAGCTGACCGAGAACCGGCTGCACGTCGTCTTCGGCGCCGGCGGCGACCGCGATCGCGCCAAGCGGCCGCTGATGGGCGAGGCCGCCGCGGCGCGTGCCGACCGGGTGATCGTGACCTCCGACAACCCGCGCTCCGAGGACCCGGAGGCGATCATCGAGGAGGTGCTGGCCGGCGCCGGTCCGGACGTCGAGCGCGAGCCCGACCGGCGCGCCGCAATCGCGCTCGCTGTCGGGACCGCCGGTCCCGGCGACGTCGTCGTGATCGCCGGCAAGGGCCATGAGCAGGGACAGGAGTTCGAGGACGGACGCAAGGAGCCGTTCGACGACCGTGAGGTGGCGCGCGAGGCGCTGCACGTGCTGATGGAGCGCACGGCATGACCGGCCGGGGAGGTGGCGCGTGGACGGCGTGACCGCCGGCTGGGTGGCCCAGGCGGCCGGCGCGGAGCTGGTGGCCGGCGAACCCGCGGCGCCCGGGCCGCGCCGAGCGGCCTTCGACACCCGCGAGTGCGGAAGCGGCGACCTGTTCTTCGGCCTGCGCGGCGAGCGCGTCGACGGCGGCGAGCTGACGCCCGACGCCTTCGCGCGCGGCGCGTGGGGGGTAATCGTCGAGCCCGCCCACGCGGAGCGGGCCGTTCAGGGCGCCCCCGAGGGCGCCGCGGTGCTGGTCGCGCCCGACACGGTGGTCGCGCTCTGGGACCTCGCCCGCGCCTGGCGGCGCGAGCTGGGCTGCAAGGTGGTCGGGGTGACCGGATCGACCGGCAAGACGTCGACCAAGGACATCCTGGCCGCGCTGCTGGCGCCGCACCGGATCACCCACGCCAGCCCCCAGAACCGCAACACCGGGATCGGCCTGCCGGTGACGATCCTCGCGGCCGACCGCGGCGCCGAGGCGCTCGTGCTCGAGATGGGGATGCGCGGCGAGGGGCAGATCGCCCAGCTGGCGGGGATCGCCGAGCCCGATGTCGGGGTAATCGTCAACGTCGGCCCGGTTCACCTCGAGCTGCTCGGGACGGTCGAGCGGGTCGCCGCCGCGAAGGCGGAGCTGATCCGCGACCTGCGCGGTGGCGGCGCCTGCGTCATCCCGGCGGCGGAGCCGCTGCTCGAGCGGCACCTGCGCGACGACCTCGACACCGTCACGTTCGGCCCGGGCGGCGACGTGATGCTGCTGTCGTTCGAGGCGCACGGCGACCGGCCCGGTGGGTTGGCGGAGATCGAGGCGCGCGAGCAGCGGATCCTGCTCGACCTGCCCTACTCCGAGCCCTACAACCTGCTCAACACGCTCGCCGCGGTCGGCGCCGCGCAGGCGCTGGGGGTCAAGCCGAACGGCGCGGTCGAGGTCGCCTTCAGCTCGCTGCGCGGCGAGATCGTCGAGCTCGCCGGTGGGGTCACGGTCGTCAACGACTGCTACAACGCCAACCCGATGTCGATGCGGGCGGCCCTCAAGCACCTTGCCAAGACGCCCGCCGAACGGCGTGTCGCCGTGCTCGGAGCGATGGCCGAGCTGGGCGGGACCTCGCACGTCTTCCACCGCGAGATCGGCGCGGAGGTCGAGGCGCTCGGGATCGACGTGCTGATCACCGTCGGCCGCGAGGCGCTCGACTACGGGGTCGGCTACGGCGGCGAGTCCTACTCGGCGCCGACGCCCGAGGAGGCCGGCGCGCTGCTCGAGGAGATCGCGCTGCCCGGCGATCGTGTCCTGATCAAGGGCTCGCGCTCGGCCGGCCTGGAGCGGGTGCTGGCCTAGATGGGCGAGATCCTGATCGGGGGGATGGCGTCCCTGCTCATCTGCATCTTCCTCGGCCCGAAGTTCATCGACTGGCTGCGCGGGAAGGAGTTCGGCCAGCACATCCGCGAGGACGGCCCGGCCGGCCATCACGAGAAGGCCGGCACGCCGACGATGGGCGGGATCGTGATCTTCATCGGGGTCGTCGTCCCGTTCCTGATCCTCAGCGACTACCGCGCGATCAGCCTCGTCGTGCTCGCCGTCGCGCTCGCCTCGGCCGCGCTCGGCTTCGCCGACGACTGGGCGAAGATCCAGAAGCGCCGCTCGCTCGGCATCAACGGCCGCACCAAGCTGATCGTCCAGGCGCTGATCGCGATCGGGCTGTGGCTCGCGGCGACGCGCTACGTCGAGCTCAACGACACGCTGCGCCTGCGCGTCGTCGACGCCTCGGTCGACCTCGGCTACCTCTACCCGGCGCTGATCCTGCTGGTGCTGATGGGGACGACCAACGGGGTCAACCTGACCGACGGGCTCGACGGGCTCGCCGCCGGCTGCAGCGCGATCGTGCTGCTCGCCTTCACGGCGATGGCGTTCATCACCGGTGGCGCGGCCCAGACCGACCTGGCGCTGCTGTCCGCCTGCCTCGTCGGCGCCTGCGTCGGCTTCCTCTGGTTCAACTCGTTCCCGGCCTCGATCTTCATGGGCGACACCGGCTCGCTCGGGCTGGGCGGCGCGATCGCGGCGCTCGCCGTGATGACCCAGACCGAGGTGCTGCTGCTGATCATCGGCGGGATCTTCGTGATCGAGGCGCTGTCGGTCGTGATCCAGGTCTTCGCCTTCCAGCGCTTCCGCCGCCGCGTCTTCCTGATGGCGCCGCTGCACCACCACTTCGAGATGCTCGGCTGGTCGGAGACGAAGATCATCCTGCGCTTCTGGATCGTCGCCGCGATCTGCTCGGCGATCGGATTTACGCTTTACCAAGCATCGATCGCATGACGCGATGAGACCGCCGTTGCCACCAGGCCCCTTCTTGGTCGTCGGGCTAGCACGCTCGGGGCAGGCCGCGGCGCGGCTGCTCGCCGAGCGCGGCGAGCGTGTGATCGCTTGCGACGCCGCGACGCCGGAGGTCGAGCTTCCGGACTCGGTCGAGACCCACCTCGGCGTCGACGGGCTCGAGTTGCTCAACGACGTTCGCACCGTCGTCAAGAGCCCCGGTGTGCCGAACGACGCGTTGGCGATCGCGGCGGCGCGTCAGCGCGGAATCCTGGTCATCGGGGAGCTGGAGCTCGCGTGGCGGCTGCTGCCCAACCGCTTCGTGGCGGTCACCGGGACCAACGGGAAGACGACGACCGTCGAGCTGCTCGGCGCGATCTGGCGCGCCGCCGGGTTGCCGGTGGTCGTCGCCGGCAACGTCGGCACGCCGCTGGCGTCGCTGGTCGGCCAGATCGATCCCGAGACGACGGTCATCTGCGAGGCGTCGAGCTTCCAGCTCGAGGACACGGTCGCCTTCGCTCCCGACGTCGCGATCCTGCTGAACATCGAGGACGATCACCTCGACCGCCACGGCGACCTGGCCGGTTACACCGAGGCCAAGCAGCGGATCTTCGCCAACCAGGGCAAGAAGGACAGGGCGTTCATGCCCATTCATCTCTCGCACCTCGTCGGCCGCGCATGGTGGGAGGGCTTCGACGGCGAGACCGAGATCGCCGACGGCAAGCTCTGGTTCCGCGGCGATCCGATCCCGCTCGACGAGATCCGCCTGCGCGGCGCGCACAACTACGAGAACATCGCGGCGGCCGCCCTAGCCGCGGACGAGAGCGGTATCTCGCGCGAGGCGATCTTCGATGCGCTGCGCGCCTTTCCCGGCGTCGAGCACCGGCTGGAGGAGGTCGCGACGGTCGACGGGGTGCTCTACGTCAACGACTCGAAGGCGACCAACCCGGCCTCGGCGCTGCGCGGGCTGCAGGCCTTCGACGGCGGAATCCACGCGATCCTCGGCGGCAGCCTCAAGGGCGGCGGCTTCACGACGCTGCGCGACGAGGTCGCCGCGCGCTGTCGCGCCTGCTACCTCGTCGGCGAGGCTGCCGACCGGCTCGAGGCCGACCTCGACGGGACGGTCGCGCTGCGCCGTAGCGGCACGCTCGAGCAGGCCGTCGCCGACGCCGCCGCGGCCGCCGAGCCCGGTGACGTCGTGCTGCTGTCGCCGGCCTGCGCGAGCTTCGACGCCTTCACGAGCTACGAGGCGCGCGGGGCCCGCTTCAAGGAGCTGGTTGCCGCTCTGGAACGCGGGGAATGACTTTGGCCGCGCGCGTCGAAGGGGTGCCGGATGGCGAAGAGCGGCAAGCGGCCGATCGAGTACTCGATCCTCTACACCGCGACGCTCTGCATGCTGGCCATCGGCGCGGTGATGGTCTACTCGGCCTCGTCGGCGGAGTCGCTGCTCGGGGCGGGCGACCCGTCGCAGTACCTCAAGCGCTACGTCTTCCTCGGGCTGATCGGGCTCGGCGTGATGCTGGTCGCCGCTCGCCACGGGCTGGAGCTGGTGCGCAAGCTGACGCCGCTGCTGCTCGCCGCCTCGTTCTTCCTCTGCATCGCGGTGATGCTGCCCGGCGTCGGGATTACCGTGAATGGCGCGACGAGCTGGATCGGCGGCGGGCCGCTGGTCTTCCAGCCGTCGGAGCTGCTGAAGATCTCGCTCGTCCTCTACGCCGCCCAGGTGCTGGCGACTCGTCCGGGCGCGGTCGACAGCTTCGAGGGCCTGATGAAGCCGCTGCTGCTGGTCGTCGGCGTGGCGTTCCTGCTCTTGATGAAGCAGCCCGACATGGGCACGATGATGGTCATCTGCTTCGCGATCGGCTCGGTGCTGATCATCGCCGGCACGCCACTCAGGCTGCTCGGGATGCTCGGCGGCGGCCTGGCGGCGGTGGCGTTCGTGCTGGCGATCGTCGAGCCGTACCGGATGGAACGCGTGACGGCCTTCCTCAACCCGTTCGCGGATGCCGGCGACACTGGCTTCCAGACGGTCCAGGGGCTGACGGCGATCGGCTCGGGCGGGCTGTTCGGCGTCGGGCTCGGCGAGTCGGTGCAGAAGATCTACTACCTGCCCGAGGCGCACACCGACATGATCCTGGCGATCATCGGCGAGGAGCTCGGGCTGATCGGGGTGTTGGGCGTCGTGGGTCTCTACGTGCTGATCGGCTTCGCCGGCTTCCGCACCGCCAAGGCGGCCCGCGACCGCTACTCGAAGCTGCTCGCCGGCGGCATCACGTCGCTGATCCTCTGCCAGGCGACGCTCAATCTCTTTGCCGTCCTCGGCCTGGCGCCGCTGACCGGGGTGCCGCTGCCATTCATCTCCTACGGCAGCACGAACCTGATCGTGCTGCTGGGCGGGATGGGGCTGCTGCTCAACGTCGCGGCGACCGGCGGGCTGCCGGCGCGTGCGGCGAGGCCGCGGCGCGGCTCGGCGCAGCCGCTGCTGCGCGCGATCGAAGGGGGCGGCGGTGAAGGTCGCGATCGCCGCGGGCGGGACGGCGGGGCACGTCGTGCCGGCGCTGGCCATCGCCGACGCACTGCGGGCTGACGGCGCCGAGGTCGAGTTCGTCGGCGGCGAGCGCGCCGAGGCCGAGCTCGTGCCGGCCGCCGGCTACACGTTCCACCCGCTGCCGGTCCGCGGCATCGACCGCCGCAACCCGCTCAAGGCAGCGCGCGCGCTGCTGCTGGCCGGGCGCTCGACGCTGCGCGCACGCCGGCTGCTGCGCTCGATCGGCGCCGACGTGGCGATCGGCGGCGGCGGCTACGTCGCCGGCCCGGTCGG
>DASTKX010000018.1:0-48364 GCA_035715585.1 Thermoleophilaceae bacterium
CAGGACGTCCCCGTTGAGCACCAGCAGCCGTTCGTCGAGCACGCCCTCGTCGAGCGCGAGGCGCACCGGGCCGGCCGTTCCGAGCGGCTCGTCCTCGATCACGTAGCGCAGGCGCATGCCGCCGTAGACGTCGCCGAGCACAGAGCGCACGCCCTCGGACATGAAGCCGCAGGAGAGGATCGCCTCGTCGACGCCGTGGCCGCGCAGCCAGTCGAGCATGAAGGTCAGGAACGGCCGCCCGGCGAGCGGCATCACCGGCTTCGGGGTCGTGTAGGTCAGCGGTCGCAGCCGCGTGCCCTGGCCGCCGGCGAGCACCAGCGCCTGCACGTCAGCGGCCGATGCCCTCGTAGGTGAAGCCGGCGGCGCGCAGCGCCTCGCGGTCGAGGAAGTTGCGCCCGTCGACGACGACCGGCTGCGCCATCCGCTCGCGCACCGCGCCGGCCCAGTCGAGTTCGGCGAACTCCGGCCACTCGGTGACCAGCACGGCCGCGTCGGCGCCGTCGAGCGCCTCGAGCGCCGAGCCGCAGACGATCGCGCCCCCCAGCAGCTCCTCGGCGTTGTAGAGCGCCACGGGGTCGTAGACGCGGACGTTGGCGCCCTCGCCCTGCAACCGCGCCGCGAGCACCAGGCTCGTTGCCTCGCGCACGTCGTCGGTGTCCGGCTTGAACGACACGCCGAGCAGCGCGACCTCCTTGCCGACGAGCGGGCCGAGGTGCTTCTGCAGCTTGCCGACGGCGCGGCGCTTCTGGAGGTCGTTGACCTCGATCACCGAGTTGAGCAGCTGGAAGTGGTAGCCGCTGTTGCCGGCGAGCTGCTTCAGCGCGCTGACGTCCTTCGGGAAGCAGCTGCCGCCGAAGCCGAGACCGGCCTTGAGGAACTTGCCACCGATGCGGTCGTCGAGACCCATCCCGCGCGCGACCTCGTTGACGTCGGCGCCGAGCTCCTCCGAAACGTTGGCGATCTCGTTGATGAACGAGATCTTCGTCGCCAGGAAGGCGTTCGAGGCGAGCTTGATCATCTCGGCGCTGGCGACGTCGGTGCGGACGATCGGGCCGCCGAGCGGCTCATACAGCGCCGCGACCCTGTCGGCGAAGCCGTCGGAGCCATTGCCGGCGCCGACGACGACGCGATCGGGATTCATGAAGTCGACGACCGCGGTCCCCTCCTTGAGGAACTCCGGGTTCGAGACGTAGCCGAGGCCTTCGCGGCGACGCTGGATCGCGCGGCCCGTGCCGACCGGCACGGTGCTCTTCATGACGATCGCGTGGGAGTTGGAGTCGCCGAGCTCCGCGACGACCGCTTCGACGCGCGACAGATCCGCGTCGCCGGAATATGTCGGCGGCGTGTCGACGCAGCAGAACAGGAGCTCGGCGTTGTCGAGCACCTCGCGCATGTCGGTCGTGAAGCGCAGCCGCTCGGCGTTGCGCTTGACGAGCTCCGGCAGGCCCGGCTCGTGCATCGGCACCTCGCCGCGCGTCAGCGACTCCACCTTCTCCGGCAGGATGTCGCGCGCGTAGACCGGGTGACCCAGCTCCGCGAAGCACGCCGCGGTGCAGAGCCCGACCCAGCCGACGCCGATGACGCCGATCGGTTCCTTCTCAGCCATGGAAGCCGGGGAGGCTACAGACCGGCTACGGGAGACGGGTGGAGCGGGCGATCGCGATCATCTGCTGCTCGCTCAGCGTCTGCAGCAGCGTGTTCGACACCCAGTAGACCGCTTTGGGCGTTCGCCAGGCGACCAGGCGCAGCCGATCGCCCTCGTAGTGGAGCTCGAACTTGCGCCCGCCGATCGTGCGCTCCTCGGACGGGCTGTCGAGGATCGGCGGATTCGTCCAGCGCGTTCCCTGGATGCCGTAGTACTCGCCCACGTAGGGTCGCTTGAGCACCATCCGATAGCTGCGGCGGCGCTTGCCGTCGGAGTCGACGAGTTTGTACACGCGCGGCGGGCCGATGTACTCGGAGTCGGCGACGCGGACGGTCGGGTAGTAGACGGGGAACTCGCCGCCGGCGCCCTGCTCGATCGCCTGGATCGCCTGGTCCTTGCCGTACTCGGTCTCCTTCTCGAGCCCGCCGCTGGCGCTGCTGTCCTGGGGCGGCGGCCGCTTGCGGCCCTTGGGCTTCAGCGCGCCGCGGGGGCCCTTGGTGGCCTCGACGCCGAGGAACTGCTGAGCGAGCTTCTTGACGGTCGCGTCGCTGGCGGTGACGTAACTGGGGGTGGTCGCGTCGCCGGAGGTGATTCCGACGTCGCCGCCCTCGAACTTGACGTGGCGGATCGGCTGGCCGACCGAGAAGAGACCGAGCTTGAGCAGCCGCAGCAGCTCGGCGCGATCCTTCAGCTCCCCGTCCGAGGTCGTGTACTTGCCGAAGATCTCGAGCAGCTTGTCGCGGTCGTCGACGAGCGCGCCGACGCCGACCTGCTGCTTGGCGTCGCGCAGCAGGTCCTGCTGGCGGATGCCACGCACGAGGTCGGAGTCCTCGTGACGGAAGCGCGCGTACTGGAGCGCCTTGTCGCCGCACATCTGCTGGTAGCCGGCGGAGATGTTGATGTAGGCGAACTCGGCAGTGTCGTTGTAATAACGACGGTCGACGTCGGTGTAGATGCAGCCGATCGCGTCGATCGCCTTCTGGAAACCATGGAAGTCGACGTTGATGACGTGGTTGATCGAGAGGCCGGTCAGCCGCTTGACGGTCCTCAGCGTCAGGTTCGGCCCGCCCGCCGAGTATGCGGCGTTGATCTTGTCGACGCCGTGGCCGGGGATCTCGACCTTCAGGTCGCGCGGCAGCGACATCAGCGCCGTCGCGTTCTTGTCCGGGTTGAGCCTGACGAGGATGATCGTGTCCGAGCGCGCGCCGGTACCGGCGCCGCCGTCGGTCGCGTCGTCGGGTCGCTTGTCGGAGCCGAGCAGCAGGATCGTCTGCGGCTGGCCCGGATCGCTCTTGGCGAGCTGGCTGCCGAGCTTGAGGTCCTCGTTCTGGTCGAGCGCGTCGACGACCTTGTCGATCTCGCGGAACGCCGCCACCGAAGTCGCGGACGCTGCGGCGAAGATCACCAGGAAGGCGCCGAGCAGCAGCTTCTTCCAGAGGCCGGGGCGCGTGCTGTCGTCGAACGGGGTCATGCGATCCTCAGATCCGCCTTCCGCCCATGTTGAGGGATCGACTCGACGAACTGGACGAGCGCGTCACGGTAGCGGCCGAGCGAGTCGATCGAGACCCACTCCTCAGGGCCGTGGTGGCCCTCCCCCGCCGGCCCGAACTCGACGCCGGGCGTGCCGGCCTTCAGGAAGGAGATGACGTCGGAGGTGCCGTCGCGGCCGACGGCGATGCTCTCCTCGAGCGTCGTGACGTTCAGGACGGCCTCGGCGAGCATCTGCACGTACGGGTTCTCGCGCTCGACGACGATCGGCTCGCGGTGGAAGACGTGCGTCACCTCGGCGCCGTCGAGAGCGCCGATCCCCGCGAGGATCTCGTCGGCGTCCTGGCCCGGCAGGTAGCGGACGTCGACGTCGATCGCGCAGTGGTCGGGGACGCGGTTGATCGCGTCGCCGCCGAGGATCCGGCCGAGGCTGATCGACGGCCGGTCGAACATGTCCGAGGACTCGCGCGTGAACGGAAGCGTCTCGATGCCGCGAAAGACGTCGACCGCCTTCAGCACGGCGTTGTCGCCGAGCCACGGCGTCGAGCCGTGAGCGGAGCGGCCGTGGACCTCGATCCGGATCGCCAGCACTCCCTTGGCCTGGATCCCGATGTGCAGGTTGGTCGGCTCGCCGGTGATCGCGAAGTCGCCCGTGTAGCCCTGGCGCACGATGTGGTCGGAGGCGCGGATCCCGTCCTCCTCGCTGGTCTCCTCGTCGGAGACGCAGACGAAGTGGACCTTCACCGCGTCCTGGGCGGCGAGCCGACAGGTCGCGACCATCATCGCCGCGAGCCCGCCCTTCATGTCGTAGGCGCCGCGGCCGTAGAGCCGGTCGCCGTCGACGCGCGGCGTGAACTGGCCCGCGTCGCCGGGGACGACGTCGATGTGGCCGTGCAGCACGACGGTCGGACCGCTCGCCGCGCCGACGGTCGCCGCCAGCACCGGGCGTCCGTTGTGCTGCTCGCCGATCACCTCGACATCGTGGGACTCCAGCCAACCCTTGACGAAGGCAGCCGCCGCCTGCATGCCCTCGATGGTCGCCGTGTCGTAGGTGATCAGGCGCTCGGTGAGGGAGCGCTCGTCCACTGCGGTCGCAGGATAGACCGTACGAGCAGCGGAACAGCCAGCAGGATCATCACCGGCTCGAGCGGCATCCGGTAGCGGTAGTTGCCGTAGAGCACGAAGCCGTAGAGGACGAGCGAGGCCCCGATCAGCATCCACAGCGCGCGCTCGGCCGGGGAAAGTGGGCGCGAGCGCCAAGCCACGACTGCCGCGAGCAGGGTCAGGGCCAGCAGCCCGTAGAAGAACAGGTCGGCGAGGTTCCCGAGCGGAACCGCCTCGTTGTTCGACAGCGCGGGCGGCTCGCCGCGAGCGCCGGGCTGAACCCACTGGACGAGCGCCGTCGAATCGCCGCGCAGCAGCCAGCCGAGCTTGCGCGGCGTCAGCAGCGCCTCGTCGAGCGGGTGCGAGACCATCCAGTCGATCGCGTCGGCGCGCAGCTCGCGAGCGTCGGCGATCTCCTTGCGGCGCGGCGAGAGATCGTCGCGCGGCGCGATCCCCAGCTCGCCTACTGCGTAGGTCGGCCCGCCGTGGGCCGAGGGGTTGTGGCCCGACCAGAAGGTTTGGGAGCCGTTCGTCGAGATCGGCACGAAGGCGTCCATCTCGACCGCGTTGCGCGCCGTCCAGGCGCCGACGACCAGGACCGCGCCCGCCGCCAGCAGCGCGACCTCGCGCCGGCGCGGGCGCCACCAGATCGCCAGCGGCAGGATCAGCAGGAGCAGCCCCTCGGCGCGCGTCTCGGCGGCGACCCCCACGGTGACGCCGACGACCGCGGCGGTCCACCAGCGCTCGCGCGGCAGCGCCAGGCAGAGCGCGAGGGTCGCGACCAGCAGCGTCGTGTAGAGCGTCTCGGCGAGCAGGACGTCGGTCAGGAAGATCTGGCCTGGGAAGGCCGTCAGCAACGCGGCGGCCGCGATCGCCTCGCGACGGCCGTACATCCGCCGCGCGCAGAGGTAGAGCAGCGGCACGGCCGCGGCCGAGAGGAACGCGTTGAGCAGCTCGCCGGCCAGCGGCTCGGCGCCGAAGGCGCGGTAGGCGAGCGACAGCAGTCCGGGATAGACCGGCGGCCAGCGCGAGGTCGGCTCGCCAAGCCACTCGTAGCCGTCGCCATCCGCCAACTGGGAGGCGGTCTGGTGGTAGAAGGACGTGTCGTTGTAGGCGAGGCCGTCTCGGTCGACGACGAGCACCCAGGCCACGCGCAGCACGAGCGCCAGCGCGAACAGTCCGACCGGCCACCAGCGGTCGCCGACACGTGACCCTTGTGCCGTTTGGCTCGAATCCACCCGTGCCCAACCTATCGCCGCTAACGTCGAGCCGTGCACATCCTCGTGCTGGCCGACCGCGACTGGACGCATCCGCAAGGTGGAGGGTCGGGGGCCAACCTGCGCGAGCAGGCACTGCGCTGGGTGGCTGCCGGCAACCGCGTCACGATCGTCTGCTGCTCCTACCCGGGCGCCGTCGCGCTCGAGCGCGACGGTGCCCTGACGATCCATCGCGTCGGCGGCCGCTCGACCGTCTTCCCGCACGCGATCTGGCGCCAGTGGCGCGGACTCGTTCCCGACGCCGACGTGGTGCTCGAGATCGTCAATGGGATCACCTTCCTGACGCCGCTCTGGCTGCGCACGCCGCGGGTGGTGCTCGTCCACCACATCCACCGCCGCCACTACGTAGAGGAGATGGGCCGGCGGCGGGGCAAGATCGCCGCGCTCCTGCTCGAGACGCTGCCGCTGCGGCTGCTCTACCGCGACGCTCGCTTCCTGACGGTGTCGGAGGCCGCGGCGAGCGAGATCGCCGAGCATGGTGTGCCGGCCGCGTCGATCGAGGTCGTGCGCAACGGCGTCGACCTGGCGCCTGCCGACGACCCGCGCTCCGACGGGCCGACGCTGCTCTACCTCGGCCGGCTGAAGCGCTACAAGCGGATCGAGCTGCTGCTCGACGCGCTCGCGCAGGTGCCCGAAGCACGGCTCGAGATCGCCGGCGACGGCGAGCACCGTCCGGAGCTGGAGCGCGCGATCGCCCGGCGCGATCTCGGCGACCGCGTACGGCTGCACGGCCACGTCGACGAGCGGGGCAAGCAGGAGTTGCTGACCTCCGCGTGGGTCAACGTGACGGCGTCCTCGAACGAGGGCTGGTGCCTGACCGTGATGGAGGCCGCCGCCTGCGGGACGCCGAGCGTCGCCATCGCCGAGGGCGGCCTGCGCGAGTCGATCGTGCACGAGCAGACGGGGCTGCTGGCCGAGCAGCCCGAGCAGCTCGGAGACGCGATCGCACGAATCGTCGGGGACGACGAGCTGCGGGCGCGGCTCGGCGAGCGGGCGCGTGCGCGCGCCGACGAGTTCAGCTGGGACCGAACGGCCGGCGCCAGCCTCGCGGCGCTCGAGGCCGAGCACGCCGAGGGACGGCTGCCGGCCCGTTCGCTGTCGGACCTGGCCCGGACCGACTTCGGCCGCGCCGGCGGGCTCGCCGCCGCCGTGATCGTCAGCAACGTGATCGCGCTCGTCTTCACCGTCGTCTTCGCGCGTCTGCTCGGCGCGAGCGGCTACGGCTCGCTGGCGGCGCTGGTGTCGGCGTCGATCATCCTGATGGTCCCCGGCTCGGCGCTGCAGATCGCGGTCGCGCGCGAGATATCCGCGGCCGGCCCCGGCGGCGGCGCCGGCGTTCGCCATTGGATCTCGCGGATCGCGCTCGGCGCGGTGCTGATCGCAGTCGCGGCGGTGATGTTGCGCGACGTGCTCGGCGCCGTGCTCAACGTCGACCAGGTCTGGGCCGCCGCCGCGGTGCCGGTCTGCGCCTTCCTCTGGATGATCGTCTCGGTCGAGCGCGGCGCGCTGCAGGGCTACCGCCGCTACCGCGTCGTCGCGGGCAGCATCATCGGCGAGGCCTTCGCGCGGCTCGCCTTCGGCGTCGTGCTCGTGCTCGCCGGGCTCGACGTGACCGGGGCCTTCCTCGCGACGCCGCTGGCACTGGTCGCGATCGCGCTGGTGCTGGCGCGCCCGCTGGCGCAGGAGCTGCCCGAGCGCCGCGACCGGCGGCCGCTGCTCGAGCTGCTCTCCGGCGCTTGGATCCCGGTCATCGGCCTGACGCTGCTGTTCGCGCTTCAGGAGGTGCACGTGATCGTCGTCAAGCACGAGGTGTCGGATGAGCTGGCGGGCGCCTACGGCGTCGCGGCGGTCGCCGCCAAGGCGATCATCTGGGTCGCCGTCGGGCTCGGCATGTACCTGCTGCCGGAGGCGGCGCGGCGCAGTCACGAGGGCATCGATCCGCGTCCGGTGCTGATGCGCACGCTGACGCTGATCGCGCTGGCGGCGCTGCCGATGGTCGCCCTCTACGCGGTCGCCGCCGAGCCGCTGCTGCGCACGGTGTTCGGGCCTGACCTGACCGGAGCGGCCGACGCGCTGCCGTGGCTCGGCCTGGCGATGGCGCTGCTCGCCTGCGCCTACCTGTCGGTCCAGTACCTGCTCGCGCTCGGGCGCTCGAGCTTCATCTGGGTGCTGGCGGTCGCGGCGGCGCTGGAGATCGGGCTGCTGGCGTTCGTCGGCGCCAACGTCACCGAGGTCGCGATCGTCCTCTTCGGCCTCCAGCTGTTCTGCGCCGTCTCGATCCTGACGCTGTCGTTGCGCGCCCGGCCCAGGGAGACTCTCGTCGCGTGAGCATGCGCGAGAAGTGGCGGCTGTTCCGCCGCGAGCAGGAGGACCCGCAGCCGTTCTACTCGCTGCTGGCGCGCGAGGCGGCGGCGGACCTCGACCGCCGGCATGGGCCGCTGCGCGGCCAGCGGGTGCTCGACCTCGGCTGCGGCCCCGGCTATTACACGGCGGCGCTGCGCGCGGTCGGAGCGGACGTGACGCCGATCGACAACTCGGAGGAGGAGCTCGCGCTCGCAGGTGGACCGCCAGAGGGCGCGCTGATCGCCGACGCCGGCGCGCTGCCGCTCGAGGACGGATCGGTCGACGGCGTCTTCTGCTCGAACCTGCTCGAGCACACCCCCGACGCGGCGCCGGTGATCGCCGAGATCGAGCGCGTCCTACGGCCGGGCGGCTGGGCCTACGTCTCGTGGACCAACTGGTACTCGCCGTGGGGCGGCCACGACATGACGCCCTACCAGTACCTCGGCCCCGAGCGCGGGCCGCGACTCTACGAGCGCCGCCACGGCAAGCCGCGCAAGAACGCCTACGGCGAGGGCCTGTGGGCGTGCCACATCGGCCCGACGCTGGCGCTCGTGCGGGCACGGCCACGACTCGCGATCGAGCGCGTCGAGCCGCGCTACTGGCCGTGGGCGGCGCCGATCTGCCATGTGCCCGGGCTGCGCGAGCTGGTGACCTGGAACTGCGTGATCAGGGCGCGCA
Organism: Thermoleophilaceae bacterium; assembly: GCA_035715585.1. Lineage (GTDB taxonomy): Bacteria > Actinomycetota > Thermoleophilia > Solirubrobacterales > Thermoleophilaceae > JAAYBF01. The sequence continues at coordinate 8,536 of DASTKX010000018.1, forward strand.
AGCTGTGACCGGCTTCGGCGCAGCGCTGTCAGCCGTTCGAGGCGTCGACGGCTGGATGACCGACGCCCAGCTGCGGCGGCTGTGGGACGCCGCGACGGCGGCGCCCGACGACGCGACGATCGTCGAGATCGGCAGCTTCCACGGGCGGTCGGCGATCGTCCTCGCACTCGGGGCTGGCGACCTGGCGCGTGTCTGGGCGATCGACCCGCACGCCGGCAGCGACCGCGGCCCACGCGAGATCCGTGGCGCGCTCGACACCGGCGAGCGCGACAAGGTGACGTTCCACGCCAACCTCGCGGCAGCCGGCGTCGCCGGCCGTGTCGAGCACCTGCGCCGCTTCTCCGACATGGCACACGGCGACGTCGACGGCGCAATCGACCTGCTGCATGTCGACGGCGCCCACCGCTATGCCCCAGCCCGTGATGACATCGCCGACTGGGGAGCGCGCGTGCGACCCGGCGGCCGGATGCTGATCCACGACTCGTTCAGCTCGATCGGCGTGACCGGCGCCCAGCTGCGGCTACTCGTCCTCTCCAGCCGCTGGCGTTACCTCGGCCGCGCCGGCTCGCTCGCCGACTACCGGCGTGAAGACCTGCGCGGGCTCGCGCGTGTCGGCAACGCGCTACGCCAGCTCGGCCAGCTGCCGTGGTTCGCCCGCAACGTCGCGGTCAAGGTGCTGCTGACTCTCCGCCTGCCCCGGGCTGCGCGTCTGCTCGGCGCCGACGGTTGGCCGTACTGACCGTCAGCGTGACGGCAACGGCGAACAGCACCCAGACGGCTACCGCCAGCCAGTGCGCCCCGGTCAGATCGGCGGCGAACTCGGAGTTGAAGCCGCCCGCGTCGTCGGGCGGGAAGAGGAGGTAGATCGCCGGCAGGACGAGCGCCGTCAGCACGCCGGCGGTCACGGCAAGCGCCGCCGGTCCCACCCCACGCCACAGCAGCAGCGCCACCGCCGGCCCAATCACGACCCCTGCGCGCAGCGCGAACAAGAACGCGCCGACGAGCCCCGCCGCGGCGCCAATCGCCAAAGCCCAGCGCAACGGCGTTGCGGTCTCCGCCGCATCCCCTGACACCTCGGAGGGTGGATAGTACTGGCCACGTATGGCGCCGATCGCGAGCAGGGCCAGCAGCGCTGCGCAAGCGATCGCCGAAAGCGCGAAGCCGGCGTTCATCGTGCGTTGGGGCGCAAAGGCGAAGTCGACGTCGCGGCAATCGCGCGGCGCTCGCCAGCCGTTGGCGAAGCCGTCGATCGGCTGCGGCTCGCCAAGGTCGCGGCCGTCACACTCGGCTCGCCAGCCGCGGTTGAAGCTCTCGGCGAGGACGAGCCAGGCCGGCTCGGTCAGGGCGACGCGCACGCCGTCGCGCTTGCCGCGACCGTCGTCGCCAGGATCGAGCACGCGACCGGGACTCGTCGGCGGCGGCAGCGGACTGGGCGCGGGCGAGCGCAGACGCAACAGGTCCGCCCGCAGGGAACCGGCGGGGCTCACCAGCGTCGCCTCCCCGGCGGGCAGGGCGACGACGGGACCGCAGGAGCGGGCGCGCAGCGGCCGGCCGGCGAGAACGTCGGCGACTGTGCCCGAGGGCTGGAGTGGCAGGCGTCCCGTACGGGCTGCGGCGCGGCGGCCGTCAGGCCCGCGGACCGGCCTGGATCTGCGCGGCGTCACCCGGGCTGTCACCACGCCGCACGGGAGATCGAGCCGCCCGCCGGCGCCGCCGTAGCGCTCGACCACGGCGCGACGCCGTCCCGGCGCCACCGTCACCCAACCGTCCGCGCGCCAGCGACGCGCCGACGGCAGCTCGAAGCGGCGCGCGATCGACTTCTCGCCGTCGCCGGCCGCCGCGACGAGCGCGGCGCTCTGGTTGTCGCCTGACGGGACTGAAGTTGAGTCGGGGTCGGTGCGCGCGCGACGGTGGAACGGATCGTTGCCGGTAGTTCGCTCGAAGACGAAGCCGAGCGGCGCGTGGGCCAGGTCCTCGCCGACCAGCGCGTCCGTCGCCACGACCGGCGGTCGCAGCCACTCGCGCACGCGCACGCCCGGGATACGCAGCTCGGCGATCGCGCCGGGCCCGCGCGTCCGTGTCGTCGGCGGGCCATCGACCCCGGCGATCGCGATCCGCAGGCGATCGACGTCGCGCAAGCCGAGCGGCAACCGGTTCCAGCCGGGATGGAGCTCGTGGCGCCGACCGGCGATCTCGACCACTGTCAGATCGGTGCGCGCCTCACGCTGCGGCAGCAGCTCGATCGATGGGACGTCGATGGGCCGGCCGAAGTCGATCTCGATCCAGCGGCGGTCGTCGTCGAAGTTGCGCTCGGCGCTCCACCACGTCGCCGGGTCGCCGTCGAACGCGGCGTACGGCCGGTGCTCGGGGAACTGGACGAACGAGGGTGAGAACGGGGCGGTCAGCGCGGCCGCGCCGTCGTAGACGGCGACCGTCTGGGCTTCGGTCCCGCGATCGGCGAACGGGTTCAGAACCGCGCCGTCGCGTGGGATCTCGGCATCGGCGGCCAGCGTCGTGCCCTCGGCCTGCCGTGGCTGCGAAGCCAGGATCACCCGGCGTCGGTTGGAGTCGCCGACGACGATCTCGGCGCCGCCACGCGCGGCGCGGCGCAGGCCGTCCGGCGTCTGATCGGAGGCGTAGAGGATCGCCCGCTCACGCGGCAACGAGCCGAGTGCCGCGAGGCCGGCCAGCGTCGCGGCGGAGCCGTCGACGACCAGCGGCCCACGCAGCGGCTGGACGCGGACCAGCCCCGGCGAGCCGGTTACCGGATGGGCGCGCACAGCTCCGAAGAAGCGGCGAGGGGACGAGAGGTCTGCCCCACGCGCCAGCTGCGCAGCAGCAGCGCGCGGATCGACGGCCCCGCTGCGATCGCGGTCGTCATCAGTCGCGGCGATCACTTCGCCGGCGCCCATCAGCCGGATCAGCGGTCCCAGCTGCCCCGGCAGCACCCGCTGCTGCTGGAGCAGCGCATCGGTCCCCCAGAGCAGATCGACAGCGCGCAGGTCGGCGTAGGGCACCACGCCCCGCACCGCCACCGGCCGATCCGTCAGCGCCGGCAGCAGCGCGTCCTGGGTACCGCCCCAGCGGTAGAAGGGGAAGACCTGGCCGGGCAGGACCAGCGCGCGCGTCCCACGCGGCAGCTCGTCGTCGACATCCGCCGCCGCCCGCTCCCAGTCCGCCGGCACCGCGTCGAAGGAGATCTGCCCATCGACGGCTCGGCCGTCGAACAGCGGCCACGCCCAGCCGACGACGAGCGCGGCGGCCGCAACCGACGCGGCTACCGCGAGCGCGAGCCGCCCGCGCAACCGCTCCCACAGCACACCGGCCGCCACTCCGGCGAGGCACGCCAGCGCCAACGCCAACAGCGGCCCCACCTTGTAGGTCGTGCGCAGGAACTGGACCAGCTCGACACGGTCATACGACCAGTGCAGTGCCCGGCGCAGCGGGGCCCCGTCGGGGAAGCCGGTGAACATCACGAGCAGCGCGAGCAGCGCCAGTGCCGCGAAGAACGGCCCGTAACGCCAGCGCCGTGTCCAGGCGAAGCCGGCAAGCACCAGTCCCGGGATCACGAACGAGGACACGATCAGCGCCGGCGCCCCGAGCAGCGTCGGCGCCGTGTCGAACGCTGGGCTGAGCTGTGAGCCGTAACCCACCCCAAGGTAGGCCACCCAGAAACCCATCAGGCGCAGGCTCTCGCTCATGCTCGTCGACGTCCAGATCGCGCCCGCCGGCTCGGTGAACGCCAGGAAGTCGACGCCGTAGCCGACCTGCACGAGGATCGGCGCGATCCACCATGCCGACGCGAGCAGCGCCAGCGGCAGCGCCCGGAGCAGGAAGCGCCCGGCGTCCCGCCATCCGATCCCGCCGCAGCCGACCTCGTAGACGACCAGCAGCGCCGGCCCGAGCAGCACCCAGCCGGCGACCGCCGCGTTCACTCCGCCGCCGAGCGAGGTGACCAGCAGCGCCAGCGCCGCCGGCCACCACCAGCCGCCCGGCTCGCGCAACCCGCGCTGGACGCAGAGCAGCAGCCACGGCAGCAAGGCGTAGGCGAGCAGCGTGACGCTGGTCCGGTTGGCGAACACGACCACGTAGGGGTTCGCGACCACCAGCGTCCCCGCGACGAGCGCCGGCACGCCGCGCGGACGGTCGAGCAGAGCGTCGAGCAGCCGCACCACGCCCCAGGCCGCGATCGCCAGCAGCGTCCCCAGCCAGAGCCGGTGGACGACCCAAGGCGCCAGCCCGACCAGGTCCCCGAGCGCGTAGAACGGCCCCATCGGCCAGAGGTAGCCGGCGTACTGGCCCGCCTGCACCTGGCCGAGCCCGCCCGACGGCGCCCACGCCGCGGCCGCGTCGGCGAGGAAGCGCAGCGGGTCGGTGTGGAGGTCGATCTTCGTGTCGGCTACCAGCTCGCCCGGCCGCTGGGCGAAGGCGAGCGCATAGGCCGCTCCGGCGAGCAGGAGCGGCAGCAGCCGCCAGCGGCCCGGCTCGGGGCTATCGTTGGCCGCGATGCGGTCGACGCTCATCGCCCGCCTGCTCCTCGCCGCCGTCGCGATCGCGGTCGCGGTGTCGCTGGTCGGGCTGGAGCGCGACCAAGAGGGCTGCCAGGACGCCGTCGAGCGGGCATACCTCGCCAGCCAAGCTCCCGCCGCGGAGCTGCGCGGACACGTCGACGAGGTCGTGCGCGAGTGCCGTGGAGCGGAACCGCTGAACCGGATCGCGGTCGGCCTGCGGATCGAGCGACCGGGCGTTGCGGCGCGACTCGCTCGGATCGCCTCGCGGCGCGAGCCCGACAGCTACGTCGCATGGGGCGTCCTCGCGGTCGCCGCGGCACCAGCCGAGGCCGCCGCCGCCAGGCGGCGCGCGGGCGAGCTCAACCCGCTCTCCGTCGGCGCCAGTCCTTGAAGCGCAGGATCGGGCGCTCGACCAGGTAGTAGCTGCCGGCGGCGCAGACCACGGCCAGAGCGAGCGTGAGCGCGGTCAGCACGATGAAGCCGCTGCCCGGCGCCCGCTCCATGACGTCCTGCCCCACCAGCCAGCTCATCAGCGTGTGGTGCCAGAGGAAGATCCCGTAGGAGACGAGGCCGAGCCAGGCCAGCCACGGCAGCATCAGCAGCCGCCGCGGCCAGCCGCCCCGCTCGGCCCCCGCAACCGCCGGCAGCAGGACGAGGATCGCCACCAGCGCCGACAGCACGTAGATCCGGAACGACTCGCCCGCTGTGTAGATCGTCCCGGTCGACAGCGGGGCGGAGACCGTCAGCGCCATCGCCAGGAACGCGACCGCGGCGGCCAGCCAGACGAGTCCCGGGTGACGCGCGGCCACCGCCATCGGCGCCCACGGCCGGTCGCGCTCGTGCAGCGCCACGCTGATCACCGCCAGCGCCATCCCCGGCGCGAACCAGCCGAACATCCCCGGCAGCCAGGAGAAGACCACCGTCGGCCCGCTCGCGATCGCGAGCGTTCGGAAGATCAGCGACGCGAGCGCCAGCAGCGCGAGCACGCTCAGCTCGATCGTCACGACCGCCCGCCGGGAGCGGCCGCGGCAGAGCCGGCGCAGGGCGAGCGCGTAGAACGGCAGCGCGAGGTAGAAGGTCACCTCCACGCAGAGCGTCCACGCCTGCGGGATCCCGTTGACGAAGGTCTCCAGCTGGTAGATCTGGCCGAAGCCGTAGTAGATCCACCAGTCGCCGGTGAAGACGCCGAGCAGCCCCGGGTAGATCGCCAGCACCGTCAGCGCGAGCCAGTAGGCGGGGACGATCCGCAGCACCCGGCGGCGCAGGTAGTCGCGCGTGCGGATCCGCGGCGCGCCGGCGTGGTGCGCGGCGAAGAAAGGCCGGTAGAGCAGGAAGCCGGAGATCGCGAAGAACAGCGCGACGCCGATCTCCAGCCGACCGAGCACCGGCCCGTACCAGGCGTCGGTCGCCCCCGACGAATAGGCGGTGTGGTAGACGAGCACGCTCAGCGCGGCGATCGCGCGCAGGCCGTCGACATGCGGGAAGCGCGGATTTCCGGGCGGCGGCGCGACGACCGGATCGACGTGGCCACTCGCCGGCGCCGGCGCCCTGGCGACGGTGCTCAACGCTCCTCCGCCATTCCGGCGCGGGCGATCGCAACACCCACCAGCAGCAGGCCGACCAGCCCCAGCGCCGGCAGATCCCAATCCCAGTCGATCCCGGCGTGGAGCGCGAGAGCGGCGAGCGCGGCGCACGGACCGGCGGCCAAGGCCGCGTCCTCGAACGCCAGCCGGCGCGCGCATATCGCGGCGCCGGCGAGCAGCGCCGCCAGCGCCGCCAGCCCGACGAGGCCGAGCTCCGCGGCTGTCTCGAGGTAGAGCGAGTGGGCGTCGACGGCGCCCTCGGCGACGTCGCGCTCGCGCAGCCACTCGACGCGGAAACCGGCCGTCCCGACGCCGCGCAGCGGCGCGTCCGCGAACGAGTCGGCGGCCACCCGCCAGTAGTCGGCGCGGTTGCTGCCGATGTCGGCGAAGCGATCGGCCGTCGCGCCGCGCGCCGGCGGCGACGCACGGTCGACCGCGACGAGGACGAGGGTCGCGGCGAGCAGGGCGACGGCGCCCCAGCCGACGGCGAGCCGCCAGCCGCGCCCCGCGCGCGCCCAGAGCGGTCGCGCCTCGGGCGTCAGCAGCGCCAGCGTCACGAGACCGAGCGCGACCGCCGCCAACGCTCCGCGCGAATAGGTGAGGTAGAGGCCCGCGAGCAACGGCGGGAGCGCCAGCGCGGCCGCCGCGCGCTGCGCCCCGACGCGTGTCCGGTCGCTGGCGATCCGGGCACAGAGCAGCACGCCGACGGCCGCGAGCGCCCCCATCGCGTTCCAGTAGCTGAGCGGCTGGTCGAGCCGGCCGTCGGCGGCGAACGAGCTCGTCAGGTCCAGCAGGCCGAGGTCGCCGAGCAGGCCGTAGCCGACGACGACGACCGCGAGCAGCGCCAGCGCCGGCTCGAGCGCGCGCGCCACCCCGCGCTCGCGGAACGCCGCGACGGCGAGCGGCAGCGCGGCGGCGTAGAGCGCGAGCCGCCAGACGTCCTCGCGCGCCGCCTCGCCGAGCGGCGCCCAGAGCAGCGACAGCGCGGTCCAACCGGCGAGCGCGAGCAGGCCGGCGACGGCGATCCGCCCCGCGTTCGACGGCGGCACGATCGCGAGCCGCGCGACCGGGCCGCTCGGGACGAGGACGACGACCGCGACGCCCACCCATGCCGCGATCGCCAGCGTCGCGCGCGGCTCGTGGAAGAAGCCCCCGGAGCGAAAGCAGAGCCATCCGGTGGCGCAGACGAGCGCCGCGCCGAGCAGCGCCTGCGATATTGGGCGCCGTGTCGGCGCCGCGCTCACGGGTCGGGCTCCTCGGGCTGTTGTTCGCCGGCGCGCTCGCGATCTCCGCGTTCACGCTGCGCCGCGGCGGCGCCGAGTTCGACGAGGGGCTGGTCCTGCAGGCGGCGGCGCGCATCGCCGACGGCCAGGCGCCGTACGCCGACTTCGCCTGGCCCTACGGCCCGGCTCACCCCTACCTGCTCGGCTGGTCGTTCGATCTGCTCAACCCCTCGCTGATCGGCTGGCGCGTCCTGCGCAGCCTCGTCGATGCGGCGGTCGCCGTCACGGTCTACCTGCTGGCGCGGCGCGAGGGGGCGCCGACCTGGCTGGCCGTGACCGGCTGGCTGGTCGCCGCGTGCGCGATGGCCCAGCCGACGAGCGCGACGCCGTTCGCGCCGGCGTTGCTGCTCGCGCTGCTGGCGGTCCTCGCGGCGACGAGCGGCGACACTCGCCGCGCGACCCTGGCCGCGGGACTGCTGACCGCGCTCGCCGCCGCGTGGCGACTCGACTTCGGCCTCTACGCGGGCGCGGCGGTGGTCGCCGCGCTCGCGCTGCGACCGGCGCCCGGCCGCGACCGGCTGCGCGCGGTCGTGCTCTACGCCGCGACCGCTGCCGGGCTCGGCCTGCTCGCCTACCTGCCGTTCCTGGTCGCGGTCGGCCCGGCCGACCTGTACGACGCGCTGGTCGGCGCCTCGCTGCGCGAGCGCGACTACTGGACGCTCCCCTTCCCGCTCTCCTACGACGGCTCGCTGCGGGCATGGCCGCCCAGCTACGCCGCCGAGGACGGCAAGGACCTGCTCGGCTTCTACGCCCCGCTGCTCGCCGTCGCGGGACTCGCGCTGCTCGTCCTGCTCGGTGGCCTGAGGGCGCGCGCCGAGGGCCGCGTCGCGCAGTCCGCCGCCGCGCTCGCGGTGCTCGGCGGCGGCTGCCTCGCCTACCTGCTGTCGCGCGCCGACGAGTTCCACGCCACGCCGCTGATCGTCGTCCTCGCCGCCGCGCTGCCGCCCGCGATCGCCTGGGCGTCCACCGGCTCGCCGCTGCGCGGCGCGCGACGATCGAGCCGAGTCGCCGTGACCGTCGCCGCTGCGGTCTTCGCGCTGCTGCTCGCCTACGGCGCGGCGAACCGGGTCTCCGCCCTCCTCCGTCCGCCCGAGCTCGCCGCGATCGACCTGCCGATCGCCGACGGCGCCGAAGCCTCGCCGGCCGAGGCGCGTGCGCTCGCCCGAATGGCGGCGATCGTCGGCCGCGCGGTCGAACCCGGCGCCCCGATCTACACGATCGCCAGACGCTCCGACCTCGTTCGCTTCAACCAGCCGCTCGTCTACCTCGTCGCCGACCGCCCGAACCCGACCCGCCACGACTATGCGATCCAGACGTCGGCCGCCGACCAGCGCGCGCTCGTCGCCGAGCTGACGCGCGACCGCCCACGCGCGATCGTGCGCTGGACCGATCTCGCGTCGACCGTGCGCGAGCCGAACCTGCGCGGTCGCCCGACCGGCGTGCGACTCCTCGACAGGTGGGTGGCCGACCGCTACCGCCTCCTCGCCCGCGCCGGTGACTACGAGATCCTCGTTCCCCGCGCCGGTCGCTGAGCGCTCGCGCCGCCGTGCCCGTTGCTCGTGCCGTTCGCGCCACCGGCCTGAGCGCCGACCCCGTGACGCTCCAGCAGCGCGGCGTCGACCTCGCGCGGGAACGCCTCGCGGAAGATCGCCGTGTCGAAGCGGCGCGCGTTCTCGACGCAGTCCATCGGCTCGACCCCCAGCGCGTCGAACTCGGCGACCGCCGCGGCGAGCTCCCCCGCGCCGCCGTTCCACAGCGTGCCGGTGACACCCTCGACGACGGTCTCCAGCGCCCCGCCGGCGCCCGCCGCGATCACCGGCCGTCCGGCGGCCTGGGCCTCGACCGCGGCGATGCCGAACTCCTCGATCGACGTCACCACGACCGCCCGCGCGCTCGCCAGCAGCTGCGCCGCCCGCTCGTCGTCGACCCGTCCGGCGAAGCGGATCGTCGGTCCCGCGAGCGACCGCAGCCGTCCCTCGTCCGGCCCGTCGCCGACGACGATCAGCGGCCGCCCGAGCCGGTTGAACGCCTCGATCGCGAGGTCGATCCGCTTGTGCGACATCAGCGCGGACAGCAGCACGTAGTGCGAGCGCGCCTCCCCGGGCGCGAAGCGGTGGGTCCCGACCGGCGGGTAGACGACCGTCGAGTCGCGGCCCAGGTAGTCGCCGATCCGCCGCTGGGTCGTGCGCGAGTTCGTGACGTAGCGGTCGACGTGACGCGCGGCGGCGCGATCCCACTCACGCCAGCGGCGGAGGAAGGCGCCGAGCAGCGCGCGCGTGAGCGGGTCGCGGCGCTCGGCGAGCGTGCGGTCGCGCTCGTTCCAGGCATAGCGGAACGGGTTGTGGCAGTAGCAGACGTGGGTGGCGTCCTCGCGGCGGCGCGCGGCGTGCGCCCAGGCGCTCGAGCTGGAGATCACGAGGTCGTAGCCGGCGAGGTCGAACGAGCGGATCGCCGCCGGGTAGAGCGGCAACAGGGCGCGGAAGGTGCGCTTGCCGGGATGGACGCGCTGGAGGAACGAGCTCTGGACGTTGCGGCCCGCGAGCCGGCCCTCGGTCCCCTGCTCGTCGTAGATCGGCGAGAAGACGTCGGCCTCCGGATAGAGATCGCAGATCTCGAAGAAGACGCGCTCAGCGCCGCGGACCCCGATCAGGAAGTCGTGGACCAGAGCGACCCGGGTACGCGAACCGGGTCTTGTCGGCATACGCACAGTTCGAGTGTATGCGCGTTGTGAAGGAGCGAAACATCGGTTTATCCACTTCGTACATCGCTACCCTCGCCGCTATGGACGGTTTCGGAGCGCGACGTCGGACGGCGGTGACAGTCGCGTCGGTGCTCACGGTCCTGACATTGGCGCCGGCGCCGGCAGGACTGGCCCAGAGTGCGGGCGACCGCCAGTACGCCGACCCGCTGGTCACCGGCGACGGCCAATCCGGCCAGCAGTCGCCGTCTTCGCCCGGCGACGGGCCGAGCGGCGGCGACACGCCGACCTCCTCCCCGTCGGCGCCAGCGCCCACGTCCGCTCCGGACACCGCGACGAGCGTCGCCGGCGAGACGGCCTCGGCGCCGCAGGGAACCCTGCCGCACACCGGCGCCGAGCCGCTCGGCCTGGCGGCGATCGGCCTGGCGCTGACCGCCTGCGGCGCGCTGGCGCTTGCAACGGCACGCCGTTGCAGGCATGCTCGCCGCTAGCGGGTGGCGCAGCTTTCGCTCCGAGGCTGGGTTCACACAAACGATGCGCAAATCCCTCCGTCTGGCGCTCGCCATCCTCGCGGCGGTCCTTGCCCTGGCCTCCGTCGCCTCGCAGGCCAGCGCGCGCGTTCCGTTCGGCTTCGCCGGGGTGATGATCGACGGGCCGATGAACGCGCCCGGCTACGACCCGGCCGAGGAGATGGACACGATGGTCGCCAGCGGCGTCGAGAGCGTCCGCTTCGCGTTCCACTGGATCGACGGCCAGCCCTACCGCGACTTCGCCCAGGTTCCCGAGGCGCAGCGCGCCGAGTTCGTCGCCGTCGGCGGCGTGCCGACGACCTTCACGCGCTACGACCCGATGGTCGCCGCGGCCGCCGCCCGCGGCCTGACGTTCCTGGCGAACGTGACGACCGCCCCCGGCTGGGCCTCCAAGCGCCCCGGCGTCTTCGGCTCGCCGCCGAAGGGGACGGCCACCTACGCCCGCTTCGTCGGCGCGCTCGTCCGGCGCTACGGGCCGCGCGGCGACTTCTGGGCCGAGAACCCGACGCTGCCGCGCCGCCCGATCCGCCGCTGGCAGCTCTGGAACGAGCCGAACCTGCGCTACTCCTGGACCGAGCGCGACTGGGCGCCGGGCTACGTGAAGCTGCTGCGCGCCGGCCGCGCCGCGGTCAAGCGCGCCGACCCGGGCGCGCGCATCGTGCTCGCCGGCCTGGCGAACGTCAGCTGGAACGACCTCGAGCGGATCTACCGCGTCCGCGGCGCCCGCCGCCTCTTCGACGAGGTCGCGATCCATCCCTACACGAAGCCGCCCGAGGGCGTGGTCGAGATCCTCGAGCGAGTCCGCGCGGTGATGGCCGGGCACGGCGACCGCCGCAAGCCCGTCACCGTGACGGAGTTCGGCTGGCCCTCCTCGAAGGGGAAGGTCAAGGGCATCGGCGTCTCGACCGACCGCCGCGGCCAGGCCGCCCGCCTGCGCAAGGCGCTCCCGCTGCTCGCCCGCCACCGCAAACGGCTGCGCCTGACCAGCGTCTACTACTACACGTGGGTCACCAACGACCGGCCCAACGACTCGATCTTCTTCTTCGCCGGCCTCCGCCACCGCCTGCCCTCCGGCAAGATCGTCCCCAAGCCCGCCTTCCACGTCTACCGCCGCACCGCCCTCCGCCTCGAGGGCTGTCGCGTCAAGGCGGCGGTGGCCACCCGCTGCGCGCGGCGCTGAGCCAGCCGCGGCTAGCGCACTACCTGCGGCTCCTCGGAGGCGCGGAAGTGAGTCAGCACCTCTCCCAGCAGCGGACGCTCGAAGCGCCAGGTGAGGAGGCCCGCGATGGCGAGGAAGGCGGCGAGCTGGGCGATCGCCTCAGCGGCGGCGCGATCGCCGCCGCCGGCCGCGAAGCGCCAGAGCAGGACGGCCGCGACGGCGACGAGCACCGGGGCGGCGCCGCGCACGGCGATGCGCGCGAGGCGGATCTCGGGGAACAGCGCGCGGACGTAGCGCTCGCGCACGGCGAGCATCGCCAGCGAGACGGCGATGCGGCCGGCGACAAAGCCCTCGTAACCCCAGAGGAAGAGCCCGGGCACGGCGAGCGCGAGGAAGGCGGCGACCATCGCCGCGGACTCGACCGCCTGCGGCCGCGTCTCGGCGCGGGCGCGGTAGAAGGAGAACCAGACGTAGCCGACCTGCTGCAGCGCGGCCGCGCCAGCCAGGCCCTGGATCAGCAGCACCGCCGGCGCCCACTCGTCGCCGAGCGCCAGCGCGACGAGATCCGGGGCGAAGAGGATCAGCGCGGCGCAGAACGGCAGCGCCCAGATCAGCGTCAGCCGGCTCGCCGCGAGGAAGATCCGCTGCTGCGTGTCCGGTCGGTCGACGACGGCGCAGATCGCAGGGTAGATCGTCGTGGCGACGATCTGGTCGGCGCGATCGGCGTAGCGGGTCAGCGTGAACGCCAATGTGATGAACCCCGCCGCCGCCAGGCCGCCCTCGAGGTCGAATGCCAGCACCTGGCCCTGCTGGACGACCAGCACGGCGAGCGCGGTGACGAGGATCGGCCACGAGAAGCGCAGGTAGCGGCGGGCCGCGGCGCGGTCGAAGATCGGCCGCAGCGGATATGGCGAGATCGCGACCCCCGCGACCACGGCGACCGCGTTGCCGCACAGCGGGCCGACGACCAGCGCCCAGACGCTGTCGGTGGCGACCGCCAGCGGCACCGTCACCGCGAACGTCACGAGCGGGATCGCGAACTGGAGCAGCCGCACGCGCAGGAAGTCCATCCGGCGGAAGAAGACCCACTGCGGCGCCTGCAGGGAGAACGCGAGCGGCAGGTAGGCGACGGCGAGCGTCAGCCACAGCAGCTCCTCGTCGCCGTAGACGAGCGCAACGACGGGCGCGAGGAGCGCGATCGTCAGCGAGCCGGCGAGCCCGACTCCCAGCTCGACTCCGAACGCGCGCCGGAACTCGTCCTCCTGGTCGTCGGCCTCCTGCTGCACGAAGGCCTCGTCGATCCCGATCCGGCGCAGCTGGACGATCGTCATCGCCGTCGTCGTGACGATTCCGTAGAGGCCGATCGCGACAGGTCCGAGCAGCGCGGTGACGATCAGCCCCTGAAGCAGGGCGAGCCCCTCACCGCCGCCGAGGAAGAGGCCGTTCAGCAGCCCGCCGCGGGCGGTGCGCGCGCGCAGCTCGGCGAGCGGGAAGCCGAGCCGGTCGCCGCTCACCACCGCCTCCGCAGGCCCAGCAGCGTCCCCTCGGCCAGGCCGCGCAGCTTCGCCAGCGCGATCCGCGCGCGCAGCCGCGACCGCCGCCGCGCGGCGCTGGCCGTCATGTCGAGCACGTCGACCATGCCCCAGGCCCACAGCCGCAGCCCGCCGCCGGCGCCACGGCCGAGGTGCTTGCAGGCGAAGCCGGCCCAGGCGCGCGCATAGCCGCGCTGCAACTCGACCACCTCGTCCCCCGAGCGCCACTGGTCGTGGACCGCCCGCACCGCGGGCGACAGCACCGCGACCCCGCCCGCGCGCAGCAGCCGGTGGTTGAAGTCCATGTCGTCGGCCGCCGGCAGCTCGGCCACCCCCGGGCCCAGCCGCTCGTCCCAGCCGCCGAGCCGCCGCGCCGTCGCGCGGCGGACGCAGAACAGGACGCCGAAGCCGATCGCGCCCGGCAGCGTCCGGCCGCCACTGCGGACCAGCGGCCGGTCGACCGGGAAGGTCGTCACCGGCGGAAGGTCGCCAGCGCCGCCAGCCGCAGTGCTCTCCCCCGCCCGCACGTCGCCGGCGATCCAGTCCGCCGCCGGGTGCGCGGCGATCTCGGCGGCGAGCGCAGCCCCGAAGTCCACGTCCACCAGGCAGTCGTCGTCGACGAAGCAGATCCAGTCCGTCCCGGCGGCGGCGAGCGCGAGGTTGCGCGCCCGCGAGAGGCCCCGGCCGCTGTCGTGGAGCACGATCAGCCGCGAATCTGCGGCGGCCCGTTCGGCCAGCGCAGGCGACGGCGCCGCTCCCTGGTCGACGACGATCAGCGGCGCCCCCGGAGCGCCCGCGTCGAGCGCGTCGAGCGTCGCCCGCACCTTGTCCGGCCGGCCGCGCGTGCAGACGGCGACCGTGAGAGTGGGTGTCGGTTCGCTCATCGCTGCCTGTGCCAATGGTAGGTTCGGCCGGAGTGTCAACGCCCCCGCAGGCGCTTTTCGTCAGCTACACGTCGCTGCTCGGCGGCGCGGAGCGGATCCTGTTGGACCACGCTACGGCGCTCCCCGGACCGGTCGCCCTCGCCTGTCCCGAGGGTCCGCTGGCCGAACGGGCGCGCGCCGCCGGGATCGAGGTGGCGACGCTGACCCGGCGGCGCGTCGAGCTGCGTGCCGGGCGCCGCGACAGGATCGCGATGCCACTGCGGATGGCGGCGCACGCGCGCGAGATTCGCCGAATCGTCGCCCAGCGGCGCCCGCGCTGCGTCGTCGCCTGGGGAATGCGTCCCGCGCTCTCCTGCGCGATCGGCCTGCGCGGCCTGCAGCCCCGTCCGCCAGTCGTCTTCCAGCACAACGACCTGCTGCCGAGCCCGCTCGTCGGCCGCGCGGTGCGGGCGGCGGCGAGGCGGACCGACCTGGCGATCGCGCTCTCCCAAGCGATCGCCGACGATCTGGACCCGCACGGCCGGCTGGGCGTGCCGGTCGCGGTCGTCCGCCCCGGCGTCGACCTCACTCGGTTCAGGCCGCCCGCCGGTCGCGTCGCCGGGACCAGCGGCCAGGGCGCCGAGGCAGCGCCGACGGCACTGCTGCTGGGAGCGATCGTCGACTGGAAGCGGCCCGACCTGGCGCTCGAGAGCGTCGCGCTCGCGGCGCGCGAGCTGCCCGGCCTCCGCCTGCGGATCGTCGGAGCCCCGCTCACGGCGGCCGGGGCCGAGCTGCTGGCCGAGCTGAGACGACGCGCCGGCCAGCCGGATCTCGCCGGCCGCGTCGACTTCGCCGGCCAGGTCGAGGACGTCCCCGCCGCGCTCGCCGGCGCCACCTGCCTGCTGCACTGCGCCGACCGCGAGCCCTATGGCATGGCGGTCGCCGAGGCGCTGGCCTGCGGCCGTCCGGTAGTCGCTCCCGCCGCCGCCGGCCCACTCGAGATCGTCGATCCGAGCTGCGGCGTCCTCTACCCGCCCGGCGACGCCCGCGCCGCTGCCGCCGCACTGGTCGACGCCGTCTCCCGCGCGCCCGAGCTGGGCCGCGCGGCGCGCGCGCACGCCGAGGCCGAGCTCGACCGCGACGTCGCGCGCAGCCGCTTCCGATCCCTCGTCGAAGAGCTGTCCCGATGAGCGGGGCCCGCTCCGCCCCGATCGCGATCAACGCGCGCGCCGCGCTGCGGGACGACGTCGGCGGCGTCGAGCGCGTGACTCGCGAGCTGGTCGCCCGCCTGCCGGCCCGCGCCCCGAACCGCTACCGGGTCGTCGCCCCGCCGCGAGCGCTCGCTCACCGCGCCGGCCACGCCTGGGAGCAGCTCGCGCTACCGGTCCTCGCCCGCGACGCTGAGCTGCTCTTCTCCCCCGCCAACGCCGTCCCAATCGCAAGCCGGCGCAATGCCGTGGTGGTCCACGACCTCGCGCCGCTCGTCGAGCCGGACTGGTACGGCCGCGCCTACGGCGCCTGGCACCGGGCCCTCCTGCGTGCGACGGCCCGCCGCGCCCAGTTGGCGATCGCTCCGTCGGAGCTCGTCCGCGATCAGCTGACCGAGCTGCTTGGGATGCCAGCCGACCGCGTCGTCGCCATCCCCTGGGGCGTCGACCCGGCCTTCCACGCCACGCCCGACCCCGCCCCGCTGCGCCGCCGCCTCGGACTCGACCGCCGCCCCTACGTGCTCGCCGTCGGCACCGCGATCGCACGCAAGAACCTCGGCCTGCTCGACGCGATCGCGCCCACGCTTGCCGCCGCCGCCGGGCTCGACATCGCGATCGCCGGCGGCGGCCGCGCGTACATGCGGGCCGGTGGAGTCGGCCCATCCCCCGCGGGGAACAGCGGCGCGGCCGCCCGCCGCCTCGGCTACGTCGCCGCGGCCGACCTCCCCGCTCTCTACGCCGGAGCGGCCGCGTTCGCCCTCCCTTCGCTCTACGAGGGCTTCGGCCTGCCCTGCCTCGAGGCGATGGCCGCCGGCACGCCCGTCGTCACCACGACCCGCGGCGCGCTCCCCGAGACCTGCGCCGACGCCGCCCTCTACGCCGACCCGGACGACCCCGCCGCCTTCGCCACCGCGTGCGTCGCAGCAGCGACCGACCCAGCCACGCGCGAACGGCTGGTCGCCGCCGGCCGCGAGCGCGCGGCGGCGTTCACGTGGGATCGGACCGCCGAACGGGTAAACGACGCACTAGGTGCGCGCTTGCCACTACCCTGACCCGTGGGAGGCGCCTGCTGCCCCGTTAAACAGCAGGAAGGAACGCCAAACATGAATCGCACGCTCGGGCGCCGCCTACTGGCCGCCCTGCTCGCCGTCACGGCGCTCGCCGCGATCGCTCCCGCCGCCGAGGCCAAGAAGGCGAAGGCCAAGCAGAGCGACTCGAACGTCACGGTGATGACGCGCAACCTCTATCTCGGCACCGATCTGCTCAAGATCGCGACCGCGCCGAACCCTGACGCGTTCAAGGCCGCCGTCACCGCCGGCTTCGACCAGGTCAAGGCGACGAACTTCCCCGCGCGCTCGAAGCTGATCGCCAAGGAGATCAAGCGGACGAAGCCCGACCTGATCGGTCTCCAGGAGGCCGCGCTCTGGCGCACCGGTCCGAGCGACGGGTCGACGACGCCGAACGCGACCAAGGTCGAGTTCGACTACGTCAAGCTGCTGCTCAAGGCGCTGAAGCAGAACGGGCTGAAGTACTCGGCGGTGCGGACCACCAACGAGGCCGACATCGAGGGCGCCAGCAGCGGGGGCTTCGACGTACGCCTGACGATGCGCGACGTCGTGCTCGTCAACAAGGCGCGCAAGGGCCTGAAGATCACCAAGAAGGGCGGCGCCAACTTCACGGCGACGATCCCGTTCCCGACCCAGGGTGGCGTCTTCAACGTCAAGCGCGGCTACGCCTACGCCGACGCCAAGCTCAACGGCAAGAAGTTCCGCTTCATCGACACCCACCTCGAGGCCTACCTCGAGGCGACGCGTGTCGCTCAGGCGACCGAGCTGGTGGCAGCCGGTGGCCCGATCAAGGGCCAGCGGGTGATCGTGGTCGGTGACATGAACTCCGATCCGAACAACGCCGGCGGCTCACCGCCCGGCGCCTGGAACGTGCTGACGGCGTCCGGCCTCAAGGACACCTGGCCATGGCTCTACAAGAGCAAGCCGGGCTACGAGTGCTGCCTGAAGACCGACTCGCTGACCGATCCGCCGAAGCCGAGCCCGTTCGACCACCGGATCGACCAGATCTTCGGCAAGGGCAAGGTCAAGCCGCTCAACGCCAAGATCGTCGGCACCAATCCGGCCAACAGCCGCACCAAGTCCGGCCTCTGGGCATCGGACCACGGAGGAGTGGTAACGAAGCTGAAGCTCAAGTAGCGTTCGGGGGCGGATGAGCACCTATTCCGATTCCGCCCCCAGCTACTCGACCCACGACGTCTTCAACCAGGCGCCGCCGCTCGCGCCCTACAACGTCTTCGACGCGGACATCGCGCTGCGTGAGGCGCTGGAGCGCGAGGGTGGCGGCTGGGGGGTCGACCGCCTGCGCGACGCCGGCGCGCTCGCCGGCAGCCCGGAGGCGCTCGCCCACTCCGAGCGCGCCGAGCGCAACGAGCCGATCCTGCGCAGCCACGACCGCTACGGCAACCGCGTCGACGCGGTCGAGCTCGACCCGTCTTGGCACTGGCTGCTGCGCCAGGCGATCGAGCGCGAGTGCCACGGATTGCCGTGGCGCGACCCACAGCCGGGCGCCCACGCCGTGCGCGCCGCGCTGTTCATGACCTGGTCGCAGGTCAACGCGGGCGTGATGTGCCCGGTCTCGATGACCCATGCAATCGTCCCCGCGCTGCGCGAGAACCCCGAGCTGGCAGCCGAGTGGGAGCCGCGCCTGGTCAAGCCCGACTACGACGGCGGCGCGCTCGCCGGGATGGCGATGACCGAGAAGCAGGGCGGCTCCGACGTCCGCGCCAACACGACGACCGCCAACCCGGTCGGCGACGGCTGGTGGGAGATCAGCGGCCACAAGTGGTTCTGCTCCTACCCGCCGTGCGACGTCTTCCTGACGCTCGCCCAGACCGACGCCGGCCTCTCCTGCTTCCTGATCGAGGGTCCCGGCCGCGAGGGCGGCCAGCCCGGCTTCCGCATCCAGCGGCTCAAGGACAAGCTCGGCACGCGCTCGCTGCCGTCGTCGGAGGTCGAGTTCGCCGCCGTCCCCGCCCAACTCGTCGGCGAGGAGGGCCGCGGCGTCCAGACGATCATCCGGATGGTCAACCACACTCGCCTCGACTGCCTGCTCGGCTCGACCGCCTCGATCCGCTGGGGCACGGCCCAGGCGGTCCACCACGCCCGCCACCGCTCGGCGTTCGGCAAGCTGCTCGCCGACCAGCCCGCGATGCGCAACGTGCTCGCCGACCTCCAGCTCGAGTCCGAGGCCGCGACCGCCAACGCGCTGCGGATCGCCCGCGCCTACGACGACGCCGACGCCCCGTTCCGCCGCTTCGCGACCGCGGTCACCAAGTACTGGATCTGCAAGCGCGCCCCCCAGCACGCGCTCGAGGCGCTCGAGTGCCTCGGCGGCAACGGCTACGTCGAGGAGTCGGGCATGCCACGCCTGCTGCGCGACAGCCCGCTCAACTCGATCTGGGAGGGCTCCGGCAACGTCGCCGCGCTCGACGTCCTGCGCGCGATGGCGAAGGAGCCCGAGGGGCTGCCCGCCTTCCTCGAGGAGGTCGAGCTGGCAGCCGGCTCCGACGCCCGTCTCGACGCGCATGTGGCCGGCCTGAAGCAGTGCATCGGCGGCCTCGCCGCCGCGGACGCCGACCCGCAGTGGGAGGCACGCCGGATCGTCGAGGACCTAGGCCTGGCGCTCCAGGGCTCGCTGCTAGTCCGTCACGCCCCACCGGCCGTCGCGGACGCCTTCTGCGCCAGCCGCCTGACCGCCGGGGCCCACGGCTACGCCTTCGGCAGCCTGCCGGCGGGCGTCGACGCCGACGCCATCCTCGCCCGCGCGCTGCCCGCCTGAGCCCCCTCCACTGCCGAAACCGCGACGACACCGATTGCGGTAGTCGACTGCGGTCTCGCGCTCAGCCGGGCGGGGTCACGACCAGCACCTGGCGCCCCGAGCGTTGGACGAGGTCGAGCGCGAGACTGCCGAGCAGGCGCTTGACCACACCGTGACGGCGGCTGGAGCCGACGACGATCAGATCGGCGTCGATCTCGTCGGCCAGCTCGATCGCCGCGTCGGCCGCGACACCCGAGCGGGCGACCGGCGTTGCCTCGACACCGGCCTCGGCGAGGCGCTCGACGAGCCGGTCGGCGGTCACGCCCGCCTCGCGCAGCAGCTCGTCGCGCGGCAACGCCGCGAAGCGCTGCGTCTCGACGTCGTCGACCACCAACACCGTCACGGCGGCGCCGGTCTCCTCGGCCAGCTGGGCGACCGGCTGCGCCAGCCACGGCTCGTCGGCGCCGGCTGTGGAGACGACCAGGATCCGCCTCATGTCTGAAGCTCCTTCCTCGGCCCCGAGACGACTCGATTGACCAGCCAGAGCACGGCGCCGAGCGCGAGCAGCAGCCCCGCGCGCAGCCCGACCGTCGCGTCGTCGGCGAGCTTGTCGTAGATCAGCACCAGCGAGACGATCGCGCCCAGCACCGGCAGGATCGACGGCGCGTGGAAGTGCGGGCCCTCGACCTCGTCGCGCCGCAGCACGAGCACGGTCACATTGACGATCGCGAAGACGCCGAGCAGCAGCAGGACCGTCGTGTCGGCCAACTCGCTGATGTCGCCGGTCGAGATCAGCACGACCGCGATCAGCGTCGTGAAGGCGATCGCGATGTGCGGCGTGCGGCGACTGCTGAGCACGCGCGCGAAGACCGACGGGACCACGTCGCGGCGCGCCATCCCGTAGACCAGCCGCGACGCCATGATCATGTTGATCAGCGCGCCGGTGGCGACCGCGAGCAGCGCGATGAACGCGAACAGCTTGAGCGGGATGTCGAGCGGTCCCTCCTTGACCACCTCGAGCAGCGGCCCGCTCGAGTCGCTGAGCTGACCGGTCGGGACGACCATCGACGCGGTCATCGTGACCAGCAGGTAGATGACGCCGGCGATCGCCAGACCGCCGAAGAGGGCGCGTGGGAAGGCCCGCGCCGGATCGCGCGTCTCCTCGGCGACGTTGACCGAGTCCTCGAAGCCGATCAGCGCGTAGAACGCCAGCGAGGCGCCGCCGATGATCGCCACGAAGACGCTCTCGCCCTCCTTGAACTCGAAGTTGCGCCCGAAGTCGGCGCTGCCGTCGCCGAGCGCGGCGATGCCGACCGCGACGATCAGCAGCAGTCCCACCACCTCGACGCAGGTGAGGACGACGTTGACCTTGACCGACTCCGCGATACCGCGCAGATTGACCGCCGCTACGACGAGGATGAACCCGAGCGCCGCGGCGACCAGCGGCACGTCGACGAACTGCTCGAGGTAGTCGCCCGCGAAGGCGCGCGAGAGCGTGCTCGCCGAGGCGATGCCGGAGCACATCACCGCGAAGCCGACGATGAAGGTGAAGAACGACGCCTTGTAGGCGCGATCGACGTAGAGCGCCGACCCGGCCGCCTGCGGGTACTTGGTCACCAGCTCGGCGTAGGCGAAGGCGGTCAGCACCGCCAGCACCAGCGCCGCCGTGAACGCCGTCCAGATCGCGCCGCCGACCTCCGCGCCCACGGCCCCCACCAAGGCGTAGATCCCCGCGCCGAGCACGTCGCCGACCACGAAGACCAGCAGCATCCGCGTCGAGATCACCCGCCGCAACGGCGAATCGGTGGACGGACGTTGCTCCTGAGTCGATTGCACGATTCCGGGGTACCCCTGTTTGAGCGGAATCAGTCCCGGGGATGCAAACTTACTAATCGTAAGCTATAATCCGATTCGATCGGAGCGACGATATGAAAGGAACCATCACGGCAGAGCGCACAAGCACCCCAGACATCACCACCGACTCGATTCAGCAGTTCATGAACGAGGCGGCGCGTCATCCCCTGCTCACAGCCGACGAGGAGATCGAGCTCTCCCAGCGCATCGAGCGCGGCGACCTTGCGGCCAAGGAGCGGATGATCAATGCGAACCTCCGTCTCGTCATATCCATCGCACGCAAGTACCAGGGCCAGGGCCTGCCGCTCGGCGACCTGATCCAGGAGGGCATGCTCGGCCTGATCCGCGCGGTCGAGAAGTTCGACTGGCGCAAGGGCTTCAAGTTCTCGACCTACGGCACCCTCTGGATCCGCCAGGCGATCGGCCGCGGGCTCGCCAACTCGAGCCGCACCGTCCGCCTGCCCGTGCACATCGCGAGCCAGGCGCGCAAGATCCGCGACGCGGAGCGTGAGCTGGCGGCGAAGCTGGAGCGCGAGCCGACGCCGGACGAGCTGTCCGACCTCGTCGGCATGACGCCGCGCGAGATCGAGGACATCCGTGCGGCCGACCGGACGCCGACCAGCCTCGACCGCGGTGTCGGCGACTCCGAGGAGACGGCGCTCGGCGACCTGATCGCCGACGACGCGGCGACGCCAGACCAGGAGGTCCAGCAGGAACAGGGCGACAGCACCGTCCGCCAGGTGGTCGGCGGCCTGCCGAGCCCCGAGCGCGACGTGCTCACCCTGCGCTACGGCCTCGGCGGCACCGAGGCGGTCGCCCTCCGCGAGACCGGCCGCCGGCTCGGCCTCTCAGCCGAGCGGGTCCGCCAGATCGAGGACCGCGCCCTACGCAAGCTCGCCAGCGACGGCGAGCTGGCGGCCCTCCGCGACGCGGCCTAGACGCAACGCCTACACGCCCCCCCGCCCTCTGCGGGGCACGAGTTCGTAACAACTCGCCCACCACCCTTGAAAGGGCGGTGGGCGACCACTAGCGTCGCCGCGGCATGGACTATCTGCTCGACCCGGTGCGTCAACGGCAAGCAAACTTGATCACCCGTCTTGGGGCCGCGTTGACGGTCGGCTCGAAGACCCGCAGCGGAGAAGAGGAAACCGTCGTTTCACTGGATCATCGCCTACCGGATCCTGCTTGGGATCGCGGAAATGCACGCTGGCGTCTGGCCACAGCACGACACCGCCTGGCGCGGTTCGACGGCGGATCGGCCGCCCTCGAGCAATGGCATCGCGCCAGCCCACACAAGGGCAGGCGACTGATCGCCGACGACCTCGGCAACGGAAACCGAGCCGCCGCAATCCTGTCGTGGCACTTCGAGCCTGGCGGCGGAACGCACAGGCGTCCCCATCTGATCACGTCGATCGGACTACGCATGGACGTGCCGCCGGATCTACGAATGCAGCACCTCGTCGCGGGATGGCTTCTCTTGTGTGTGGCACTGGCCATAGATCAACGGACAGTAAGCCGCGGCCGTATCGGCGTAGTCCTCGACAAGGCCATCGCCCTGAGCCAGGACGAGTTGCGCGCATTCGGATTCCAGCGGGGTCCCCGAAGCAGCGGCTACCGTGGCGCTTACTACGAGTTGCCCGCGAAGCGGCGGTAGATCGCCTCGGCGGTCTCTGCCCATTCCTTGGGCAGCGAGGCATACAGATCGGCGACGAACTCGTTTGGGTCGCTTGCCTTCAGCTCCGGGAGCGCGTCGAAATACCGATCGATCTCCGCGGTGATGTGCTCGATCTGATCGGGATGCTCACGCTCGGTCAACTCGATCAATCCGCCCGCCACCTCCTCGAGCGACGCCCGTTGAGCGTCTATCGCCAGCGTCAGCAGATCCGCGACGGTCAAGCGCTTCTCCCGTTTCCCCCAAACCCGCGGCTCGATTCCCAAGCGCTTGACCAGCCGGGTGATCCCGGACGGGTCGATGCCAATCAGATCAGCAGCAACCGAGAACGTCGGCAACGCGCGGATCGCGTCTGAACGGCTATGAACATCGACGGCCATTCGTCGATACTAGCGCATGTATTGCAAGTAATGCAACCGTTGATAGCGCTAGCCCTCGCATCTCAGCCGAGCGCGTCCGCCAGATCGAGGACCGCGCCCTCCTCTGCGAGCTCGCCGCCCCCTAGGCGCCGGGGAGCGACGCCTGGGGGTCCCTGGCGCAGCCGTCCAGTCGATGCTCGACAATGAGCCGATGCTCGTACACCCACCCCTGCCAGCCCGGCCGTGCACCTAGACGGCCGCGATCTCCAGGATCTCGACCGTGACCAGCTCATCGAGATCATCGAGGCGAAGTCGGAGGGCGGGATCGAGATCGGCTTCGCGGGCAAGGGGAATGCGCGTCGCCTCGCGCGTCGCGTTCGCCCCCGGACTCTGCGGACGCTGAAGAAGCACTCGGCGGGGTCGCCGGACGAGCAGGCGCGCAACCTCGTCATAGAGGGCGACAACCTTCAGGCGATGACGACGCTGTATCGAGAGCGCGGCCACGTCGACCTGATCCTCACCGATCCTCCCTACAACACGGGCAACGACTGGCGCTATAACGACCGCTGGGAGGACGACCCGAACGATGTCGGGCTGGGTGACTGGGTCAGCGGCGACGACGGCGCGCGTCACACCAAGTGGATGCGCTTCATGCTGCCTCGCCTCCAGATGATGAAGTCAATGCTCAAGCCGGGCGGCGCGCTGGCGATATGCATCGATCACCGCGAGCTGTTCCATCTGGGTCAGATGCTCGATGAGCTCTTCGACGAGGAGAACCGCATCGCGATCATCAACTGGCAGAAGGCGTCCGCCCCGCGGCCAGACAACGCCCACGTCTCGACCTCGACGGAGTACATCCTCGTTTACGCGAAGGACAAGGAGCGCCTCAAGACCGAGGGGCTCGCGCGCGGAGAGACCTCGTTCTCGCGCTACGGCAATCCGGACGCCGATCCGGAGGGGGCGTGGCGCGAGGGTAACCTCACCGCCCGCACGCACTCGGCGGCCAACGACTACGCGATCCAAAGCCCGTTTACCGGCGAGATCCACTACCCCGCCGGATCTGGCGCCTGGCGCCACCCGAAGCGAAACATCAAGGCTTGGCTCGAGGAGTGGGGCAGCGAGTACCGCGAAGTCGATATCGACGACGGACGCACGAAAGCACTATTGACCGGCCCCGCGCCCGACGAGATCTACGACTCAACGGTTGAGGCCGCCCGTTCGCTGCTCGCGCGCGGGTCGTGGCCTTTCCTGTGGTTCGGACGGGACGGTCTCGGCAGGCCACGTGTAAAGACGTACCTAGCGCGGGTCCGCAAGGGACACGTACCGGTCACCTACTGGGCAGACGAAGAATACGAGTATCCGGAGGAGCTGGACTCGACGTCTTGGGCGTACACCGAGTCGGGCGGAGCAGCGACGGTGTCAACGAGCTGACACGGGTCGTCGGGCCGGGACACGACTTCAATACCGTCAAGCCCCTCAAACTGTTCGAGAAGCTGATCCAGATCTGGTGCCCGCCGTCGGGCCTTGTGCTAGACCCTTTCGCCGGCTCCGGCACGACCGGTCACGCCGTGTTGTCGCTCAACGGCGAGACGGAGGCTTCGCGCCGCTTTGTGCTGATCGAGCAGGGGCGACCCGAGCGCGGCGATTCCTATGCGCGTTCTCTGACAGCCGACCGCTTGAGTCGGGTGATCCGCGGCAAGTGGGTCGACGGATCCACTACACCGCTCAGTGGCGGGTTCCGCTTCTACACCCTCCACAAGAAGGTGGACGCCGAGGCCCTACTGAGCATGGAGCGACACGAGTTGGCGGACGCCATCGTGGGGTCACACCTCGACGCGGGGCGCCGACGACGCGACCCGCTAGTCAAGATCGAGGGCGAAAATCACGCCTATCTGATCGCACGCAATGCCGACAACGAGGGGGTCTTCCTCGTGTGGGGCGGCCTCGAGAGCAGCAGCTTCGACGAGGAGCTCTTCGAGACATGCGCGGACGAGGCACGCGCTGCCGGCCTCGCGCCGCGCTATCACGTCTACGCGCGCCTGAACCTCTATCGGACCAGCAACGTCGTCTTCTACCCCATCCCAGATCACATCCTGATGGACATGGGCCTGGACCTGCGCGGCGAGCCATTTTACGAGGACGGCGAGTGATCGAGCTCTTCGAGTTCCAGCATGAGGCCGCCGACCGGATCGCCGACCGCTTCCGTCGCCACTACGAGGACCCGCCTGAGCGGGGCACGCGCAAGCACAAGCGCGTCGTGCCCTTCTTCCAAGCACTCGCCTCGATCACCGCCTCCGGGAAGACCGCGATCCTCGCCGACGCAGTCGCCACGATGTCCTCGATCGTCGCCATCGAGCCGTTGGTTCTGTGGCTGTCGAAGGGCAAGGTCGTCGTCCAACAAACGTACGCCAACCTTGCAAGCGGCGGGAAATACCACCATCTGCTCGGCTCAGCGACGGTGAGCACGCTGGCCCAGTACGACATGGACGAGGTCGCTGAGGCGACCGAACCGGTGCTCTATTTCGCCACCGTGGGCACCTTCAACCAGAAGGACAAGGAGCGTGGCGACCGCGCTATCTACCGCAGCGACATCGACTGCGCGGAGACAAGCACCTGGGAAGCCCTCAAGGTCCGTGCAAACGCGGACCGCATGCGCAGGCCGCTGATCGTCGTTTACGACGAGGGACACAACCTCACCGACCAGCAGACGGCGTTACTGCTCGAGCTAGAGCCCGACGCCCTTCTGGTCGCAAGCGCGACCATGCGATGGCCGGCGGCACTGACGACGGAGATCGGACATCTCCAGGCGGAGGGCTGGGGCATGGACGAACTCGTTACGACCGTAGATGCGAAGGCCGTAGCAGAGAGCGGCCTCGTCAAGAGCACCGTGGAGTTGGCCGGGTACGCCGCTCCGATGGAGGAGACGGTCAACTCGCTGCTCGACGATATGCGTCAGGCCGAGGAGGACGCCACGGCCGCCGGCATCGGCAAGCCGAAGGCGATCTACGTGTGCAAGACGAACATCATCGAGAGCGACAGCTTCCGCCTCGACGACCCGAAGCGGCCGTTTAGAGAGCGCCAGGCTCCGCCGATCCTCATATGGCGCTACCTGACCGAGCAGGGCGGAGTCAAGCCCGATGACATCGCGGTCTACTGCTCGCTCAAGTTCGACCGTGGTCATCCGCCCCCTGAGGGCTTTCACCTGTTCAGCGGCGGCGAGCGCGACTACGACTCGTTCACCGCCGGGGCCTACCGTCATGTCATCTTCAACCTCGGGCTCCAAGAGGGCTGGGACGACCCCCTCTGCTACTTCGCGTACATCGACAAGAGTATGGAGTCGAACGTCCAGGTCGAGCAGGTGATCGGGCGCCTGCTGAGACAGCCCGGTGCCAAGCGATACCCGGTCGAGAGCCTCAACGCCGCACACTTCTACGTCCGGGTCGACCGACGTGGCGTCTTCAACGAGTTGATCCAGTCAGTCGGGAAGAAGCTCAAGTCGGAAGCGCCTGAGATCAAACTGGTCAAGACGGCTCCGGGTAGTGCTCGCCCCAGGCCTGTCGAGCCACGAGCTGTGAGATTCGTGCATGAGACGGCCTACGACGCACGCGAGGCGGTCGGACCGATCCAGGATCTACTTGATGGCCTCTCCGACTACCGTCGAGATCCGGGCGAGAACATTCGCAGTGTTGGCGGCAGGACCTCCGTCCAGCGGGTGGTCGGTGACGACGCGCTGGCCACGTTCACATGGGAGGAGTTCGAGCACACGAACATGGTCTCGGCGCGCTGGATCTTTCGCCGTGAAGTCGCTCGCCGGTTCAGGGACGCTCTTGACGTCGCTCCAACTGACATGCCGAAATTCGATGCGTTGGTTGGATTCGGGAGTTCGGCACACAAGCAGATTGCGTCTACAGCGGAACGAGTCGTCGACGCCTATCTCGAGGGAGTGGTACTGAGGCAGCGCCCGTCCGACCTGTATGAGGTGGGTCCGATGCTTGTTCGCAGGCACGATGAGACACTATTTGAGAATTCATTACATGTCGCGTACAGCGACCTCAACGACCTGGAGTTCCAGTTCGCCGACGCAATAGACACAAAGGGGCTCTCGTGGTGCCGTAATCCATCGCAGTCTGGGTACCACATACCTCTAGTCAGTCTCGGTCGCACACGAAATTTCTACCCTGACTTCCTGGTCTGGAAGGATGACGACGTATTCGCTCTGGATACCACCGGAGGACACCTGCTGCACGAGAAGGCTGGCAGGAAGCTGCTTGCTATCGCCCCTCCGAACAGGGGCGGCGGCCGACTGATAGTACGACTGATCTCGCCTGGACATTGGAATGCCAACATCGAGCAGATCGACAGCGGCGGCTTCACAGTCTGGGCCCTGAAGCAAGACCGTTCGCTACGGCCAACCAAGGTCTATACGGTGGCTGAAGCTGTAGAGTGCGCGCTCGCTCCACCCATTTGACCCTGACCGGGCCGACCTAGCGCTTCTTGGACTTCAGCTTGGGGCCCATCTGTGCTGGCGCCCTTCGAGCCCGCTGCTCGCTCGGCCCCGACCTTGGGGATCAACGACTTAACAACCAGTACCGGCAGAATCGTTCTTCCAACTCGTCTTTAGCGCCCGCGCGGTAGTGACAAACACGCAGCTACGAGGCGAACAGCAGACCGACGGGTGCACGGCCAGAAGCCAGTAGACAAGAACGGGTTAGCCCTCGACGGCCAGGAACGCCTCGCAGCGAGCTACCTCGCGGCGGAGGCGATTCTGCTCCTCGCTGCCGTCCTCGGCGGCGGGGAGGCCGTCCTGGGCCTCCTTGAGGCGCGACTCGAGCGCGGCGCGATCTAGGTCCTCCGGCTTGATCGCGTCCTCGACGATCAGCAGCGCCGTGTTGTCGACGACCTGGAGGTAGCCCTCGCCCTGGGCGAAGCGGACGGAGTCGGCGTTGGGGGCGTTCTCCGAGCCGCTCTCGTAGAGCTTGAGCTCGGTCGGCTCGAGCATCGCCATCAGCGGCGCGTGGTTGGCCAGGATGCCGACCGAACCGAGCGTGGTGCGGGTCGAGATCATCTCGACCTCGCCCTCCCATGCCTTGCCCTCGGGTGTGAGGACCTCGACGGGGAACGTCGTGCGGGCCATGTGCCCCTCAGCCGTCCTTCTTGGCGGCCTCGAGCACGTCCTCGATCGTGCCCTTGAGCAGGAAGGCGCGCTCCGGGACGTCGTCGTGCTGGCCGTCGACGATCTCCTTGAACGAGCGGACCGTCTCCTCGATCGGCACGTACTGGCCGGGAGTGCCGGTGAAGGCCTCGGCGACGTGGAACGGCTGCGACAGGAAGCGCTCGACCTTGCGCGCGCGCTGGACGACGACCTTGTCCTCGTCCGAGAGCTCGTCGATGCCGAGGATCGCGATGATGTCCTGGAGCTCCTTGTAGCGCTGCAGGATCTCCTGGACGCGCGTCGCGACGTCGTAGTGCTCCTGACCGACGACGTCAGGCTTGAGGATCGTCGAGGTCGAGTCGAGCGGATCGACCGCCGGGTAGATGCCCTTCTCCGAGATCGAGCGTGAAAGCACGGTCGTCGCGTTGAGGTGGGCGAACACCGACGCCGGCGCCGGGTCGGTGAGGTCGTCGGCGGGGACGTAGATCGCCTGCACCGAGGTGACCGAGCCCTGGCGGGTCGAGGTGATCCGCTCCTGGAGCTGGCCCATCTCGGTCTCGAGCGTCGGCTGGTAGCCGACCTGCGACGGCATGCGGCCGAGCAGCGCCGAGACCTCGGAGCCCGCCTGGACGAAGCGGAAGATGTTGTCGACGAACAGCAGCACGTCCTGGCCGCCCTGATCGCGGAAGTACTCCGCCATCGTCAGGCCGGACAGCGCGACGCGCATGCGCGCCCCGGGCGGCTCGTTCATCTGGCCGAAGACGAGCATCGTCTTGTCGATGACGCCCGACTCGGTCATCTCGCGCCAGAGGTCGTTGCCCTCGCGCGAGCGCTCGCCGACGCCGCAGAACGCGGACAGGCCGCCGTGCTCCTTGGCGAGGTTGTTGATCAGCTCCTGGATCAGGACGGTCTTGCCGACGCCGGCGCCGCCGAACAGGCCGACCTTGCCGCCCTTGGCGTACGGCGCGAGCAGGTCGACGACCTTGATGCCGGTCTCGAAGATCTCGCGCGTCGGGGTCAGGTTCTCGACGTTCGGCGCCTTGCGGTGGATCGGCCAGCGGTCGTCGGCCTGGACCTCGCCCGCGTCGTCGATCGGCTCGCCGAGCAGGTTGAAGATGCGGCCGAGCGTGCCCTTGCCGACCGGCACCGTGATCGGCGAGCCGGTGTCGCGCACCTCGGTGCCGCGGCTGAGACCGTCGGTGGCGTCCATCGCCACCGCGCGGACGCGGTCGTCGCCGAGGTGCTGCTGGACCTCGCAGACGAGCGTCGTCGGATCGCCGCCCTCCTCGACGGGAGGCATCGTGATCTCGAGCGCGTTGTAGATCTCGGGCAGATCCTCGGGGAAGACCGCCTCGATGACGACGCCGGTGATCTCCTCGACCTTGCCGGCCTTGACGCCCTCTCGACTCTGCGTTGCTGTTGCTGCCTCCACTGGGTTCTCCTTGCCTATCTAAGTCTCTAAGTCTTCGAAATCTCGTTGTGATGCGTGATCGGCGCTACGTCAGACCCTCGGCCCCGGCGACGACCTCCATGATCTCCTGCGTGATCTCCGCCTGGCGCTGGCGATTCATCTCGAGGGTGAGGTCGTCGATCATGTCGCTGGCGTTCTCCTGCGCGTTGCGCATCGCCGTCATGCGCGCGCCGTGCTCGGAGGCCGTCGACTCCAGCAGCGCCCTGAAGATGCTGATCTCGATGTAGTCCGGCACCAGCCGCTGGAGGATCTCCTCCGGCTCCGGCTCGTACAGCCACGAGGTGCTGGCGCTCTTCTGCTCCGCCGCGACCTCCTCCTCGGTCTCGCCCTCGTCGGAGGTCAGATCCTCGATCGCCTGCAGCGGCAGCAGCACGTCGTTGGTGACCGTCTGGGTCAGCGGCGAGACGTAGCCGTTGTAGATGACCTCGACGCGGTCGACCTTGCCGTCGACGTAGGCCGCCGCCAGGTCGCCGGCGATGTCGCGCGCGTCGGCGAACGCCGGCCGGTCGGTGAAGCCCTCGTAGGCGCCCGTGACCTCGCGGCCGCGGAAGCGCAGCGAGCCGACGCCGCGGCGGCCGGAGGCGTACCAGACGGCCTCCTTGCCCTCCTCGGACAGCTCCTGCGCGCGGCGGTTGCCGGCGCGGACGATCTGCGAGTTGAAGGCGCCGGCGAGACCGCGATCACCGGTGACGAGCAGCAGCCCGACCCGCTCGACGGAGTCGTGCTCCTCGAGCAGCGGCATGTTCGGGATGTTCTCGACCGCCTCCGCGGTCCGTCGCGTCATCCGCCGGATCGCGCCCGCGTAGGGCCGCAGCGCCTCGATGCGCTGCTCGGCGCGGCGCAGACGCGCGGCCGCGACCATCTCCATGGCGCGGGTGATCTTCTGGATGTTCCGCACCGACGAGATGCGGTTCTTGACGTCCTTCTGGGAGGCCATGAGCTAGACGGCGGCTGGCGCCTCTGCCTCCTCGCGCTCCTCAGCGTCCTCGGCGGTGCGACCAGGGGCCTGGCGCTCCTCCTCGGACAGGATGCGGTCGGACTCGCCCTCCTCGAGCGGGTTGCCCTCGGAGTCGAAGTCGGGGCCGTAGTCGTCGATCGCCTCGGCGATCGCGTCGCCGAGCTTCTTCTCGATCTCGTCCGACCAGTCGCCCTCGTTGAGCGTGCTCATCAGATCCGAGTTCTCGGCGTGCAGCCGCTGCAGCAGCGTGTCGTGGAACTCCGAGACGCGCTCGACCTTGATCCGGTCGAGGAAGCCGCCGGTGCCGGAGTAGATCGCGGCGACCTGGTCGGCCGGCTTCCACGGCTTCAGCTCGGCCTGGTTGAGCGTCTCGACGAGCCGCTCGCCGCGGGCCAGCGTGGCCTGCGTAGAGGCGTCGAGCTCGGAGCCGAACTGGGCGAACGCCTCGAGCTCGCGGTATTGCGAGAGCTCGATGCGCAGCTTGCCGGCGACCTTCTTCATCGCCTTCGGCTGGGCGTTGCCGCCGACGCGCGAGACGGAGATGCCGACGTTGATCGCCGGACGGACGCCGGAGCGGAACAGATCGCCCTCGAGGAAGATCTGGCCGTCGGTGATCGAGATCACGTTGGTCGGGATGTAGGCCGAGACGTCGGAGGCCTGGGTCTCGATGATCGGCAGCGCCGTCATCGAGCCGCCGCCGAGGTCGTCGTTGAGCTTGACCGCGCGCTCGAGCAGGCGGGAGTGCAGGTAGAAGACGTCGCCCGGGTACGCCTCGCGGCCCGGCGGGCGGCGCAGCAGCAGCGACATCTGCCGGTAGGCGAACGCGTGCTTGGTGAGGTCGTCGTAGACGCAGAGGGCGTGGCCGCCCTTGTAGAGGAAGTACTCGCCCATCGCTGCGCCCGCGTAGGGGGCCATGTACTTGATCGGCGCGGCCTCGTCGGCCGGCGCGGCGACGATGATCGTGTTCTCCATCGCGTTGTGCTCGCGCAGCGTCTCGGCGACCTGGACGACGGTCGACAGGCGCTGGCCGATCGCGACGTAGATCGAGATGACGCCGTTGTCGCGGTTGTTGATGATCGTGTCGATCGCGATCTGGGTCTTGCCCGTCTGGCGGTCGCCGATGATCAGCTCGCGCTGGCCGCGGCCGATCGCGATCATCGAGTCGATCGCCTTGATGCCGGTCTGCATCGGCTCCTCGACCGGTTGGCGCTGGACGACGCCGGGCGCCTTGAACTCCGCCGGGCGCGTCTCGGTCGTGTTGATGTCGCCCTTGCCGTCGAGCGGGTTGCCGAGCGGGTCGACGATCCGGCCGAGCAGCGCCTCGCCGACCGGGATCTCGAGCAGCTTGCCCGTCCGCTTGACGGTGTCGCCCTCCTCGATCTTGTCCCAGTCGCCGAACAGCACCGCGCCGACGTTGTCGGACTCGAGGTTCAGCGCCAGGCCGGTGACGTCGTGGGGCAGCTCGAGCATCTCGAGCGACATGCAGTTCTCGAGCCCGTGGACGCGCGCGATGCCGTCGGCGATCGAAAGCACGGTGCCGACCTCGGACAGGTCGCCACCGCCGTCGTCGAGTCCCTCGATACGGCTCTTCAGGATGCTGGTGATCTCGTCTGGCTTGATCTGCATTGGTCTGGGGGCCTTTCTAAGCCGCCTTTGCGACTTGCTTTCTAAGTCTCTCGAGCCGGTTGCGCACGCTGGCGTCCAGCACCATGTTGCCTACCTGGAGCACGAGGCCGCCTAAAACGTCGGGATCGACCCTGCTCGACAGGTCGACGCGCTCGCCGGTCTGCTCCTCGATTCGCTTGCCGATGCCCTCGACCAGCTCGGAGTCGAGCTCCACGGCGCTGGTCACCGAGACCGGCAACAGCTTGTTCTCACGCCGCCAGAGGCGGTCGAGCTCGTCGCGCATCCGGAAGACCACGGGCATCCGGTGACGCTCCGCGAGCAGCTCGAGGAAGCGGACGAAGTTCGCGTCGGCGTCCTGCACGAGCCTGCCGATGCCGTCCTTCTTCTCCTGCGAGGAGAAGTACGGCGAGAAGAAGAACACCTGCAGGTCACGGCTCTCGCCGAGCGCGTCGGCGAACTGCCCGAGCTCGTCGTGCACGCGATCGAGGACGCCCTGCTCCTTGGCGACCTCGAACAGCGCGCGGCTGTAGACCTCGGCGATCTCCTCCATGGCTTAGGAGCGCCCCTCCGAACCGGCCAGCGCGGTGAAGTCGACCTCGCTGAGCGCCTCCTCGATCAGGCGACGGTGATCGTCGCCGTCGAGCGACTTGCGCGTCACCTTCTCGGTCGCGATCACAGTCAGGTCGGCGACCTCCTTGCGGATGTCGTCGAGCGCGAGCTGCTTGGCGGCCTCGATCTCCTTGATCGTCGCGGCGCGCTGCTCCTCGCCGTACTCCTTCGCCGCCGACTTCGCCTCCTCCAGCGTGCCGTCGGCCGCCTTGCGCGACCGCGCCACGATGTCCTCGGCCTGCTCGCGCGCCTCCTTCAGGCGTGCCCGGTACTCCTCGAGCAGCTCCTCCGCCTCCTCCTTGGTGCGAACGGCGGCGTTGAGCGACTCGTCGATCGTCGCGGCGCGCTTGTCGAGCGCCTCGCCGATCGCCGGGAAGGCGAACTTCTTCAGGATCAGCATCGAGACGCCGAACGCGATCAGCGTCCAGAGCATCAGCCCGACGTTGGGCGATACCAGGAAGCTGCCGCCCTCCTCCTCGGCGGCGCCGTGCTCGGCGGCCGCGAGGACGAGCATCGCGATGTCTGTAAAGGCGTCCACGATCGCCGGCCTAGAGGAAGAAGGCGATCAGGCCGAAGATGAAGGTGTAGAAGGCGACCGCCTCGGTCAGCGCGAAGCCGAGCCAGCGGATCGACTGCAGCTCGTCCTTCATCTCGGGCTGGCGGGCGACGGACTCGATCTCCTTGCCGAAGATGAAGCCGATGCCGATGCCGGCGCCGATCGAGCCGAGCCCGGCGCCGACGCCGAGCGCGATCGCCTTACCGGCGTCCGTGATGGCCTGAGCGTCAGCCGACTGGGCGAGTGGGAGCAGCAAGTCCACTTGTCCTCCTTAGTGGTGGTCGGCGGTTGCGTCGCCGAGGTAGATGGATGAAAGGATCGCGAAGATGAAGGCCTGAAGCGTGGCGACCAGGCCGATCTCGAACAGGAAGAACGGGATCGCCATGCCGAGCGTGAAGACGCCGAGCGCGGAGATCCCGAGCAGGACCACGAGGCCGCCCGCCATGAACAGGATCAGCAGGTGGCCGGCGAGGATGTTGGCGAACAGTCGTACCGACAGCGAGATGATCCGGACGACGTCGGAGATCACCTCGATCACGAACAGCGGGATCGCGCCGACACCGGAGATTCCGGGCGGAACGAAGCTCTTCATGAAGCCGACGAAACCCTTCACGCGGATTCCCTCGACGTGGTAGGCGACCCAGACGACGAGGGTCAGCGCGAGCGGGATCGACAGGTTGGCCGTCGCGGCGTAGATCGCCAGCGCCGGGACCTCGAAGCCGAAGACGTCGACCGGGTGCTCGGTGTTCGTCGGCAGCGGCAGGTAGCCGAGCATGTTCGAGAACCAGATGAAGAAGAAGAGCGTCGCGATGAACGCGAACCACTTGCTGGCCATCGGCTGGCTCATGTTCTGGCCCGTGATGTTCTTGCGCGTCATGTCGTAGGCGACCTCGACGGCCGTCTGGACGCGGTTCGGGCGGTCCTTCATGCGGCGGGCGATGTAGACCATCGTGCCGGTCGTCGCGATCGCCGCGAGGAAGAGGTAGAAGACGGCCTTGTTGATGCTCATGTCGAGCCCGCCGATGGAGATCTCGATCCACGGGTTGAGGCGGAACTCCTCCTGCGGCTGGAAGGCGTCGTTGCGGCCGTCGCTGCCGAACGCCACGCCGAGCACGATCGCGATCGCGAACCAGACGCCGACGCCGATCAGGACCTTGGTGCGCGTCTTCATCGCTGTGCTCCAGTGGGGGGCGCGCTGGTCACCTGGATGCCGAGCGCGATGCTGAACAGAATCGCCGCGAGCAGCGCCGCCGGCAGGCCCGCGTCACGGTCGAGGATGCCGACCACCGCGACCGCCGAGGTCACGAGCGCGAGCCGGACCATCATCGACAGCGAGATGGCCTTCATGACCGCGCTCCGGTCGCCGGTCGCGATCGCGCGCCGCTTGAGGGTCGCCACGATCCAGCGCTGAGCGACCCAGACGACCGCCACGACCGCCCAGCCGATCGCCGGCAGTCCCGCGATCAGGAACAGCGGCAGGGCCAGTGCAAGCACCAGCAGGTCCAGGGAGCGGAGCAGGGTGAGGAGAAAACCAGCCTCTCCCGACCCCTCGGGGGTTGCTACGGCGTGAGCGGTCAAGGGGCGCGAGACTCTATAGGAATGGCTTGCTGAAGCGCTTTGTGGCGAAAATCACACTACGGTCAGACGACGCGCAAGATGGCGTCGACGACCTGCTCGTCGAACTGCCGGCCGGCGCCGCGGCGCAGCTCCTCGGCGGCGGCGACCGGGTCGAGCGGCGACCGGTAGGGACGATCGGCGGTCATCGCCTCGTAGGCGTCGGCGACCGCGAGGATCGACGCCTCGAGCGGGACCTCGCCCGCCACGCGACCCTCCGGGTAGCCCTTGCCGTCGGGCCGCTCATGGTGAGCGAGGATCCAATCGCCGATGTCGCCGAAGTCGGTCGTGTCGAGCATCCGCGCCCCGACGGCCGGGTGCGAGTGCATCCAGCCCCACTCCTCGTCGGTCAGCGGACCGCTCTTGGCGAGCAGCTCGTCCGGGACCCCGACGCGACCGACGTCGTGGAGGATGCCGGCGATACGGACGCGCTCGACCGCGTCCGGCGGCAGTCCGAGCTCGCGGGCGATCAACTCGGCGTAGCG
The DNA here is from genome assembly GCA_035715585.1 of Thermoleophilaceae bacterium. Taxonomy (GTDB): domain Bacteria; phylum Actinomycetota; class Thermoleophilia; order Solirubrobacterales; family Thermoleophilaceae; genus JAAYBF01. The sequence goes on from DASTKX010000018.1 coordinate 44,084, forward strand.
GCCGACGCGCTGGCAGTGCGTCGCGCTGCCGGAGTCGCGCACGTCGAGCGCCTCGGCGAGGTTGAGCAGCGTCGCGAGCTCGACGTGGGAGTCCTCGCGACCGCGCGGAGCGCGCGCCAGGATTCCCGGCACCTCGGCACTCGAGATCACCGCCCGGTTGCGACCGAGGCGCTTGGCCGCGTAGAGCGCCTGATCGGCGGCCTGCAGCAGCGCGTCGCCGGTCTGGCCGTGGATCGGGAAGCTGACGATCCCGAAGCTGGCGGTCAGTTGGCCGGCGCCCGCCGGCTCGAAGGTCTGCTCGATCTCCAGCCGCAGCCGCTCCGCGAGCACGTACGCGCCATGCTCGTCGGTGTCGGGGGCCAGCACGGCGAACTCCTCGCCACCGATTCGCGCGGCGATGTCCCAGCTGCGCTTGGTCGAGCGGATCGTCGCGCCGACACGGCGCAGCACGGCGTCGCCGGCCGCATGGCCGAAGCGATCGTTGACGTCCTTGAAGCGATCGAGGTCGCCGACGATCACGCTCAGGCCGCGATCGGAGCGGCGGGCGCGCTCGATCTCGACGTCGAACGCCTCCTCGAAGCCGCGCCGGTTGAGCAGGCCGGTCAGCGGGTCGCTGCGGGCGGCGTCGGTGAGATTCGAGATCAAGCCGGTGAGCCGGTCGCGGATGACCGCCACGACCAGGCCGGCGACCGTCAGCGTGCCGATCGTCGCGACCCAGGAGTCGATCGGCGTCCACTCGAGGTCGCGCAGCCCGAGCTCGATGCCGAACAAGGCGCCGAGCAGCGCCATGTGGACGAGCGCCGCGGGCAGCGAGAAGAAGTAGAAGGCGTAGATCGTGACCCAGAGGTAGGGCAGCGGGCCGTAGGGCGAGTGATCGCCCCACGCGTAGATGCCGAGGGTGGCGAGCGCTGTCGCCGCCACGACACCGGCGTGAAAGCCCCAGAGCGGTATGCGGTCGAAGCCGAGCAGCGCGACAGCCGCGAGCACCGCGGCGCCGACCGCCACGACGAGCAGCCCCGCCGAGTCGAGCTCCGGCCCCTGGGGCGGCGCGAACGCGAGCAGCGCGATCAGGATGCCGGCGACGGCCAACCAGAAGCCGGCGCGGGCCATCGCCGCCCGGCTCCCGGGAACCGTCGTGCCGGCGTCTATCGATGTCTTCCAGCCGAGGCGCTCGCGAAGGGGCGGATCCATGTCCTGCTCTGTTCTCCCGCTGCGCCCTGCCCATACAGCGGGCTAGCTGCCCGCGGGGCAATTTGCAAGTCCTCGCCCAATATAGGCCCGCCTGCCGATATGCGCCAATACTGCCGAGGCGTGTGGAGCAGTCGTGACCTACAGCTCGAGCCGCGCCCGCGCGGCTTCCATCTGATCACCGCCGAGCTGGTCGACGCGCTGCCCGAGTTGAGCCAGCTGGCCGCCGGGCTGCTCCACGTCCAGATCCTGCATACGTCGGCCTCGCTGACACTCAACGAGAACGCCAGCCCCGACGTGCGCAGCGACTTCGAGTCGTGGTTCAGCCAGGCCGTCCCGGAGGACGCGCCCTACTGGCGCCACACGCTCGAGGGCCCCGACGACATGCCCGCCCACATCAAGGCTTCGCTGCTCGGCCCGTCGCTCACGATCCCGATCCGCGACGGCCGCGTCGTGCTCGGAACCTGGCAGGGCGTCTACCTCTGCGAGCACCGCGACCGCGGCGGGCCGCGCAAGCTGGTCCTGACGCTCTGGGGCTAGTAGCGGGATCGATCCACCACCTGTGCGAACATGTGTTCGCATGCGATGGGATCGGCTCAGCGTGGAGGACGAGGAGACGAGGCAGCTGCCCGGCTATCGCGAGCCGGCGGCGGTCCGCACCTTCGACGCCCCGGAGGCGATGGACATCCGCTTCTACGAGGTCCGCGCGAAGTCGGCGCTGAACAAGGTCCCAAAGGCCTCGCGGATGCCCTTCCGCTGGACCGTCAACCCCTATCGGGGCTGCACCCATGCCTGCGTCTACTGCTTCGCCCGGCCGACGCACAAGTACCTCGACCTCTCGCCGGGGCGCGACTTCGAGCGTGAGATCGTCGTCAAGGTCAATGCGCCGGAGGCGTTGCGAGCGCAACTGTCGCGGCCGTCGTGGAAGCGGGAGCACGTCGCGCTGGGGACGAACACCGACCCCTACCAGTGGGTCGAGGGGCGCTACCGCCTGATGCCCGGAATCTGGGAGGCGCTGCGCGACAGCGGCACGCCCTGTTCGGTGCTGACGAAGTCGCCGCTGCTGCTGCGCGACGTGGCGCTGCTGAAGGAGCTGGCGCACTGGGTCGGATTCACCGCGAGCCTGTCGGTGCCGACGCTCGACGAGCGGGTCTGGCGGGCGAGCGAGCCCCACACCCCGCATCCGCGCGCCCGGCTCGAGGCGGTTGCGGAGCTCAACCGCTGCGGCGTGCCCACGGGCGTCCTGATCGCTCCGCTGATGCCGGGGATCAACGACTCGCCGCGACAGGTGGAGCAGATCCTCGAGCTGGCCGGCGAGGCGGGCGCCACGAGCACCGGCGGACTATGCCTCCATCTGCGCGGCGAGGTGCGGGGCATCTTCCTCGACTGGCTGCGTAGTTACCGGCCGGATCTCGTTCCTCGCTACGAGGAGCTGTACGCCGGCCGCGCCTATGCGCCGAAGGCCGAGCGCGAGCGCATCGCGCGGCTGGCCCGAGCGCCCGGCAGGGGCGACTGGCGCAAGGCGTTCCGTGGCCGTGCCGCGACTCCAGCGACTCCAGCTCCGGCGCCGCCCGAGCAGCCGTCGCTGTTCTAGCGGGAGCGCGGTCCGGCGAGCGCCGCAGCTACCGATTCACGGCGTCGAACTCGCCGGTCTCGACCTCGCGCTCGATCTCGTCCTCGATCTCCTCCTCGGTGAGCGTCGCGTCGCGGCGCAGCTGGCGCTCGCGGAAGCGGCGGAACTTGAGGATCTCGAGCACGAAGACCAGGTAGACGCTGGCGGCGATCGCGATCGCGCCGAAGACCGCCAGCAGAGCCACCCAGCCGGCGTTGAAGCTGCCGTCGTCCTCGGAGTAGGGGATGAAGCGCAGCGCCAGCGCCAGCGCGGCGAGCGAGACGGTCCAGGCGTAGAGGTAGAGCACGGTTCGCCGCTGCGAGAAGCCGATCGCCGCGAAGCGGTGGTGGAAGTGCCAGGTGTCGGCCGAGTAGACGGGACGCCGGTACTTGATCCGCTTCGCGACGACGAACGTGGCGTCGGCGGCCGGCACGGCGAGGATCACCAGCGGGAAGAACAGCGCGACGACGGCGGCCGTCTTCAGCACACCCTGGATCGCCACGCAGGCGAGCAGCAGGCCGAGCAGGTTGGAGCCCGAGTCGCCCATGAAGACCGAGGCGGGATGGAAGTTGTGGCGCAGGAAGCCGACCGCGGCCCCGGCGGTGGCGGCGGCCAGGATGCCGGCGTCGACGCGGTCGAGCGAGAGCGCGATCACGGCGAAGGTGGCGGCGGCGATCGTGCAGACGCCCGCGGCGAGGCCGTCGACGCCGTCGGTGAAGTTGACGACGTTCATCACCGCGACGATCCCGACCAGCGTTAGCGGATAGCCCCACACGCCGAGATCGAGCGGCTCGACGAACGGCAGCGTGATGTTCTCGACGCGGACGTCGCAGGCGACGGGAATCGCCGCGGCGGCGAATTGCCCGAGCAGCTTGACGACCGGGTTCAGCCCGCCCGGCTTCGCGTCGTCGATCGCGCCGACGAGGGCGATCGCCACCGCGCCCGCGAGGATGCCGCGCGTCGACTGCGTCCCCGGCAGGAAGAGCACTCCCGCGAGCAGCACGCCGGCAAGGATCGCCAGCCCGCCGAGCCGCGGCATCGGCGCGTCGTGGAGGTCGCGCGCGCGCGGCAGGGCGACCGCGCCGACTCGCCTAGCGAGACGCGCGGTGACCGGCGTCAGCAGCAGCGCGACGGCCGCCGCGACGAGGAACGCCCAGAGCGCGTCGAGGTCGTTCATCTGAGCGGCAGCCTACTGGCGGCCGAGGTCAGGCTTGGGGGAGTACCCAGAAGGCGATCACGGCGTATTGCAAAGCTGCCGCGATGATCACGAGCGCGTGGAAGACCTCGTGGTAGCCGAAGACGGTCGGCACGGGGTCGGGGCGGCGCAGCGCGTAGGTGAGGGCGCCGAGCGTGTAGAGGATGCCGCCGACGGCGACCAGGATCGACGCGGTGACGCCGACCTGGCTGATCAGGTCTGGCGTGACGGCGACGGCGACCCAGCCGAGCCCGACGTAGATCACGGCGGCGAGCCACTTCGGAGC
>DASTKX010000019.1:0-29356 GCA_035715585.1 Thermoleophilaceae bacterium
AAGTCATCGCCTCGGGGACGGTCGCCGTCCACGCCCGCCAGGCGTCGAACAGCTCAGGTCCGCGCTCCGCGGGCCAGGTCAGCATCCCCGCGTGGGCCTCGGTGATCGGCAGCAGCTCGAACTCGATCGCCACCACGAGCGCGAACGACCCGCCGCCGCCGCGCAGTGCCCAGAAGAGATCTGGGTCGCTGGCCGCGTCGACCCGTCGCTGCTCGCCGTCGGCGGTCACCACGTCGATCGCCGTCACCTTGGTACAGGCAAGGCCGTGCTCGCGCGCGACCCAGCCGATCCCACCGCCGAGCGTGTAGCCGACCGCCGCCACGTCGAGCGACGAGCCGTGCAGCGCCGCCAGGCCGGCCTCCCCTGCCGCGACGACGACGTCGCCCCACAGTGCACCGCCCTCGACGCGCGCGACGCGGCGCTCCGCGTCGATCTCGACCGCGGCCATCCGAACGGTCTTGATCAGGATCGTGTCACCGAGGTCGCCGATCGAGCAGGCGCCGTGACCGGTTCCCTGGACGGTGACGCGCAGGCCGTGCTCGCTCGCGAAGCGGACGACCTCGCCCATGTCGGAGGCACCTTCCGCGTAGACGACCGCGGCGGGGTGCTGATCGGCGGCGAGGTTCCACGCCTGGCGGGCGGCGTCCCAGCCGTCGTCGCCGGGGCACAGCAGCTGGCCCGTCAGCGCGGAGCGCAGCGGCTGGAAGTCGGTCTCGGTGGGCGTGGCGGTCATCGGTTCTCCTGGATCGGTTGGTGTCCCGATCCTGCGCCACGCGGGCGCCTATGTGAAACAGCGGTCGGCTGTGACTGTCACAGCGAGCCGCTGTTTCACGTGGCGCCGCCTCAGCCGCGCGTGCGGTACAGGTGCGCCGTCAGCGGGGCGAAGATCGCGGTCAGCCCCGCCGCCACCGCGAGCACGATCGCGATGTCGGACCCGTCGACCGAACCGGCCATCAGCCCGCGCGAGGCCGAGACGAGGTTCGAGATCGGGTTGACGTCGACGAACGCCTCAAGCGCGCTCGGCAGCGTGTCGGGCTGGACGAACGTGTTGCTGAGGAAGGTCAGCGGGAACAGCACCATGAAGCCGGTGTTCATCACCGCGTTGGGGCTGCGCATCAGCAGGCCCATCGTCGTGAAGACCCACGACAGGCCGAATGAGAACGCGACGACGAGCGCCATCGCCGCGACCACGCCGCCGACGCCGGCATCGGGGCGGAAGCCGAGGATCAGGCCGACGATCACCACGACGGTCCCGGCGAGCACGTAGCGGACGCTGTCGCCGATGACAGACCCGACCAGTGGCGCCGGTCGCCAGATCGGCAGCGAGCGGAAGCGGTCGACGACGCCCTTGGTCATGTCGGTGTTGAGCGCGACGCCTGAGTAGACGGTGGTGAAGACGACCGACATCACCAGCGTGCCGGGCAGCAGGAACTGCAGGTAGTCGCCGGTCGAGCCCGCGATCGCGCCGCCAAACATGTAGGTGAACATCACCGTGAACAGGACCGGCGTGATCGTCACGTCGATCAGCTGCTCGGGGACGTGCTTGATCTTCAGCATGCCACGCCAGCCGTAGGTCAGGACCGAGCCGATGGCGCTCTGGCGCGGGGGGCGCGGGGTCCTGGCGAGCGCGTTGCGCAGCGCCGCCTCGCTTGCTGGGGTCGTGGCCGGCATGTCGGTCGCGGTGACGTCGGTGGTGCTCATGCCGCCTCCTGCTCGTCCTCGTCCTCGGCATCGCTCGCCTCGACCTCCTCGGCCGTGTGCCCGGTCAGCGCGAGGAACACCTCGTCGAGGCTCGGCTGACCGCGCGAGAACTCGCCGATCGCGATGCCGGCGCGCGCGAGCGCCGCGACGGCGTCGGCGGCGCGCTCGGCGTCGGGGCAGCCGACCGACAATGCCGCCGGATCGGCCTCGAGCCGCACGTCATCGCCGAACTCGCCGGCCAACAGGCGCTCGGCCTCCGGCCGCTGCTCGGAGTCGACCAGCCGCACGTGCAACGTCCCGGACCCGACCGAGGCCTTCAGCTCGCTCGGCGTGCCCTCGGCGATCACCTTGCCGCGGTCGATGACCGCGATCCGCTCGGCGAGCTGGTCGGCCTCGTCGAGGTACTGCGTGCAGAGCAGGATCGTCGTCCCCTGGCCGGCGAGCGCCCGGATGATGTCCCAGACCTGGTTGCGCGAGCGCGGGTCGAGGCCGGTCGTCGGCTCGTCGAGGAACAGCAGCTCGGGCGTCACGACGATGCTCGCCGCGATGTCGAGCCGCCGCCGCATGCCGCCGGAGAAGTTCTTGACCAGCTTGCCGGCGGCCTCGCGCAGGCCGAAGGCGTCGAGCAGCTCGTCGGCGCGCGTCCTGGCCTCGGGCCGCCCGAGACCGAGCAGGCGCGCGATCAGGATCAGGTTCTCGCGCCCGGTCAGGTCCTCGTCGACCGAGGCGAGCTGGCCGGTCAGGCTGACCGAGGCTCGCACCTCGTCCGACTCCGCGACGACGTCGTGCCCGCAGACGCTCGCGCGGCCAGAGTCCGGGCGCAGCAGCGTCGCCAGCATGCGGATCGTCGTCGTCTTGCCGGCGCCATTGGGGCCGAGCACGCCATAGACGGCGCCGCGCCGCACCCGGAGGTCGACGCCATCGACCGCGCGCGTCTCGCCGAACGCCTTGACGAGGCCGCTGGCCTCGATCGCCAGATCTGAGCTCATGTCATGTAGACCGTCATCGCCGCCGGAACTCATCGCAACCGGCGATGCTAGCCACGCGGCGGCCGCTGATGCAGGCCGAACGGCGATCCCTGGTCGTCGCGGCAGAGCTTGAAGCGGCCGAAGCGCGCGACTGACTCGGCGTCGCCCTCGACGTCGATCTCCTCCACCTCGCCACCGAGCTCGCGCACCCGCTCGGCGGCCGCCGCGATGTCGTCGACCGCGAAGAAGAGATACGGCGCAGCCCCAGGGTCACCCCCGTGCATGCCGCCGGGCACGTTCGGCGTCCCGATCCCGAACCCGGATCCGGACGGCCCCGGCTCGAAGCTCCAGTCGAACAGGCCCGCGTAGAAGGCCCGGCCAGCCTCTGCGTCGCCCGTCCCGAACTCGAAGAAACTCAGCTCGCCAGCCATCCCTCGCTCCTTTCGCCCAATCGACTCGTCGCTTCCTCATGGCCTGCCCTCACCGCCAACGGCAAAACCTCGTCCAGAGCACTGGCGGGCCGAATAGGCTCGGCATCGGCGGGTCGGCGGGCGTCGGCATCCTGCTGATCGGCGGCATCTCCGGTGGAGCGGCAGCCGCGGCGGCCCTGGTTCTGTTCGCCGGCGCCGCGGCGCTCTCGATGGCGCTCGTCTCGACCGGTTTCGGCTACGCGATCACGCGCGGGGCCGCGACCAGCGCCTCGTGCCGCTGCTCGCCACGCTCAGCCTGCTCTTCGGCGCCTGGTACGCGGCCAGCGCGCTCTGACGACCGTCAGGCGACAGGGTCCGGGCTGAGCTCGAACGCCTGCGCCACCTGCTCGAGGGCGTAGACGCGCCGCTCGGGGTCGGCGACGTTCGAGGTGACCATCAGCTCGTCGGCGCCGGTTCGCTCGATCAGGTCGAGCAGGCCGGACTCGACGGTGGCGGGCCCGCCGACGACCGCGCGGGCGATCGTGTCCTGGACGACGTCCCACTCCTGCGGGCCGAGCGTGGGCAGCAGCGCCTCGGCCTGCTCGACGGTCGGCAGCGACGCGGGCCGCCCCCGGCGCAGGCGCAGCATCGAGATGCCGGCGGGGAGCACGAGCCGGTTCGCATCGGCGTCGTCCTCGCCGACGACGATCGCCGCGGCGACGATCGAGCGCGGGCGCTCGAGCAGGTCGGAGGGCTGGAAGTTGTCGCGGTAGAGGCGCAGCGCCGGCTCGGTGAAGTGCGGGTTGAAGTGGTGGGCGAAGACGAACGGCAGGCCGAGCGCGGCGGCGATCCGGGCTCCCCCGTCGGTCGAGCCGAGCATCCAGATCTCGGGCACGGTGTGCTCGCCGCTGACCGCGCGCATCCCCGCGTGGCCGTCACCGAGGTGGCCGCGCAGCTGGGCGAGCTGGTCGGGGAAGTCCTCGGGCGAGGTGCTGCGCAGCGCGAGCGCGGTGCGCATGTCGGTGCCGGGCGCGCGGCCGAGGCCGAGGTCGATCCGGTTGGGGTGCAGCGCCTCGAGCATCCCGAACCGCTCCGCGACGGCGAGCGGCGCGTGGTTGGGCAGCATCACGCCGCCGGAGCCGACGCGGATCCGCTCGGTGCTGGCGGCGATGTGGGCGATCAGCACCTCGGGCGCAGTGGAGGCGACGGCGGGGATGTTGTGGTGCTCGGCGACCCAGAAGCGGCGGTAGCCGAGCGCGTCGGCGCGGCGTGCGACCTCGGTCGTGCCGGCGAGCGCCGCGGCCGCGTTCTCGCCGGAGCGGATCGGGGCCAGGTCGAGGACCGAGAAGGGGACGCTCACGATTCGTAAGTTAGCGACGGTGGGCCAGGCGGCGCGTGGCGACTCGCCGCGCCGTCCCTTCGATCGTTCATGGTTGCCGCGTGCACGAGGCCGCCGGGGACGACCGCAGCTGGGACCCCGCCGCGCGCTGGCGCGGGCTCGCGGTGGTCTGCGCGGCGATGGTGATCAGCGCCGTCGACATGACGATCGTCAACGTCGCGCTGCCCGACATCTCGCGCGAGCTCGACGCCACGCTCGGCGAGCTGCAGTGGGTGCTCGACGGCTTCCTCGTCGCGCTCGCCGGGATGCTCGCGGTCGCCAGCGGGGTCGCGGACCGCTTCGGCCGGCGGCGCGTCTTCCTGGCCGGGATGGCCGGCTTCGGCGTCGCCTCGCTGCTCTGCGCGCTCGCCCCGGCGGTCGGCTGGCCGGGCGTCTTCCTCGTCAACGTCCCGGTCCTGGCGCTGGCGATCCCCTTCGGGCTGCGCTGCTGCCGGAGTCGCGCAAGCCGGACACGCCGCCGCTCGACATCCCCGGCGCGCTGTTGTCGGTCATCGCCCTGACCGGGCTCGTCTTCTTCCTCGTGTAGGGCGCGCACGCGGGTTGGACGGCGCCGCCGATCCTCGCGGCGCTGGCGATCGGGATCGCCGGTGGCGCATGCTTCCTCGCGCGCGAGCTGCGCGCCCGCCATCCGCTGCTCGACGTGCGGATCCTCGTCCGCCCGCGCGTCGCGGCCGGGGTCGTGGCGCTGCTCGCCCTCTACGCCTCCTTCCTCGGCGTGATGTTCCTCGTGCCGCAGTACCTCCAGTACGTCCAGGAGCGCTCGGCCTTCGTCGCGGGCGTCGCGATGTTCCCGGTCGGGCTGGGGGTCGCGGTCGGCTGCCTCGTCCTGATGCCGTTCGCCGACGACACGCCGGTCGCGCTCGTCTGCGGCGGGATGCTCGTCTACGGCGCCGCCTTCGGCTTCGCGATCATCCCGGCGACCGCGACGATCATGAACGACCTCCCGGCTTCGAAGGCCGGCGACGGATCGGCCGCCAACCAGCTCGCGCGCCAGGTCGGCGGCGCGCTCGGCGTGGCGGCGATCGGGACGGTCTCCGCCGCCCTCTACGCCTCCAGCATCGAGGACCGGCTCGCGGGCTTCGCCGACGGCGTGCGCGAAGCGGCCCGCAGCTCGATCGGCCACGCCTAGGACGCCGCGGCCACGCTCGGCCCCGTCGCCGCCACCCGCCTGATCGCCGCCGGCGACGCCGCGTTCGACAGCGGAGCGCGCGCCGGCCTGCTGGTCGCGGCCGCGGGCCTCCTGCTCGCGGCCACCTTCGTCGCGGCCGCGATGCGATCGGATCCGACGGCAGCAGCAGCGAGCGAACGATCGTTGGGGCGATAGGCCCGACGATCGTTCGCTCGACCAGCGATGAGACTACGCTCGCCGCATGTGCGCTCAATGCATGGCGACGGCTTCGGTGGCTGCGGCCGGCGCCACCGGTATCCGCGCCTGGCTCGCGACGCGCGCTTGGGCGTGGCTGACGCCGCTGCGGATGCGGAGGGCGACGATTGCGCTGCTGGCCCTAGCGCTTGGCGCGACCGCGACGCTCTCCGGCTAGTCGGACTCCGGGCCGGCGGCTGCGCGTTCGATCAACAGCGCGCGCTCGCGGGAGTTCTGGGTCAGCGAGGCGGCGCGCTCGAACTCAGCCCGTGCCTCGTCGTCGCGGCCGAGCTTGGCGAGCAGGTCGCCGCGGACGCTTGGCAGCAGGTGGTAGCGCGCCAGTGTCGGCTCGTCGACGAGCTGGTCGACGAGCTCGAGGCCGGCCGCGGGGCCGAACGCCATCGACACGGCGACGGCGCGGTTGAGCTCGACGACCGGCGACGGGGAGAGCTGGGCGAGCGCGTCGTAGAGCGCGGCGATCGTCGCCCAGTCGGTGTCGTCGGCGACGCGCGCCCGCGCGTGGCAGGCGGCGATCGCGGCCTGGAGCGCGTAGGGGCCGAGGCCGCCGCCGAGCTGCTGGGCGCGGTCGAGGGCGGCGAGCCCGCGGTTGATCAGCAGCGGATCCCAGCGCGAGCGGTCCTGGTCGAGCAGCAGGATCGGATCGCCGGCGGCGTCGGTGCGGGCACGCATGCGCGACGCCTGGATCTCCATCAACGCCAGCAGCCCGTGGACCTCCGGCTCGTCCGGGGCGAGCGCGGCGAGGATGCGGCCAAGCCGCAGCGCCTCGTTGCAGAGCCCGGGCCGCATCCAGTCGTCGCCGGCGGTCGCCGCGTAGCCCTCGTTGAAGATCAGGTAGACGACGCCGAGCACCGACGGCAGCCGCTCCGCCAGCTCCTCCCCGCGCGGGACCTCGAACGGCACGTGCGTCGCGCCGAGCGTCCGCTTCGCGCGCACGATCCGCTGGGCGATCGTCGGCTCGGCGGTCAGGAACGAGCGCGCGATCTCCTCGGTCGTCAGGCCGCCGAGCATGCGCAGCGTCAGCGTCACGCGCGCGTCGGTCGAGAGCACCGGGTGGCAGCAGGTGAAGATCAGCGCCAGCAGGTCGTCGCCGATCTCGTCGTCGAGCGTCGCGTCGAGGTCGGCCCCGTCCATCGCGAGCGCGAGACCGACGTCGCGCGCCAGCTCCTCCTGCTTGCGCTCCAGCCGCTCGTTGCGGCGGAAGAGATCGATCGCGCGGTGCTTGGCGGTCGCCATGAGCCAGGCGCCCGGGTTGTCCGGGACACCTGACTCGGGCCACTTCTCGAGCGCCGCGACGAGCGCGTCCTGCGCGAGGTCCTCGGCGAGACCGACGTCGCCGGTCAGCCGCGCGAGGCCGGCGATCAGCCGTGGCGACTCGATCCGCCAGACGGCGTCGACGGTGCGCTCGACCTGAATCAACTCGCGGACGTCTGCTCGGGCGGGGTCTCCGACAGCTCGGCCGCGGCCTGCACGTCCTCGGGAAAGTCGGACATCTCGAAGACCTGGCGAACCTCGACCACGTCGCCCTCGCCGAGCGGACAGCGCGACGCCCACTCGACCGCCTCGTCCTTCGACTTGACGTCGATGATCCAGTAGCCGCCGACGATCTCCTTCGCCTCGGCGAACGGCCCGTCGACGACCTTCTTCGCGCCGTCGGCGAGCGAGACGCGCGCGCCCTTCGAGGGCGGCTGCAAGCCGTCGAGCGCCAGCAGGATGCCTGCCTTCGTCAGCTCCTCGTTGTACTTCGTCATCTGCCCGACGTCCTCGGCCGGTGGCGGTCCCCAGTCGCCCGTCTCCTGCAGCTCGCCCCCCGGCAGCATCAGCATCATGAATCGCATTGCACGGCTCCTTCCGTTCGTTGCCTTCTACCCACACGACGAACGAGCAGGCGAGAAATCGACACGGCGCGACGATTCTCTCGCGGACTGGGAATACGCCTGATGTGGCGCCGCCCGGCCCCCCATCCAAGCGCTTCCCCGACCGCCGCGCCGCCGGGCGGGCGCTGGCGGAGCGGCTGCGCGAGATCGACCTCGACGCGCCCGTCGTGGTGGCCCTGCCGCGCGGCGGCGTCCCCGTAGCCCACGAGGTCGCCCAGGCGCTCGGCGCGCCGCTCGACATCGCCCTCGTCCGCAAGCTCGGCGCGCCCGGCCGGCCCGAGCTCGGAATCGGCGCGCTCGGCGAGGACGGGACCGCCGTCCTCGACGGCGACACGATCGCCGCGCTCGGCGTCACCCGCGCCCAGATCGAGGCGATCGTCGAGCGCGAGGCCGGCGAGCTCGAGCGCCGCCGCCGGCTCTACCGCGGCGACCGCCCGCCCGTTGACGTCAGCGGCCGCACCGTCGTCCTCGTCGACGACGGGATCGCCACCGGCGTCACCACGATCGCCGCCGCCCGGATGCTGCGCGAGCGCGGAGCGGCGGACGTCACAGTCGCCGTCCCCGTCTGCCCCGCCGTCGCCGTCGAGCGCCTGCGCAACCAGCTCGGCGACATCGTCTACCTCATCGCCCCAACCCGCTTCGGCGGCGTCGGCGCCTGGTACGACGACTTCACCCAGACCTCGGACGCCGAGGTCGTCGAGCTGCTGCGCATCTGAGGCAAATCGCGACGAGAGGGGCCAGGTCAGCTATCCAAGCCGGGAATCGGATCGATTGGGAGATCGCCGTGTAGCGATTCGAGCTCGGCGAGGTCGTTTCGGTCGCGTGGCCGATCGGCTAGGCGCTTGAACCCGACGACGCTGCGCAGACCCGCGATGCGCACTTTCTGACCCTTCAGGTCGATCTCGAACGCGGCATTCGCGACCGTGTCGAAGTCGAGCGGCGGCGCTCCACCTCGCAAGAGATCGACGATGCCGTGCCGAGTTGTGACACGTAGGTGGTCCACCGTCGAGATCTCGGCAAGGGCAAGCACCTTGCTATCGCGAAGTCGACGGGCGTCGGCCAAGTCGAGAAAACGGGCGATCGCCTGGTCAGTGTCAGGACCGTCGGGCACGAGTAGGTCCGAGTCCTCGGTCGCCCGGAGATAGCCGTTCGCGACGACGCTGAACCCGCCGATCACGACATACGCCAAGCCGGCCGCCTCGGCGTCGGCTACTACACCGGCGAGGTCAGGACTCGAGAGCTCGCCTTGGGACATGCCCGGCCTCGATCGAAGCGGCGAGCAACGCAAACGCCTGACGGGACAGCTCCTGACCGACTTCGACGCGCTGAGCCGGGGTCATCGCTCGCGCGGCGGCGCGACGCTGCTCGTCCTCTTCACTGTTTATGCGCGCCCACTCAGCCTCATGGCCGGGCTCCAACAGCGTCCGCGTACGGTCAACCATGCGCATAGTCTACGCCGACGGTCAGACCTCGACCGGCTCTGCCACCCCGGCCCGCAACCAGCGCACGCGGTCGGCCACGCCCGCTGAGGCGAACTCGCGCTCGGCGTCGGCGCGGTTCTCGCGGAAGTGCTTCCAACCCTCGTAGTGGATCGGGAGCAGGGTCTTCAGGCCGAACTCGCCGGCGACACGAGCGGCCTCCTTGGCGTTCATCGTGTAGCGGGCGGGGCCGGAGATCGGGAAGCGGACGCCGCCGAGGTGGATCAGGGCGACGCCGACGTCGAAGCGGCGGCCGACCTCGGTGACGCCGCGGTAGTAGACGGTGTCGCCGGAGACCCAGAAGGCGCCGTCGCGCTGGCCCTCCCACTCGAGCACGAAGCCGATCACGTCGCCGACGAGCGGGTGGCTGAGCGGCGGGCCGTGGCGGGCGGGGGTGGCGGTCACCCTGACCGCGGGACCGCCGGGGGCCTGGAGCGTCGTCGTCGCCCACGGGTCGAGGCCGAGCGCGTTGCCGCCGAGGCGGCCGGCGCCGGAGGCCGTCGTCACGACCTGGCCGGCCGAGGGCAGCAGCGCCCGCCCGGCCGGGTCGAGGTTGTCGGCGTGGTGGTCGTGGCTGAGCAGGACGGCGTCGATCCGTCCCAGCTCGTCGGCCGCCAGCGCCGGCGCGTCGAGCTTCTCCGACCCCGTCCCCAGCCCGAAGCTGTACTTGCCGCCGGGCGGGTCGAAGACGGGGTCGGTCAGCAGCCGCAAGCCACCGATCTCGATCAGCGCCGTCGGCCCGCCGATGTAGGTGATCTGGACCTGGCCAGCTGCTGCGTCGCTCACGCGACCGACGCTACCTCGGGCTCCTCCTTGCCGTCCAGCCCCTGCACGAGATGCCCCTCGAGCGAGACGTTCGGCAGGATCCGGTCGAGCCAGCCCGGCAGCCACCAGGCCTTGTCGCCGAGCAGCGTGACGACCGCTGGCGCGATCACCAGCCGGACGATCAGCACGTCGATCAGGATCGCCAAGCCGAGGCCGAGGCCGAACATCTTGCCGATCACGTCCGGCGCGCTGACGAAGGCGAGGAAGACCGCCGACATGATCAGCCCGGCGAACAGGATCACCTTGCCGATCCGTCCCATGCCGTGGATCACGCTCGCGCGCGGAGCGTCGCCCTCGTTGTAGGCCTCGTGGATCCGCGAGAGCAGGAAGACGTTGTAGTCCATGCTCAGCCCGAAGAGGATCGCGAACATCATCACCGGTATGAACGAGACGATCGGGATGCCGCTGTCGACGCCGAGCAGGCTCGCGCCGAGCCCCTCCTGGAAGACGGCCGTGACGACGCCGTAGGCCGCGCCGATCGACAGCAGGTTGAACGCCGCCGAGGCGAGCGGGACCCAGATCGAACGGAACGCGGCGATCAGCAGCAGCACCGACAGGCCGATCACGACCGCGATGAACAGCGGCAGCCGCGAGGCGACCTTGTTTGAGAGATCCTCGAAGGTCGCCGTGTTGCCGCCCACGTAGACCGCCAGCCCGGTGCCGGCGATCGCCGCCGGGATCGTCTCGTCGCGCAGCCGCTCGAGCAGGTCGCTGGTCGCCGCGTCCTGCGGCGCCGTCGTGGGAATCGCGAAGATCGTCGCCATCTCGCCGTCGTCGCTGAGCGTGGCGGGCGCCGCCGAGCTCACGCCCGGCGTGTCGCGCACCGCTGCCTCGAGCCGCTCGAGCTGGGCCTTGGTGTCGCCGTCGCCCTTCGGCGTGTCGACGGCGAGCAGGAACGGCCCGTTCGAGCCGGGCCCGAAGGCCTCGCTCTGCAGGTCGTAGGCGATCCGCTGCGTCTTGCCCTCGATCTGGTTGCCGTCGTCGGGCTGGCCGAGGCGCAGCTCCGTGACCGGGAACGCGAAGATCAGCAGCACCGCGACGCCCGCCGCGATCGACACCCACGGCCGCGCCGTGACGATCTCGCCCCAGCGCGCGAACGAGCGCGACGGCAGCACGTGCTCCGGCTTCTTCGGCTTCAGCCAACGCGCCAGCGCCCCGATCATGATCGGCAGGATCGTCAGCGCCGACACGACGACCGCCCCGACGGCGAGCGCCGCGGCGACGCCGAGCTTGCCGATGAACGGGATACCGACGACCAGCAGGCCGGCGATCGCGACCATCACGATCAGGCCGGCGGCGACGACCGACGCCCCCGACGTCGCGGCCGCCTTGGCCGACGCGTCGCGCGTGCTGTCGCCGGCGGCGACCTGCTCGCGGTAGCGGCCGATGATCAGCAGCGCGTAGTCGATGCCGGCGCCGAGGCCGAGCATCATCGCGATCACCGGCGCGAACTCCGGCAGCCCGAGCGGCTTCGCGAGCGCCGCGAGCAGCATCTGGCCCGTCATCACGCCGATCAGGGCGCCGACGATCGTCGCGAACATCGCCGCGAGCGAGCGGAACAGCAGCGTCAGCAGGACGATCGCGATCGCGACGCCGATCAGCTCGCCGACCGGCGCCTCCTGCTCGGCGGCGACATCGACGACGATGCCGCGCATCGAGACGTCGACGCCGCCGGACTCGGCCGTGCGCGCGGCCTCCTCGAGCGCCTCGCCGTCCTCGCGCTCGATGTCGTCGGGCTCGACGTCGTAGCGGACGTCGACTGCGGCGATCCGGCCGTCGTCCGACATCTGCGCGTCCTCGGCGAACGGATCGCCGAACTGCTCGACGCCCGGCAGGTCGCGGACCTTCGCGACCGCCTCCTCGACCGCCGCGCGCGGCTCCGGGTCCTCGAGCTTCCCGCTCTCGACACTGAAGACGACCGTCGAGTCAGCGCCGGCGAACGCCGGGCTGTGGTCGCGGAAGAGGTCGAGCGCCTGCTGCGACTCGGTTCCCGGCACGTTGAAGTCGTCGGCCGCCTCGCCGCCGGCGCCGGCCGCGGCGCCGAGCAGGACGATTGCAAGCACCGCGACGACCGCGCTGCGCTTCCAGTGGTGGGTGATCGTGCGCGCGAGGCGCGCGAGCAAGAGCGACATCTAGACCTCTGACAGGATCGGGGAGGAAAGCAGCGGTCGAGGCTAGCGACTGTCACAGATGAGACCCGTCGTGGCACCTATGGGTTGAGATGACTCACACCACGGCAACCAGCCTGCGACAAGCGCGCGACCGGCCAGCCGCATTTGTCGACTTCTACGAGGCCCAGGCGCGCAACCTGCTCGTCTTCTTCGCACGCCGGACGTTCGATGTCGAGGTGGCGCGCGACCTGACCGCCGAGACCTTCGCGCAGGCGTTCGAGCACCGGCGGCGCTTCCGCGGGACGACCGAGGCCGAGGCCGCCGGCTGGCTCTACGGCATCGCCCGCCACCAACTCTCTAGATACGCCCGCCGCGGCGCCGTCTCACGCAAGGCGGTCGGCCGGCTGGGGATCGAGGTTCCGGCGGTTAGCGAGGACGACCTCGAGCGGGTCGTCGAGCTGGCCGAGCTCACGCAACTGCGCCAGCAGGTGGCGGCGGCGTTCGCGGAGCTGCCACCCGACCAGCACGAGGCGCTGCGCCTGCGCGTGGTCGACGAGCGCGCCTACGGCGACGTCGCGGCAATCCTCGGCATCTCCGAGCAGACCGCCCGCGCGCGAGTGTCGCGCGCCCTGCGGCGCCTCGCCGACTCGCTCGAGACGAACAAGACGACCCCGATGGAGGCAACGCCATGAACGAGCACGAGCCGATCCGCATGCTGCGCGAGCTGGGCGCCGAGCTCGGCCGCGTGGCCGCCGCCGAGCAGGCGCGGGGACAGGCCGGCGCCGGGGCGCGGCTGCGCGCGCTGGCGCCGCGACCCGGAACGGGCAAGCGGATCGCGGCACTCACGGCGGCAACCGTGATCGCCCTGAGCGGAGTCGCCTACGCGATGCCGATGACCCGCGACGCCGTGATGGGCGTCGCCGAGATGTTCGACGGCTGGATGGCTGGCGACGAGAGCCAGGCGCCGGGGCGCGCGCTGCGGCCAGGTGAGGCCGCGCCGGAGTGGCTCGACGACGCCAGCAGCCGCGTGATCGCCGAGGGCCACGGCGTGAAGATCGTCGTGCAGCGGGTCGAGACCGAGGAGCACGGCACCATGCTCGGCGTCTCGCTCAACGGCCACGTGCGCGGCGGAGTGTCGATCTCCGGCACCCTCCCCGGCTGGCGCGAGCGCTTTGCCGAGCGACCGGTGTCGATCCTCGGCACAGCGCCGATGGTCTACCAGGACGTCGATGACTTCATCGACGACAAGGGCCGCGTAGCGCTGGTCGGCCTCACCGCGCGCCCGGTGGAGCAGGTCGAGCTGCGCTACGCGACCGGTCCGCCGCTCTCCACGCGCGACGCCGATGGTGGCGTGATCCTGATGGCCGACGCCTGGCGCGACCCGCGCGAGGTCGTCGCCTTCGACGCGGACGGCGCTGAGCTGGGCCGCGAGAGCGTGAGCCATATCGACCTGCGCCACCTCTGCGAGCGCGTGCCGTCCTGCGCCGCGCGGCTGTCGCCAGCGCAGGATTGAGGCGCGGCGCGGCGTACTAGCTCTGGATGGCCGCAACGGCAGACGGCGCGAGCAGGCGGCGGGCGATCACGGTCGGCCCGACGACCCGCACGGTGCTGACCGTGGCCGCGATCGCCGGCCTGATCTACGTCTGCTGGCTGCTGCGCGACGTGCTGCTGCTGGCATGCCTCGCGGTCTTCCTCGCGGTCGCGCTGAGCGCGCCGGTCAACTTCCTCCAGGACCGGCTGCGGATGCCGCGCGCGGCGGCGATCCTCGTCGTCTACGTGCTGCTCGCCGCCGCGATGGTGCTGGTCGGGCTGCTGATCCTGCCGCCGCTGATCCAGGAGTTCACCGCCTTCCTGCGCGCGGCGCCCGGCTACGTGCGCCAGCTGCAGGACTCGGGGCTGATCGAGCACTGGGATGACGAGTACGGGATCGTCAGCGAGCTCGAGGGTCAGGCGAAGCACCTGCCGTCAATCGTCGGCGGCGCGCTGTCGGAGCTCGAGACCGTCACCGTGACAGCGATCGAGCGGATCGTCGAGCTGATCGCGATCCTGGCGATCGCCTTCCTGCTGCTGCTCGACGCGCCGCGGCTGCTCGGCTTCGTCTACCGCGAGGTCGCCCCCGACGAGGAGGCGGCGCGCCGGATCGCCCGCGAGACCTCGTCGGCGGTCGGCGGCTACGTCGCCGGCGTGTTCGCGGTCGCGGCGCTCGCCGGCATCGTCTCGTTCGTCGTGATGACGATTCTCGGCATTCCCTACGCCGTCCCACTCGCCGTCCAGATGGCCTTCTTCGCGATCCTGCCGCTCGTCGGCTCGACGATCGGCGCCTTCGTGATCGCCATCGTCGCCGCCTTCCAGGGCGTCGAGATCGTCGTCATCTGGGGCGTCTTCTGGATCCTCTACCAGCAGACCGAGACCCACGTCCTCGGCCCACTCGTCTACCGCAAGGCCGTCGACATGAGCCCCGCCCTCGTCATCCTCTCCGTGATGGCCGGCGCCACCCTGCTCGGCGTCCTCGGCGCCCTGCTCGCCATCCCCGCCGCCGCCACGATCCAGATCCTGATCCGCGAGTGGTGGCGCGGCCGCAAGCCGGTCGAGCCAGCTCCAGCAGCCCCAGCGCCCAAGCCCGTACCGGGCTGACACGAAGTCGTCGCACAAGCGCTGTCCGCCGTAACCCGCGCCGACCTAGCGT
The DNA here is from genome assembly GCA_035715585.1 of Thermoleophilaceae bacterium. GTDB lineage: Bacteria > Actinomycetota > Thermoleophilia > Solirubrobacterales > Thermoleophilaceae > JAAYBF01. The sequence goes on from DASTKX010000019.1 coordinate 14,837, forward strand.
CGGCGACTTGGCCCACAAGCGGGACATCAAGCAGTTCAAGCAGGCATGCCGAGAGGCGTCCGTGACGGGGAACAGGCGCCACCACGCGAGCGACGACTTCCACGCCGCCAAGCGCCGCGGCGAGTTAACACAGCATATGAGCTACGGCGATCTGGTAGCTTGGCTGCGAGAATGGAGGCGGAGCTGATGCATACGACGGTCGCACGAGACAGTGCTCTTACCGATGTGCTCGCGAGCTTTCGCGGGTCGATCATCGATGCGCGACTCGCCTATCCGGAGGTCTTGCATCTCGACGTCCGGGACGACAAGGGCGAGCTATGGCAGTTCGCCACGCAGGACGCAAGCTGGTTGCCTAGTGATCCTGCCGAGATGCGTTACAAGTCGATCGTCAGAGCCGAGATCGATTGGAGCACAGGCAAGCTGAATTGCGAACTTTCTGATGGGGCGACCTTGATGGTCACACCTGCGCCGCAGGAAGAGCCCGACGATCCGCCCAACTGGGAGCTGTTTACGCCTAACGGCCTGCTGCTCGAGTTCGGGCCGGGAGAGCATTGGCGTCTTGGCGACGCGGACGAGCTGGATCGGCATCCGTAGTCGTAGGTCGCGGCTCAAGCTCCTGGTAGACGTCCGACGCAACGGTTTCGCACCGCGAAGCTCCACAGTTGCGACATCCCGGGATCGGTCGCGCGGGGAGCGGGCAGCGGAGACGTATGGAGCTGTCGCAGGCTTTCCGTCGGACCGGCTCGGGGATCGCGATCGCGATCGTCGGCGGGTTGACGGGGACGCCCGCGAGCGCCGTGGCCGGGCCGGTCGAGGACGTCGTGCGACAGGCGACGCAGCCGTTGGCCGGCACGGTCGAGCAGGTTCGAGCTGCCACTCCGGCCGTTCGGCAGACCGTCGGACGAACGGCGGCGCGAATCCGGCCGACAGTCGAGGCCGTCACCGGGCCAAAGCCGGTCCGGTCGGCCGTCGCGGCCGTGAGCGAACCGGTCGCTCGCGCGGCGGAGCGCACGGCGCCGGCGATCTCCCCAGCCATCGACGCACAGTCCGGTGGCGCCTCGACTCCCGCCGCATCGCCCCCGGTCCGCCGACCCGTCGGAGGTCCAGCCGGCGCGATCGACCGCGACGCCAGCCGGCGGACAGGGGGAGCGGCCCGTCCGTCCGTACCGTCAGCGCCCGCGAGCGACGTCGGGCCGCTCGCGCTACCGGACGTTGGCGGGGCGATCGCCGCGTCCGTCGAGCAACCGCGCGGCGCCGCGTCCTCCGCGGCCGCCGCGGGCGACGACGGAGGCTTCGACCTCGGGCAGCCGCCGTTCGGCGGCGACGGCGGGGCGAGCCTGCTCGGCGGCCCCGCCGGGGTGGCGCTGCTCGCACTCGGCCTGCTCGCGGCGCTGCTGACGCTCGTCCCACGCTTCTTCTCCGCCCTCCTCCCGACGCCGCCAGCCCGCTGGGGGTCGGCGGCGTCCCCCGCTCCGATCGAGCGGCCCGGCTAGCGCAGCCGAGCCGACGCGCATGCCCGGAAGCGCTCCGCGTGCCCGGGCCCGTTCGATTCGATTGGAAGGAGCACACCATGAGACACAGCGCAATCGCGCTGGGCGCCAGCTTGCTCGCACTGGCGGTAAACACAGCGCCCGCGGCCGCCCAGGCGGGCGATCCGGGACAACAGGTAGCCGACTCGACCGGAGCGGCCCAGGTCGGGACCGTCCAGGCGGACGTCCCGGTCAGGGTCCTCAGCGACGGAGACAACGCCGAGCCGACGGGCGTCGCCGGGCCGGCGCCACAGGACAGCGGCGACTCGACCGTGAGCGGCCAGGTCGGCGCAGTCGAGGCGAACGTGCCGGTCCGCGTGCTGAGCGACGGCGACAACGCTGGCAGCGGCGGTCCAGCGACGGCCCCGACACAGGACGTCGACGACTCCACGGGCGGGGCGCAGGCCGGCCCCGTGAACGTCGACGCCCCGGTTCGCGTCGCCAGCGAGGGCGACGACGGCGTGGCCGCCACGACGTCGGACACCACGCCGGCCGCCGATCCGCCGGCCACGGACGGCGCGCCCGGCGACACCGCGCCGGCGGTCGGAGGCGGTCCCGCCGACACGGCGCCCGCAATCGGTGGAGCGCCCGCGACCGACCCGGGAGCCGGCGACCCGCCTGGCGTCGAGGACGGCGCCACGCTGCCGGACGGCGGCGAGCTGCTGCCTGTCGCCGACGGCGACGTGGCGGGAGACTCCGCCGCCGGCGAGCTGCCGCTCACCGGGCTCGCGGTCGCCAGCCTGGCGCTGACCGGGCTGGTACTGCTGACCGGAGGCGGCGCGCTGCGCTGCGCCACCTAGCGGCGCGATGACGAGCGGAACGGCCGCCGGCGACCCAGCCGCCGGCGGCCGTGCTCGCTACCCGAACCCGTACAGGCGCCGCTAAGCCGCAGCCGCGCCGAGCGCCGCGACCTCGCGGTTCTCGGCGAGGTGGCGCAGCGCCGCCTTCTCCAGGTTGCGCACGCTCTCCGACGAGACGCCGAGCTGGCGGCCAGCCTCGCGCAGCGGAACCGGCTCGGCCCCGTCGATGCCGTAGCGCAGGCGCAGCACCTGGCGCTCGTTGTCGGGCAGCTGGGCGACCGCCCGGCGCAGGCTCTGCTCGGTCAGCGCGATCTCGACCTCCTCCTCGGGCGGCAGCCGGTCGGACGGCAGCAGCTCGCCGAACTCGGTCTGGCCCTCCTCGCCGACCTGGCGCTCGAGGCTCGTGATCGCGCGCGTAACGGCGCGCAGCTCCTCGAGCTCCTTCTGCGTCAGGTCGGTCCCGGCGACGATCTCGTCGTCGCTCGGCGAGTGGCCCTGGCGCGCGAGGAACTGGCGCTCGAAGAGGGCGACCTTGCGCTCGCGCTGGCCGATGTGGATCGGCAGCCGGATCGTCCGCGCCTGGTTGCCGAGGCCACGCTGGATCGCCTGGCGGATCCAGAACGTGGCGTAGGTGGAGAACTTGTAGCCGCGCCGCCAGTCGAACTTCTCGGTCGCGCGGATCAGCCCGAGCACGCCCTCCTGGATCAGGTCGAGCAGCGGCAGCTCCTGACCCTGGTAGCGCTTCGCCAGCGACACGACGAGGCGCAAGTTCGAGTTGACCAGCCGCTCCTTGGCACGCAGGTCGCCGCGCTCGATCCGCTGCGCCAGATCGACCTCCTGCTCCTTGGTCAGCAGCGGATAGTTGCGCAGCTCGCCGAGGAACATCCCGAGCGCGTCGCTCGTCGTGGCCGCCAGCTCGCCGGACTCGATCGTCACCTCGATCGGCTCGTCGACCTCATCGAACGGCGTCCACTGATCGGCCATGGACTCACGGTACCCCTCCGCGAGCGTGGGAAATCCGTATTTCTCCGCGATCCGCGCAGGCGTCAGTCGCGACCGCCGGCCGCGGCCCCGACCAGCTCGACCAGCCGGTCGAGAAACGCGGCCTGCGCCTTGACGATCCGCTCGCGCGCCGCTTCGACGCCGAACCACGCCGCCCGGTCGAACTCCGGGAACTCGCGCAGCTCGCCCGACCGCGGCGGCCACTCCATCTCGAAGCTCGAGCTGTCGATCGCGCTGACGTCCATCTCTCCCTCGATCGCCCACACCTCGACGACCTTGCGCCCGCCGCTCTGCCGGACCTCGCCGAGCGCCACGATCTCGCCGTCGGGCGGAGGCTGGCCGATCTCCTCCTCGAACTCGCGCCGCGCTGTCACGAGCGCCTCCTCGCCGTCCTCGCGCTGCCCCTTCGGTATCGACCACGCGGCCGCGTCCTTGCGCGCCCAGTAGGGCCCGCCCATGTGACCCAACATCACCTCAAGCTCCCCACCGTCACTCCACCGGTAGAGCAGCAGCCCCGCGCTCCTGGTCATTCGGTGACCGTACCGGTCGGCGTCGTCGAGGCATCTCCGGCCGTGCGGTGAGCACGATCATGCACCTAGCACCTCTACCACGGCCAATGGGACCAGATATGCACGATCATTCCCATTCGTGCCGTCATACGCTCGTTTTCGCCTAATGTGCACGATCATGCATGTCACTCCGCAAGCCGTCACGACCGCGCGCGACATCGGCGCGACGGTCCGCGCGCGCCGCGCCGATCTCGGCCTCGACCAGAGCGAGCTCTCGCTCGTCGCCGGGGTGAGCCGGCGCACCGTCCACGCGATCGAGCATGGCAAGCCGACGATCCAACTCGCGGCGCTCGTCGCGGTGTTGCAGGCGCTGGGACTGGACCTGAGCGCACGACCGCGCACGACCGCGCGCAGCGAGCGGTCCGAGCCATGAGGGCCCTCGACGTCCGTCTCCGCGATCGCCACGTCGGCAGGCTCGTCGAGCTGGAGCGGGGAGGCGACTACTCGTTCGAGTACGACCCGTCGATCGCGGCGGGATCGCCGGAGGCACCCCTGCTCTCTGTCTCCCTCCCTTGCCGGGAGCGGCCATTCGAGTCGGCGGAGGCGCGACCGTTCTTCGAGGGACTGCTTCCCGAGGGCGAGATCCGCGAGCGCATCGCGAGAGATCTCAAGGTCAGCGCGTCGAACAGCTTCGAGCTGCTCGCGAGACTCGGCCGCGACTGCGCCGGCGCGGTGGTGATGCTCCCCGAGGGGGAGCATCCCGACGCCGACGAGCCGATCGAATGGCTGGCGGAGAGCGACCTCGCCGAGCTGATCGAGCGCCTGCCCACAAACCCGCTCGGCGTCGCCCGCCGCAACAAGGTCCGCCTGAGCCTGGCCGGCCTGCAGCGCAAGGCGGTGCTGATACGTGACGCCGACGGCAAGTTCGGCAAGCCGACCGCGACCCATCCGAGCACCCACATCGTCAAGCCGCAGTACGACGACAGTGACTACGAGGACCTCGTCTACAACGAGCGCTTCTGCATGGCGGTCGCCCGCGTGGCGGGGCTCGACGCCGCTCGCGCGAGCATCGTCGAGATCGCCACCCGCCCTTGCCTGCTCGTCGAGCGATTCGATCGCGACGAGGGGGAAGACGGGATCGCGCGCGTCCACCAAGAGGACTGCTGCCAAGCGCTCGGCGTCCTGCCGGGCCTCAAGTACGAGGGCGAGGGCGGGCCCGGGCTTGGCGCCATCGCCGGATTGCTGCGCGCCGCGTCGGCGCGCGGCGGCGCGGACGTGCTCGCCCTCGTGCGCGCCACGATCCTCAACTACGTGCTCGGCAACAGCGACGCGCACGCGAAGAACTTCGGCCTGCTGCACGGCGACGAGCTCAGGCTGGCCCCGCTCTACGACATCGTCTCCACCGCTGTCTACCCGGAGATCGACGCCTCGCTCGCGATGGCGATCGGCGACAAGCTCGACCCCGACACGCTTGACGGCGGCGATCTGTACGAGCTCGCGGAGGACTGCGGCCTCAGCTACGTCGAGCTGAGCCGCGAGTGGACGCGCTTCGCGGCCGTGACCTTGGACGCGGCCGAGCGCGTCGCGGCGACGGCACAAGCCGAGGGCTGGCGCCGGCCGGTCGTCGACCGCATCTTGGCGGTGGCGCGCGAGCGGTCGGCGCGGATCGGCTAGCCGACAGCCGCGTCGAGGTCGACGCCGCGGGCGGCGGCGTGGGTGAGGAGCGGGGCGGGGCGGTAGCGCTCCTCGCGATAGTGGGTCCAGAGGCCGTCGAGCGTGGCGAGGACGCGGTCGAGGCCGAGCCGGCGCGACCAGGCGACCGGGCCGTGGGGATGGTTGAGGCCAAGCGTCAGACCGGTGTCGACGTCGTCGGCCGAGCCGACGCCCTCGCCGATCGCAAAGGCCGCCTCGTTGACGAGCTGGCAGACGACGCGACCGAGCACGAGGCCGGGCGCGTCGCCGACCCACTCGCAGCGCAGGCCGGCGCGCGCGGCGAGCTCCTCGGCGGCGGGGTCGCGCTCGCCGCACAGCTCGACCAGGCCGGCGCCGGGCAACAGCGAGTAGCCGACCGGGCCGCGACCGCCCAGTGCCCGGGTCGAGCAGTCGACCAGACCGGCCGCGGCAGCCAGCTCGGCGAAGACGGCGGTGGGAGCGGGCGCGGGCGGCGCCGGGTCCTCCGGCCGGTAGGGCTCGCGCGAGTAGTCGTAGTAGCCGCGCCCGCTCTTGCGGCCGAGCCGACCGGCGGCGACCATCCGCGCCTGGATCGGGTTCGGCCGCCAGCGCGGCTCGCCGAACGACAGCTCGGTGAACGACTTCGCGACCTCGAAGCCGGTGTCGATCCCTACCAGGTCCATCAGCTCGAACGGGCCCATCCGGTAGCCACCGCCGAGCCGGTGGATCCGGTCGATCGCCTCGTGGCTCGCGATCCGCTCCTGCAGGCAGCGCAGCGCCTCGGTGTAGAACGGCCGCCCGCAGCGGTTGACGAGGAACCCCGGCCCGTCGGCCGCAAGGATCGTCTCCTTGCCCATCGCCGCACCGACCTCGCGCGCGACCTCCACCGCCCGATCTCCCGTCTGGTCGGCCCTGATCACCTCGAGCAACCGCATCAGCGGCGGCGGGTTGAAGAAGTGCATCCCCACGACGTTCTTCGGCCGCGCCGCCGCGCTCGCCAGGGCCGTCACCGGGATCGACGACGTGTTGGTCGCCAGCACCGCCTCCGGCCCGCAGACCCGCGACAGCTCCGCGAACAGCTTGCGCTTCAGCTCCAGCCGCTCCGGCGCCGCCTCGACGACGAGGTCGCAGCCCGCGAGGCCGTCGATCGACCCGGCCGCCTCGAGCAGCCCGGCGGCCTGCTCCCCGACCCGCCCCTTCTCCAGCCACCGCTCGAGGCCGCGACGCACACTCGCCTCCCCCTGCTCCAGCGCCTCTGGCAGCGGGTCGTGCAGGACGGTCGCGATCCCCGCCGCGCACCCGAGCTGGGCGATCCCGGCGCCCATCGTCCCGGCGCCGACGACGCCCAGTCGCCCCACCGTCGCTCCGACAACCGGGTCCCTCGGCTCAGCCACTCGCCGAGCCTATCGACGCCGCGTCACGTCTCCCGCTCGTACTCCCGCAGGAACCCCTCGAACAGCCGCTTGTGACCCTCCTCGTCGGCGAGGATCGTCGTGACCATGTCCGCCGTCACCGGATCCCCGTGCTCGTCGGCGAACTCGATGATCTTGTTGTAGTGCTCGATGCCGCCGTTCTCGGCCTCGATCACGCCCTTGATCACGTGGACGATGTCCATGTTGTCGTCGGGCGGCTGCAGGAACGACTGCTCGGCCTTGAAGTCCAGCGACCCCGGCACCGTGCCGTACAGCTCCTTGATCCGCTTGCCGAACAGCTGCGAGTGACCGAGCTCCTCCTGGATGTCCTGCTCGAGGCTGTCGATCACCTCGCGCGCCCGCACGCCGTCGGGGTTGATCGAGTTGGCGGTGTAGCTCATCACCGTCTCGATCTCCATCCAGTAGGCCTTGGTCAGCAGCTCGATCAACTGCTCGCGCTCCGCCTGCTTGTCATCGCTGAGGATTCCCATGCCCTCTATGTTTCTCGCGGCCCGGTGGCTCAAACTTCCGGCGCGACCCTAAATGGAAGGAACGCATGACCAAGCGACTGATCACCCTGATGGCGGCCCTGCTGGTGCTGGGCTTCGTCGTCGCCGGCTGCGGCGATGACGACAACTCCGGCGACAGCGGCGACACCGCCGCCCAGACCGTGACCGACACCGACGTCGTCACCGACGACGAGGTCGTGACCGACACCGAGACCGAGACGGTCACCGACGGGACCGACACGGACGCCGACAACGGCGGCGCCGTCGTGCCTCAGGAGGCGGTCGACCGGTGCAAGGACGGCATCGAAAGTGCGTCGCAGCAGCTGTCCGACGACGCCAAGGACTCGCTCAAGGATCTCTGCGAGAAGGCCGGATCGGGCAACTCGGAGGACGTCAAGGACGCCATCGTGGAGGTCTGCAAGAAGAACGCCACAAGCATTCCGGAGGGTGTGCCGGGACGGGACCAGGCGATAGCCGCCTGCGAGCAGGCCGGCAAGTAGACCGTCGACCCGTAGCTACGCGCGGCCGTACACAGGCACGGCCGCGCCCGAGGTGGGCGTGAAGTCGTCCGAGCAGAGCGACGCGATCACGCGGGCGATCTGCTCGGGCGACACCCACTTCGACCAGTCGGACTTCGACATCGACTCGCGGTTGGCAGGCGTGTCGATCACGCTCGGCAGGATCGCGTTGGCGCGCACGCCGTCGCAGTGGTACTCGGCATGCAGCGAGCGGATGAAGGCGAGGATGCCGGCCTTGGCGGTGATGTAGCCGGCGGCGCCGGAGAACGGCTCGAGCGCGGCGCGCGCCGAGACGCAGACGAACGCCCCGCCACCGGCGGCCACGAGTCGCGGCATCGCCGCGCGCGCGAGGTTGAACGCCGGGAAGAGGTTGAGCCGCAGCATGAACTCGAACTCGTCGAGGTCGGACTCGCCGACCTTCGGTCCCATCGCGAAGCCACCGACGAGGTTGACGACCGCCTTCAGCCCATCGACCGACTCGACGGCCGCGGCGGCCGACTGCTGGTCGAGCAGATCCGCCTGGACGTAGCGCAGCGCGCCGAGCGTGCCGCCGTCGGCCGGCGAGGGCGCGTCCGCCTCACCGCCGTGCTCATGGCGGTCGAGCACCGTGACGTCCCAGCCGCGCCCGCGCAGCTCGGCGACGACCGCGCTGCCGAGCGCCCCGGCGCCACCTGCGACTAGTGCTGCGTCTCCCATGCCGACAACGCTATCCCCTCGGGCGGAGAACCTTGAACCGCACGCGCCGCTCGGCGGAGCGATTGCGGAAGCGATCGACCGCGCTGACGCCGAGCCGGTAGGTCCCGACGGCGTACGCCGCGCCAGGCCGGCGCTTGCGGCCGAATCCCTCGGGCTTGGCGCGCGTCGGCACGCGCATACGGTTGCGACCGGCGAGGTCGCGGCGCGTCACGGTCGCGACGCGCTGCCAGATCGTGCAGGTACGGCGTTGCAGGTTGCCGCGCCGCGGCAAGACGCAACGGCCGCCGACCCGCCGCCCCGGCAGCGCCCGCTCGGTCAGGACGCGCGTCAGCGCGCCCTCGGAGAGCGCGTAGCGAAGGTCGAGCCGCTCGCCGGGCGCGACGCGCTTGTGCTTCAGCCGCGCCGACCGCACGATCGGCGCGCGCGTCGTCGCCGTCAGCGGCACGACGACCGCGGCGGCGTTCGCGTCGACCGACAGCAGCGCCTCGTAGCGGCGCGCCTTGCGCGGCGCGTTGAAGGTCACCGACAGCGTGCAGGCCTGGCCGAGCAGCAGCGTGCGGCCGAGGCAGTCGCCGTCGCGGACCGTGAACACCCGCGAGCCCTGGCGGTCGAGCCGGGTGACGCGCAGCCGTCCGCGGTTGGCGCGCAGGGTGATCGTCTGGGCGCCCAGTCCGCTGGCCGGCAGCAGAGCCCCGAAGTTGGCGGCGCTCGGGGTGGCCGACAGCAGCCCCGTGTCGTCGTTGAGCTGAACCGAGACCGAGCCGCCGCGGTTGGCGGTCACCACGTCGACCTGGCCGTCGCGGTTCATGTCGGCGGCGACGAGGTCGTCGATCCGGTCGCCGGCGGCTACGCCGCTGGAGAACGGCGAGCCGGGCGCGGGAGCCAACCCGCCACCGCCGCTGCCCAGCAGGACGGCGAACCTGCCGCCGCTGCCGCCCGCCAGCGCGTCGGTCGCGCCATCGCCGTTCATGTCGCCGGCGGCCACCGAGGCAGCGGCGCCCCCAAGGCCGGTCGCACGCGGCCCGCGCGGCTGGAAGCCGCCGTCGCCGTCGCCGAGCAGCACCAGCAGCGCGGCCGCGCCGCTGTCGGTCGCGAGCAGGTCGAGCCGCCCGCCGCCGTCGAGCTGCGCCAACGCGATTCGCCGCGACGCCCCGCTCGCGCCGGTCGGCTCGAGGTCGCCGTCGGCGAACTCCCCGCCGCCCTCGTTGACCAGCACCGACACGCTCGCCTCGTCGCCGGCCACGACGATCTCCGGCAGGCCGTCGCCGGTCAGGTCGCCGAGCTCGACGTCGGTCGGCCCGTCGATGTCCGAGCTGTAGTGCTCGGCGCCGGCGATCGGCAGGCCGCCGAGCAGCACCGTCACGTCCTGGATCCCAGCCTCGCCCCCGGGCGCCGGATCGGCGTCGCCGTCGCGCACGAGCACGATGTCCGGCAGCCCGTCGCCGTTGACGTTCGCCGCCGCGAGAGCGCTCGCGTCGTCGGCATCGGCGAGCAGCGTCTCCTGGACGAAGCCGTTGCCGGACGTCGCGAGGAAGCGCAGCAGCCGGCGCGGGTCGCCGGGATCGACGCCCGGGGCGATCGCGGCGTAGTCGAGCAGGCCGTCGCCGTTGAGGTCGCCGGAGGCCAGCCCCTCGACCGGCCCCGTCGTCCCGACCGCGATCGGGTTCCCGAGGAAGCCGCTGCCGGCGCCGCGGCGCAGCGTCAGCCCGCCGGCGGCGACGTCGACCGTGCCGTTGCGGTCGCCATCGGCGACCGCCAGCGTCTGGGTCGGCGCCGCGTACGGGAACGGCGACCCGAGCGCGGGGACGAACCCCGCCTGCGCCGTACCGGCCCCGGCCAGCGCCGCGATCAGGACCGCCAGAGCGGTCGCGCTCCTATAGAGAATCCGCACCCAAGACACCGTACCCATGGACACGGTGGAAGCGCGTCAGTTGCGGGACTCCGCAAATAGCGGGGTCGAACCGCGCCGCCAGCCCGCTCCCAGCCCCGCCCACCGCTCTCCCCCGCGTATCCTCAGCCGTTCATGGCGAAGGACACAGAGAAGCTCATCCGGCAGCTGTCGCTGATCTCGTTCCTGATGGCGGAGCAGCGGCCCGTCTCGGCGCTCGAGATCCGCCAGGACGTCGAGGGCTACGCGCAGATGACCAGCGACGAGGCGTTCAACCGCCGCTTCTACGCCGACCGCGCCGAGCTGGCGTCGCTCGGCATCGAGCTCGAGGTCGAGAAGTCGAGCGAGGGCTCCTACGAGGCCGAGACCTACACGCTGCCGCCCGAGAACTTCTACCTCCCGACGATCGAGTTCTCCGACGAGGAGCTCGGCGGCCTGCGCACCGCCCTGACCCTGCTCGACGGCGAGTTCGCCTACGCGGAGCCGCTGCGGCTGGCGCTGCAGCAGCTCTCCTGGGGCAAGCCGTCGCCGCTGACCGACGCCGGCCAGCAGACCGTCCGCATGGCGATGACCGCCGACTCCGGCGGCCGCGAGCTGTCGCAGCGGCTGTCGAAGGTCGAGACCGCGATCTTCAGGCGCAAGACGATCGTCTTCGACTACTACACGCTGGGACGGGACTCGGAGGAGCGGCGCAAGGTCGACCCCTACCACCTGCTCTTCCAGGGCGGCCAGTTCTACCTCGTCGGCCACTCGCACGAGCGCGACGACATCCGCGTCTTCCGCCTGTCGCGAATCCGCGGCAAGGTCGGCTACGCGTCGAAGGCCGAGCACGACTTCCAGCGCCCCGAGGAGTTCGACCCGCGCGAGTACGCCAACCGCGCCGACTGGCAGCTGAGCGAGAACCAGGGGGTCGCGCGGATCTGGCTGTCGGACCGCGTCGAGTGGCTGGTCCGCCGCCACATCGGCCCCGACGTCGGCCAGGTGGTCGAGGAGGACGTCGACGGCGGCGTGATCTTCGAGACGCCCTACGGCGACGCGCGTCAGCTGATCGCCTGGGTGCTCGGCCTCGGCGAGCGGGCGCGGATCCTCGAGCCGGCCGAGCTGGCCGAGCAGGCCGAGCAGCGCGTGCGACTGGTCGCCGAGCGCCACGCCGAGACGCCCGAGCTGGCGGCGGCGGTCAAGCGCCGGCCGCAGGAGGAATCCGAGGACGACGACTCAGGCAAGCGCGAGGCTCACATCCGGCCGGAGCGCTTCGCGCGACTGGTCACGCTCGCCGGCATCCTGATCGACACCGCGCGCGAGAACAGCAAGCTCGAGCTGCGCGAGCTCTGCGAGCGGCTGCAGATCTCCGAGCAGGAGCTGCGCCAGGACATCGACGTGCTCAACGTCGTCAACTTCGGCGGCGGCTCCTACGTCCTCTACGCCGAGATCCAGGGCGACCAGATCGAGGTCGACCCCGAGCCCTACGGCGACAACTTCGCCCAGCCGGCGCGCCTGCTGCCGCTCGAGGCGAAGGCGCTGGTCGCGGCGATCGACCTCGTCGGCGAGCACCTGCCGGAGGGCTCGCTCGCCTCGGCGCGCGACAAGATCGTCGACGCGCTCGGCCGCGACCCGGCCGCCGATGGCCTCCAGATCACCTCGGCGAAGGGCGACGACTCCGAGATCGCGCGCGTCGTGTCGGGCGCGATCACCGGCCGCCGCCTGCTGCGGATCGAGCACTACAAGGAGGCGGAGGACGACTTCACCGAGCGCACGATCGAGCCGTACCAGCTGCTCAACGGCGCCGAGGGCTGGTACGTCCACGCCTTCGAGCCGGCGAAGGACCACACGCGCTCGTTCCGCCTCGACCGGATTCGCTCGGCCGACGTGCTCGACGAGGGCTTCGAGCGCCGCGACGGCGTCGAGCCCGAGATGCAGAGCTGGCCGACGACCGGCGAGGTGCCGAAATCGGCCCGCGCGCGGGTCTGGGTGTCGCCGGAGCGGGCCCGCTGGGCGCGCGAGGACAAGCGCGTCGTCGACGAGCTGAAGGACGGCGCGGTGGTGGTGGAGCTGGCCTACGGCGGCAACGACTACCTGGCGCGCGAGATCCTCAAGGAGGCCGGCGACGCGGTCGTGCTCGAGCCCGAGGACGCGCGCGAGGCCGTGCGGGCTGCCGCCGACGCGCTCGCCGGCGCTGTACGGCGCTAGGTTCCGCCAGGTGGCTTCGAAGCGCGACCTGATCCGGATGACCGCGCCCGAGTTGCGCGCGTTCCTCGACGAGCAGCGGATCGTCCAGGTCGCAACGATCGGGCCGAACGGGCGTCCGCACCTGATGCCGCTCTGGTACGTCGTCGAGAACGGCACGGGCGACCCGGTGCTGCGCGGCTGGACGTTCGCCAAGTCCCAGAAGGCGAAGAACCTCGAGCGCGATCCGCGCGCCACGATCTCGATCGACGACGGCGTCCAGTACCAGGACCTGCGCGGCGTGATGATGGAGTGCGACGTCGAGGTCGTGGACGACGCCGACGCGGTCGTCCCGTACGGGATGGCGCTGTTCGAGCGCTACGGACCGGGCGGCGAGCTGGCGCCCGAGGTCCGCGAGATGGTCTTGGCACAGGCGCAGAAGCGCATCGGCCTGCGCCTCGTCCCCACCCGGGTCGTCACCTGGGACCACCGCAAGCTCGGAGGCACGTACTGATGGAGGACGGCGCAGCGATGAAGGGCCTCATCCTCTCCGGCGGCAAGGGCACGCGCCTGCGTCCGATCACCCACACGAGCGCCAAGCAGCTCGTGCCGGTCGCGAACAAGCCGGTGCTCTTCTACGGCATCGAGGCGATGGCGACGGCCGGCATCGAGGAGATCGGAATCATCATCGCGCCCGAGACCGGCGACGAGATCCAGGCGGTCGCCGGCGACGGCTCGCGCTTCGGCGTGCGGATCACCTACATCGAGCAGGACGAGCCGCTCGGCCTCGCCCACGCGGTGCTGACCGCCGAGCCGTTCATCGGCGACTCGCCGTTCGTGATGTACCTCGGCGACAACTTGCTGCGCGACGGCATCGTCGAGCTGACGGCGACCTTCTCCGCCGAGCAGCCCGACGCGCTGATCCTGCTGACCCCGGTGCCCGACCCCGAGCACTACGGCGTCGCCGAGCTGACCGACGGCAGCGTCTCGCGCCTGGTCGAGAAGCCGGCCAAGCCGCAGAGCGACCTCGCGCTGGTCGGCGTCTACATGTTCACGCAGTCGATCTTCGAAGCAGCGCGCGCGATCGAGCCGTCGCCGCGCGGCGAGCTCGAGATAACCGACGCGATCCAGTGGCTCGTCGACGGCGGTCGCCGCGTCGACCCGCACATCGTCCACGGCTGGTGGAAGGACACCGGCCAGGTCCAGGACATGCTCGAGGCCAACCGGCTGATCCTCGACGACATCGAGGAGCTCCACGAGGGCGAGCTGATCGACTGCCAGGTCGAGGGGCGCGTCCACATCGAGAAGGGCGCGCGACTCGAGCGGGCGACCGTCCGCGGCCCGGCGATCATCGGCGCCCGGACGACGATCACCGACGCCTACATCGGCCCGTACACGGCGATCGGCGAGGGCGTCACGATCGCCGACGCCGAGCTCGAGCACTCGATCGTCCTCGAGGGCTCGACCGTCCGCGATCTCGACTCACGCGTCGAGGCCAGCCTGATCGGCCGCAACGTGACGATCGGGCGCGGCCCCGCCGTGCCGCGCGCCTACCGCTTCGTCGTCGGCGACAACGCCGAGATCTCGATCCTCTAGAGCAGTCGCACGGCGCGCCGTCGGAAGCGCAGATCGCTCCCGACGGCGCCCGCAGCGATCAGCACCCGGTCGCTGAGCACCCCGCCCGCCTGACGGCGGGCTTCTCGATCACGATCTCGCGGCCAGTGGAGTCCTGGTTGCGGAAGTGCTGGGTCGACCTGAACGTGCCGCCGAAGCTGCCGTAGTTGGGGCCGAAGTTGCCGCTCGCCAGCCCGACTGCGACGTTT
>DASTKX010000020.1:0-8438 GCA_035715585.1 Thermoleophilaceae bacterium
GAGTGCTTCGCCGGGCTGGGCGACCTCGGATTCGGGCACGTCGAGGTCGGCACCGTCACCGCCCGCGCCCAGGCGGGCAACGCGAAGCCGCGCGTCGGCCGGCTGCCGCGCGATCGCGCGCTCTACAACCGGATGGGCTTCCCGAATCCGGGCGCCGAGGCGTTCGCGCGGCGACTCGCGGCACGGCCGCGCCACGTCGTCGTCGGCGTCAACGTCGGCAAGAGCATGGACGTCGAGCTGGCCGACGCCGCCGCGGACTATCGCGCGACGGTCCGCCTGCTCGCCCCGCTTGCCGACTACCTCGTCATCAACGTCAGCTCGCCGAACACGCCGGGGCTGCGGTCGATGCAGTCGGTCGACGAGCTGCGCGGCCTCGTCGACGCCGTCCGCGACGAGCTGCGCGCGGTCGGCCATTCGCCCCCGCTGCTCGTGAAGATCGCGCCGGACCTGTCCGACGACGACGTCGACGCGATCGCCGACTACGCCGTCGACGCCGGGCTGGACGGGATCGTCGCCGTCAACACGACGATCGACACCGCCGTCCTGGAGCACTCCAGCCCCGCCGAGCGTGCCGCTGTCTACGGCGGGATCTCCGGGGCCCCGCTGAAGCGCAGGGCCGTCGCGGTGCTGCGCCGCCTGCGCGACCGCGCCGGCGACGACCTCGTCCTGATCTCCGTCGGCGGCATCGAGACAGCTGACGACGCATGGGAGCGGATCGCGGCCGGCGCGACGCTCGTCCAGGCCTATACCGGCTTCGTCTACGGCGGCCCGCTCTGGCCGCGGCGAATCAACCGAGAGCTAGCGCAGCGCGCGCGCCGCGCGGCCTAGGGGACCGGCTCGGGACCGCGGCTGCGGTTCTCGTCCTTGAAGGACTCGAGCGCGGTGAAGATCTCGTCGTTGAACTCCGCGCAGCCGAGCAGCTGGCCGGTGCCGTTCGGCTCCGGATCGCGGTTCCACGCTGTCGCGGCCACGGCGTAGGTCATCCCGGTCGTGTCCGGAACGAGCACCATCTGGTAGGTGTCCTCGTCGTAGAACGCCTTGAGCGCGGCGCGCTGGTCGGCGGGCAGGCCCTTCTTGAACCAGACGATGATCCGGCCGTGCTCGAGCGTGTGGACGAGCTCCTTGACGTCGGGCGGGTCCTCGTAGGCGCCATCCTCGGCGGGCACTTGGTAGTGCTGTCCGGATGTCGGCGGCTTCGACGCGTACTTGACGGCCTGCGCGAGGTCGGCGAGGTGCTCGCGGCTCTTTGCCGGGAAGCTCTTCAGGTCGCAGCCGGCGGCCTTGGCGGCCGCGGCGACCTCGACGTCGTCCTTCGGCTCCGGGTAGCTGCCGCCGTCGGGCAGCACGTCGCCGGATGCCGAGCTGCTGCCACCGCCGCCTCCGGCCAGCACGACGATCGCGACGATCGCCGCGACGAGCACGAGCGCGCCGCCGACGCCGTAGCCGATCAGCTGCTTGCGGCGCTGCCCCGCCTTGGCGGTGGCTTCGCGCTGCTCGCGCTCCTTGCGCAGCTGCTCCTTCTGCTCCCTCCGGCTGGCCATCGGCGCGAAGACTAGTGGGCGCGCGGGCGGCGCGCCACCCCTATGCGACCGGCCGGCTCGCGCCGCCGCTGCGTCGCGCGCCGCTTACGCGGCGCAGACCAGCACTCGTCGACGAAGGCCGCGATCTCGCCGGTCAGCCGCTCGGGCGCGGTTCGCAGCTCGACGATCGACGAGGCCTCGACGATCTTGGCGTTCGGCAGCTCGCGGACGAGCATGTCGGCGTCGGAGAAGGGGTGGATCGGATCGCGCTGGTGGCCGATCACCAGCGTCGGCGCGGCGAGCGTGCGACGGATCTCGCGCGGCGGCGCCACGCGGCCGAAGAACAGGCCCTGGAGCACGGACGCCGACGGCTTCGGCTCCTGGCTGACCCAGTCGAGCAGCATCCTCCCGAGCAGCGGGCCGCGGCGCGGGACGATCCGCGCGACACGGCTCAGCGGCCGTGTGATCGGCGCGCCGAAGGTCAGCGACACCAGCAGCGGCGTGAAGCCGATCGCGCAGCCGAGCAGCGCGTTGTCGAGCACCGGCATCTCGACCAGCAGGCCCTTGACGCGCGACTGGTCGCGGGACGCGGCCTCCAGCGCGCTGTTGGCGCCGAGCGACGTTCCGCCGAGCACGGCCTGCTCGATGCCGAGGTGGTCGAGCAATCCGAGCGTCTGGGCCCCGAACGTGGTCATCGAGTACTCCCACATCTCCTCGGGGCGGTCCGAGTCGCCGTGCCCGAGCAGGTCGAGGCACAGCACCCGGTGGCCGCGTGCCGCGAGCTCCTCGGCCAGCGGCTGGTGCATCTTGCGGTTGAACAGCAGGCCGGGCATCAGCACGATCGGGCGGTCGCCCTTGCCGTACTCGTCGTAGACGAGCCGGTGGCCGTCGTGTTTGAAGCTGCGGGTGCGCGGCGCCATCCGTGCCTAAGGTTAGGCCTCCGCCGCCCGCGGCTCGCCAGTCGGCGTCTCGCTGATGCCGATCCGCTCGTGCAGCCGGCGCAGCGGCCCGGGCGCCCACCAGTTCCACTTGCCGAGCAGCTCCATCAGCGAGGGGACCAGCAGCGCGCGGATGATCGTCGCGTCGAGCAGCACGGCGAGCGCGGTGCCGATTCCGTTCTGCTTGATGAAGACGATCTCCGAGGTCGCGAACGCCCCGATCGCGATCGCGAACAGCAGTGCTGCCGCGGTGACGATGCGACCGGTCCGCTCGAGGCCGATCGCGACGCTGTCGGAGTCGCTCGCGCCACCGTCGCGGGCCTCCTTGATCCGCGACAGCAGGAAGACCGCGTAGTCGGTCGAGAGCCCGAACGCGACGGCAAACAGCAGCACCGGCATCGTCTGCTCGAGCCCGCCCTGACTGGTGTAGCCGAGCAGGCTCTCGAGCCGGCCGTCCTGGAATATGAAGACGAGGATCCCGAACACCGCGCTCAGGTTGAGCACGTTCATCAGCAGCGCCTTGATCGGCAGCACCACCGATCCCGTCATCAGGAAGAGGATCGCCAGCGTCGACAGGACGACGATCGCGATCGCGACGGGCAGGTGGTCGACGAGGCTGCTCTGGAAGTCGACGAAGTCGGCGGTCGCGCCGGTCACCTGGATCGTCGTTCCCGGCGGCGGCGGGAGGTCGCGGATCTGCTCCACGGTCTCCTGACTCGACTCCGAGATGTGCGGGGTCGCGGCGATCGCCTGGATCAGCGTGTCGCCGTTGTCGAGTTCCGTCGGGGCGAGGATGCGGTCGATGCCGCGCAGGCGAGCGATCTGCTCGCTGGTCGCCGCGACCTGTCCCTCGTCCGCCCCCGTGACGAGCACGTCGATCGGCGTGTCGCGGAACGGCGGGAAGTCGGCGCGCAGCACGTCGTCGACCTGGCGCGCGCTGCGGTCCTGGGGCAGGATCTGGGCGTCGACCGAGGTGAACTCGATCGACCAGAACGGCAGGCCGAGCGTCAGCATCAGCACCGTCGCGGCGATCGCGATTCGGCCCGGGAAGCGCTGGACGAAGCGCGACAGGCGGTACCAGAAGCCGTCGCTGTCGGGCCGCGCGTCGGCCGCGGCGCGGCGCTGGAGGAACTTCGGCGCGCCGGCGTTGACGCGGTTGCCGAGCAGCGTCAGGACCGCCGGCAGGACGATCAGCGAGACCGCCGCGGCGAGCAGTGCGACGAGCGCCCCGCCGAGACCCATCGAGTAGAGGAAGCGCTGCGGGAAGACGAGCAGCGAGGCGAGCGCCGCGGCGACCGTCAGCGAGCTGAACAGCACCGTGCGGCCGGCGGTCGCCATCGTCCGCCGCATCGCCGGCAGCCCCGGACCGTCCTTGGCGATCTCCTCGCGGTAGCGCGACACCACGAACAGCGAGTAGTCGATCGCCAGCCCGAGCCCGAGGCCGGTCGTCAGGTTGAGCGCGAAGATCGAGATCGAGCCGAACTCCGAGGCGATGCTGAGCGTCAGGAAGGTCCCGACGATCGCCAGCCCGCCGACGAGCAGCGGCAGCGCCGCCGCGACGAGGCTGCGGAAGAACAGCAGCGACAGCAGGAACAGCAGCGGGAACGCGAGCATCTCCGCGCGCTGCAGATCCGACTCGACCTGCTCGTTGACCTGGGCCTGCGCCAGCGCCGGACCGCCGACCTTTACACCGGGCTCGCCCGCGAGGTCGTCGGCGATCCGCTCCGCCGCGGCCTGCCACTCCTTGTCGTCGGTCGGCTTCAGCGCCACTGCCAGGTACTGCGCCCGGCCGTCCTCGGCGACGAAGTCGAGCTGGCGGGTGGTTCCCAGGCCGGCGACCGACTCGACGTCGCTGTCGCGAGCGAGCTGTGTCTGTACGCGCTGCACGCGGCGGGTCGTCGCGGGGTCGTCGGGCTTGCCATCGAGGAGCACGACGACGCTCGTGTCGCGGTGACCGGCGGCCTGGAGCTGCTTCGCGGCCTTGACCGTCTCGGTGTTCGGATCGTCCGCGCCGTACGGGTCGAGCTTGTCGGCGACACCGCCGCCGACCGCCCCAGCGACGAGGAAGAACAGGATCGCCAGGCCGACGACCAGCTTGCCGCGGCCATTCGCGAGACGTGCGAGCGCGTCGAACATCGTTCAGCTCCCTCCGACGGTGGATTCGATCTCGTCCAGGCGCCGCTCGAGCCGGTCGCAGAGCCCGACGAAGAACTCCTGGTAGGCGATCCCGGTCTCGAGCGTCAGCAGCGACAAGCTGTTGCCGCCCTTGCCACTCGCCTCCTCCGCGCCCGGCGCGATCCGCGACAGCTCCTCACGCAGCCGCTCATGCTTGGCGCGCATCGCATGCAGCAGCGCGACCCGCTCGCCGTGGTCGAGCGCATCCGCGAAGAAGAAGCGCAGCACGCCCTCATGCCGCAGCTCGGAGTGCAGCTCCCCGGGCCGAGTCAGCCACTCATGCAGCGCCTCCTCGCCGAGCGGCGTGATCGAGTACACCCGCCGCTGACGCCCGTCGCCCGGGTCGGTCTCGCCCTCGATCAACCCCGCTTCGTCCAGCCGCTTCAGCTCCGGATAGATCTGCCCATAGCTGATCGCCCAAAAGAACCGCGTCGAGACATCGGCCTGCGCCTTGATCTCATACCCGCTCTTCGGGCTCTTCCGCAGCATCCCGAGAATGACGTACGAGGTGTTGCTGAGGTCCATATCTCAGCAAGATATATCACAAAGATATCTTAGATAAGCGCCCCGACCTTCGAGGCCTCTATTGCTCGAACGCCGCCGAGTGGGTGGTACGGGACCCGCGGGCAGCAACCCCCGATCCCTAGCCCGAAGAACCGCCCGCTACGAGGCGCGGGGGTTCTGGATTGGGGTGAGGGTGGCTTCGATTTTCTCGCGCAGGGGCTCGAAGCGGGGTGGGAGGACGAGCTTCTCGCCGAGGTGGGCGGGATCCTCGTCGGCGTCGAAGCCGGGGCCGAGGGTGGCGATCTCGAAGAGGACGCCGGAGGGCTCGCGGAAGTAGATCGATTTGAACCAGAAGCGGTCGATGACCTCGGTGGCGCGGGCTCCGCCGGCGAGGGCGCGCTCGCGCCAGGCCTCGTGGTCGTCCATGGTGGAGGCCCAGGCGATGTGGTGGACGGTGCCGGCGCCCTCACGGCCTGGCTCGGCGGGCGGCTCGTCGTAGATCCAGTGGCCGCCGCGGGCGTCGCCGCGGACCTCGTAGACGCGCGTTGCGCCGATGTTGGCGGGCTGGTCGTCGCCGTCGGTGACGGGGGCGAAGCCGAGCTGCTGCTCGATCAGCTCGCTGCTGGCGTCGGGGTCGCTGGCGTAGGCGCGGGCGGCGTGGAAGCCTTGGAGCGCGAGCTCGCGTGGGACCTCGGGGTGGTCGGCGATCAGCGGCTGGTCGGGCACGCTGGCGACGAGCAGCTCGTGGCGCAGGCTCTCGGGGTCGGCGAAGGCGAGCGAGTGGGCGCCGCGCTCGGTCTCGACCCCCTCGGCGGCGAGGCGGCCGGCCCAGAAGTCGAGCGCCTGCTCGGAGGCGACGCGCCAGACGATCGTGTGGACCATCCCGGCCCCGGCGCGGCCGGGGGCCGCGCCGGGGAACTCGAAGAAGGTGATGTCGGCGCCGGGGCTGCCCTGCTCGTCGGCGTAGAACAGGTGGTAGACCGACGGCTGGTCCTGGTTGACCGTCTTCTTGACCAGCCGCAGGCCCAGCACCCGCGCGTAGAAGTCGACGTTGCCCGGCGCGTCGCCGGTGATTGCCGTTATGTGGTGGATGCCCTCTAGCCGCATCCTGGTGAATCTAGCGGCGACGCGCCGCCGCTTCTACGGAGACAGGCGGAACGGCGGGTACTCGTCGCTCGCCAGCAGGTACGCGTAGCCGGCGACGCGCCAGGACCAGCGCTGGACGCCGACGACGAACTCGAACAGCCCGCGCGGGTAGCGGCCCGTGAAGAGGATCGCAAACCAGGCGGCGACGACCGCGAAGAACGCCAAGATGGTGAGGAAGAACAGCACGATGTAGTGCGGGATCGCGAGGAACCACTTGACGATCGGCATGCCGCGCATCAGCTCGGTCTCGGCGTTCGGGTAGCGGATGTCGAAGCGCACCGACTGATGCTCGTCGGTCGACGGGTACTTGTCGTCGAGCAGTGAGATGTAGACGTGCACGCGCGCCGTGAAGCGCGCCAGCTCCTGGTTCCAGTCGAACCACCAGCGCGGGTACTTCTTCTGGAAGAGGATCATCAGCAGCGGGCCGCCGATCAGGAAGCCGCCGGCCGCTACCGCGTACGTGTAGTCGCCGGTGCTGTAGGTGGTTCCGGACACCGCCGCGAGGACGATCGCGATCGGGATCACCGTGAAGATGCGGAAGAACGTCGTCAGCCGGTTCAGCGGCCGATCCGGGTACTCGACCTCGTACTGGACTGGATAGTCGCTGGACGGCGGGGCGGGGTCGCCCTGCGTCGGATACGGACCGGTCATCACAGGCCTCCTCGGGCGGGAATGCTTCTTCGCCCGAGAGTCTTCGCCGTCGCCGGCGGCAGTCCTGCGTCAGCCCTCGCCGTTGGGCAGTGTCACCACGGTCACGAAGAAGTTGTCGATCTGGCGCACTACCTCGATGAAGCGCTCGAAGTCGACCGGCTTGGTGACGTAGGCGTTGGCGTGGAGGTCGTAGCTGCGCAGCACGTCCTCCTCGGCCTGCGAGGTCGTCAGCACGACGACGGGGATCGTCCGCAGGTCGTCGTCGGCCTTGATCTCGGCGAGCACCTCGCGGCCGTCCTTGCGCGGCAGGTTGAGGTCGAGCAGGATCAGGTCGGGCCGCGGCGCGCCGGCGTGCTCGCCCTCGCGGCGCAGGAATTCGAGCGCCTGGACGCCGTCCGTCACAGCGGAGAGCCGGTTGCGCACCTTGTTGTCCTCGAACGCCTCGCGAATCATCAGCGTGTCGCCGGGGTCGTCCTCGACGAGCAGGACGTCGATCGGCTTGGCGTTCGGGGGCGGCGGTGAAGTCATCGGCTCTCCTCGAGTGCGGGCAGTGTGAAGCGGAACGTCGTTCCGGGCCCGGCAGCGGGGTCCAGCCAGATCCTTCCCCCGTGGTGCTCGACGATCTTGCGGCACATCGCCAGCCCGATTCCGGTGCCAGCGTACTCGTCGCGGCTGTGCAGGCGCTGGAAGATCACGAAGACCCGTTCCGCGTACCCCGGGTCGATCCCGATGCCGTTGTCGGAGCAGGTGAACAGCCAGTCGTCGCCGTCGCGCTCGGCGGCGACGCGGACCTCGGGCGGCGCCTCGCCGCGGAACTTGAGCGCGTTGCCGACCAGGTTGCGGAACAGCACGGTCAGCAGCGAGGCCTCGCCGGGCACCGTCGGCAGGGGGCCGACATCGACCCTGGCGCGCTCCTCGGCGACCGTCGCGTCGAGGTCGGCGAGCGCCCGCCGGGCGACCTCGCCGAGGTCGACCGGCGCGGCCTGTCCAGCGATCCGCCCGACGCGCGAGAAGTCGAGCAGGTCGTTGATCAGCTGCTGCATCCGCTTCGCTCCGTCGACGGCGAAGTCGATGTACTGGTCGGCGCGCTCGTCGAGCTGTCCCTTGTAGCGCTGCTCGAGCAGCTGGCAGAAGCTCGCCACCTTGCGCAGCGGCTCCTGGAGGTCGTGTGACGCGACGTAGGCGAACTGCTCCAGCTCGGCGTTCGAGCGGGCGAGGTCGCGCGTCTGGACGTCGAGCTGCTCGTGCGCCTCGCGCAGCGCCGACAGCTCGGCGACGATCCGCTGGCGCATCGAGTCGATGTCTGCTGCCAGGTCCGCGATGTCGCGCGGGCCGGTGCCGCGGATCGGCGTGTCGAACTCGCCATGGGCGACCCGGCGGACGCGGCGAGCGAGCGCGCCGATCGGCAGCGTCACCGTCCGGCGCAGCATGACCAGCGTCATCGTCAGCGCGGCGATCACCAGCAGCACGATCGCGCCGAACGAGACCGCCAGGTTGGTCGCCG
>DASTKX010000021.1:0-14882 GCA_035715585.1 Thermoleophilaceae bacterium
CACGACGTGGACGCGACCCGAGTCGTCGTCGTGCGGGTGGGCGTTGGCCTCGGTCACGCGGCCGTGGGTCGCCCAGCGCGTGTGGCCGATGCCGGCCACCGCGCCGTTGCCGAAGCCGTTGTCGCCGACCGCGTCGCGCAGCCGCGAGAGGTTGCCGACGGCGCGCACCGTCTGGATCTCGCCGTCGGTGAGCAGCGAGATGCCCGCGGAGTCGTAGCCGCGGTACTCGAGCTTCTCGAGGCCGGCGAGCAGTATCTCGCGGCAGGGACGCCCGCCTGTGTATCCGACGATTCCGCACATAGAGGACCAGACAGGCTATCGGCGGTTGTCGCCGAGGCTTGCGGAACGCAAGCTCGTTTGCGTCCGCGGCGGGCGGACCCGCGCCAAGCTCAAGCCAGATCGCGCTCGACGACGGCCACCAGACGGGCCGTGACGGCCGCGCACTCGTCGTCGTCGGGCGCCTCGACCATCACCCGGACGAGCGGCTCGGTCCCCGACGGGCGCACCAGCACCCGGCCACGGCCCTCGAGCGCGCCGGACTCGGTCTCGACCGCCTCCCAGACGGCCGCCGCGCCCTCGAGCGCGCCCCTGTCGCGCACCCGCACGTTGACCAGCCGCTGCGGCAGCTTGCGCATCCCGCGCCGCTCGGCGAGGTCGCCGTCGCCGAGCGCCTCGAGGGTCAGCAGCGCCGCCGCGATCCCGTCGCCGGACGGCACGAAGCCGGTCTCGATGATGTGGCCCGACTGCTCGCCGCCGAGGCCCCAGCCGCGGCGCAGCAGCTCGGCCAGAACGTGACGGTCGCCGACCGGCGTGACGGCGACCTCGATCCCGGCCTCCTCCATCGCCGTGTGGAAGCCGTAGTTGGTCATCACCGTCACGGCGACGCCGTCGCCGGGCAGCCGCCCCGCCGCGCGCAGGTGAAGCGCCGTGAGCGCGACCAGCTCGTCGCCGTCGACGACCGCGCCGGTCCGGTCGACGGCCAGCACGCGGTCGCCGTCGCCGTCGAAGGCGAAGCCGAGGTCGAAGCCGTCCGCGACGACCCGCTCGGCGAGCGCCTCGACGTGGGTCGAGCCGACGCCGTCGTTGATGTTGCGCCCGTCGGGCTCGACGGCGATCGCCTCCGCGTCGGCGCCGAGGCGGCGGAAGATCTCCGGCGCCACCGCGTGCGTGGCGCCGTTGGCGCAGTCGAGCAGGATCCGGCGTCCGCTCAGGTCCAGCTCGCCGAAGCGCAGCTCGAGCTCGCGCAGGTAGTCGCCGCCGGCGCCGTGCAGCGCGCGGATCCGCCCGATCTGCCGCGCCGGCGGCTGCTCGTCGCCGGCGACGATCGCCTCGACGCGCGCCTCGCGCTCGTCGGAGACCTTGGTGCCGTCCGGCCCGAAGAACTTGATTCCGTTGTCGGCGTAGGGGTTGTGCGACGCCGAGACGACGGCCGCAAGGTCGAAGCCGTGCCGGCGCGTCAGCAGCGCGGCGCCCGGCGTCGGCAGCACACCGCCGAGCAGCGCCTGCCCACCCGCGGCGGCGACACCGGCCGCGAGCGCCGACTCCAGCATCTCGCCCGACTCGCGCGTGTCGCGAACGATCAGAACCTGCGGCGCAGAGCTCGCGTCGTCCCAAGCGGTGACGGTGGCCGCGCGCCCGAGCGCCAGCGCCAACTCGGCCGTGAGGAACTCCCCGGCAGCGCCGCGGACGCCGTCCGTGCCGAACAGCCTTCCCATGGAGGCGGTCAGCGCTTCGAGAACTGCGGGCGCTTGCGAGCCTTCTTGAAACCGGCCTTCTTGCGCTCCTTGACGCGCGGATCGCGCGTCAGGAAGCCGCGCCGCTTCAGCTCGCCGCGAAGGTTCGGATCGGCCTCGACGAGGGCGCGGGTGATGCCGTGGCGCAGCGCGCCGGCCTGCGCCGACACCCCGCCGCCGTGGATCTTCGCGACGACGTCCATCCGCTCCTGCTGCCCGACGGTCACCAGCGGAAGCCGCGCCTTGGTCTGCAGCGAGGCGCGCGGGAAGTACTCGTCGAGCGACTTGCCGTTGATCGTGTAGACGCCGGTGCCCGGCTTCAGCGTCACGCGAGCGACCGCGCTCTTGCGCTTGCCGGTCGCGCGGTAGCGCGCGTCGGCGGCGAGGTTCAGGACGGCCTCGAGCGGCGCGGGCGCCTCGTCCTCGTCGGACTCCTCGGCGGCGGGCGCGTCGCCCTCCGCGGCCTCGTCGACGACCTCGACCTCGGCGCCGACGTAGCCGGACTCCTCGGCGCGCGACTGCTTCTCCTCCTCGAGCACCAGATCGGGCTCCAGGTGGGCGCCGGGGATGACCTCGGGCTCGTCGGCCTTGGCGTCCTTCTTGCGCTTCGGCTTCGGCTTCTCGGCGGGCGCCTCGCTGGCCTCGGGCTCAGCGGCTGCCTGCGCGGCCTCGGGCTCCGCCGGCGTCTCCTCGGCCGGCGCCTCTGCCTCGGGCTCGGCGGCCTGCTCGGCTGCGGCCTCGGGCTGCTCCGGGGTCGCCTCAGGCTCGTCCGCGGCGGGCTGCTCCGCCGTCGGCTCCTCGGGAGCCGGCTCGTCCTGCGGGGTCTCCTCGGGCTCGTCGGCCATCAGTCCTCGATCTCCATGGGCTTGGGCTGCTGCGCGGCATGCGGATGGTCCGCGCCGGCGTAGATCTTCAGCTTGCGCAGCTGTGCGCGAGCGATGCGATTGCGCGGCAGCATGCCCTTGACGGCAAGCCGCAGCGGCTCCTCGGGCCGGCGGTCGATCATCTCGGCGAAGGTGCGGCTGCGCAGACCGCCGGGATAGCCGGAGTAGCGGTGGTAGAGCTTCTCGTCGCGCTTCTTGCCGGTGACCGCGATCTTGTCGGCGTTGATCACGACGACGAAGTCGCCGACGTCGCAGTGCGGCGTGTACTCGGGCTTGTGCTTGCCGCGCAGGACGGTCGCGATCTGCGTCGCGAGACGGCCGAGCGTCTGTCCGGTCGCGTCGACGACGAGCCAATCGCGCTCGCGGTTCTCTGGGGTGGCTACGTAAGTCTTCATTTGCGGCCGCACAGTGTGGCACAACTACGCACGCTCAGCCTCGTCACGGTTGCCGCCGCAGCCTCGGCTATGCTGCCGCCAGTTTCACAGCCTGCCGAGTCTCGCGCGGTCCCGCCGCGGGGGAACGGGGGAACCAATCGAGCGCCTCACCGGCGCTCGAGGGGCGAATCGAAGGCGCCAGTCGCCGCCGTAGCGCCGCTCTTTCGGCGCGAGCCCGTCAGCTAACCCCGTAGGCCGCACAGAAAGAGAGGCAGTAAGAGCCAGTGCCTTCGGGTCGAGCGACTTCAGTCTTCGTAGCCGTGGCCGCCGCGTGCGCCGCGCTTCCCGCGACCGCCGCCGCCTCCGGCTCGTCGTCGTCAGCCGGCGGCGTGATGTTCGTCGAGACGCCGAAGATCGCCAAGATCGCGTGCGTCAAGCGCTGCGCGACGCGCAAGCGCCTGCAGGGCGGCAGCACCGCCCGGATCTCCGGCAGCGCGCTCGGCCAAGTCTCCACAGCGATCTTCCAGGGCTCGGCCGGCCGAGCCGACGACGTCCGCGTCAAGGTCAAGCCACTCGACGCCCGCCGGCTCCGCACGACCGTCCCCAAGGGCGCCGTCAGCGGCCCGATCTCGCTCGTCACGACGGCATCGGTCGCCTCGCCGCCGAGCCCGCCGATAGCGATCCTGCCGCCGCTGCCCTCAGATGTCCTGATCAAGGCCGACCACGTCTTCCCGATCGACGGCAAGCACGACTTCGGCGGCAGCGGCGCCGACTTCGGCAGCGGCCGCGCCGGCCACAGCCACCAGGGCC
Organism: Thermoleophilaceae bacterium; assembly: GCA_035715585.1. Lineage (GTDB taxonomy): Bacteria > Actinomycetota > Thermoleophilia > Solirubrobacterales > Thermoleophilaceae > JAAYBF01. Next base: position 3,802 of record DASTKX010000021.1, read on the forward strand.
ACGACGTCTTCGCCCGCTGCGGAACGCCGATGGTGGCGGCACGCGGAGGGCTCGTGCAGGCCAACAAGTACCACGCCGCCGCCGGCAACTACCTGGTCATCGACGCCGACGGCAGCGGCACCGACTACGTCTACATGCACCTGGCCGAGCGCAGCCCGTTCACCCGCGGCGACAAGGTCGCGACCGGCCAGCGAATCGGCGCCGTCGGCGACAGCGGCAACGCCCGCGGCTGCCACCTCCACTTCGAGCTCTGGTCGGCGCCCGGCTACTACGAGGGCGGCCGCCCGTTCGACCCCCTCCCCGCCTTGAAGGCTTGGGACCATTAGTTCATAGTCGGTCGCAGTGAGCGACTACACCCGCATCGAACTCACCGACGCGCCCGACATCCTCGGCGACTACCCCGGCGAGATGCGCTTCCTGACCGGCCCGCTCGAGGCCGAGCAGGCCGCCCTCACCTACCGCCGCATGCCACCCGGAACCGGCGGCCGCGGCAGCTACGGCCACCGCCACAAGACCCAAGAGGAGCTCTACCTCGTAGTCGAGGGCACCCTCACCTTCAAGATCGGCGACGACGTCTTCGAGGCCGGCCCCGGAACCGCAGTCCGCATTCCCCCCTCCTCCGTCCGCAGCGTCCACAACGACAGCGACTCCGACGTCATCCTGATCATGACCTCGACCAAGGCGGACGACTACGACGGCGAGGTCGAGTTCGAGCAGGACTTCTGGCCCAACTAGTGGCCGGCCCGCTGACCGGCAAAGTCGCTCTCGTCGCCGGCGCCACCCGCGGCGCCGGCCGTGGCACGGCGGTCGCGCTCGGCGAGGCCGGCGCGACCGTCTACTGCACCGGCCGCACAACCAGGGAGCGGCGTTCGGAGTACGACCGCCCCGAGACGATCGAGGAGACCGCCGAGCTGGTCACCGACGCCGGCGGCCAAGGAATCGCCGTCGCGGTCGACCATCTCGACCACGCCCAGGTCGAGGCACTCGTCCAGCGCGTCGACGCCGAGCAAGGCCGTCTCGACGTCCTCGTCAACGACATCTGGGGCGGCGAGCAGCTCGCCGAGTGGGACACACCCGTCTGGGAGCACGACCTCGACCGCGGCCTACACCTGCTTCGCCTGGCGATCGACACCCACCTGATCACCAGCCACTTCGCACTCCCGCTGCTGATCCGCAACGAGGGCGGCCTCGTCGTCGAGATGACCGACGGCACACTCGACTACAACGCCGAGAACTACCGCCTCTCGATCTTCTACGACCTCGCCAAGACCGCCGTCATCCGCCTCGCCTTCGCCCAGAGCAAGGAGCTCGCACCCCACGGCTGCACCGCCGTCTCGCTGACACCAGGCTGGATGCGCTCCGAGATGATGCTCGACATCTACGGCGTCACCGAGGACAACTGGCACACCACCACCTCCGGCAACCCCCACTTCGCCGCAATCTCCGAGTCCCCCCGCTTCGTCGGCCGCGCCGTCGCGGCCCTAGCCGCCGACCCCAACCTCCAAACCCGCAACGGCGGCTCCTTCTCCTCCGGCGGCCTCGCCAAGGACTACGGCTTCACCGACATCGACGGCTCTCAACCCGACTGCTGGCGCTACATGGTCGAAGTCCAGAACCCGGGTTTGCCGGCCGACGCGACCGGCTATCGGTAGCGGTTCTTTCGGACAAGGGCTCGGCCGCGCAGGCCGCGGGTCCTGTCTCCGATTTTGGTTTGCGTGCTCGGCTCCGCGGCTCCGCTGGGACTACGCCCCGTCCCTGGCGCGGGTTGAGGGTGTAGGGCTCAAACGCTGGTCGACGGGAGGGGCTCCGCCCGGACGCTCCGCTCGCTACGCCTGCGCGCGCAAACGCAAAATCGTCGCCACCCGCGGAACCAGCGCCACATCCATAGCCCGCCAGTGGTCCGTTGACCACCGAGTGGAAGGAGTCAGATGGCAGCGAATCTCGTGTCGTACTCGTTTGCGATGCGAGTGAGCATCTCGTCGTAGCGGAAGATGTCGCCCGGCTGCGGGGCTGGAGGCGTCTCGACCAGGATGACCGGGCTTCCGTCGTTGACGGCCTCTACTACGACGATCCCGAGTCCGTCGAAGCCGTGGGTCGCCGATCCGGTGCGACGAGGGATCTCTTGGATCTTGTGAACCACCCCCTCGGCAGCGGTGGGCTGCGCATGCTCCGAGACCTCGGCGCGGTCGGGCTCGGCTTGGAGGCCGGGGCTGATGAAACGATCAGCAGCATTGACCATGACGAGGCCGACCGCGAGTGCCTGGCTCGAAGCCCCGTGGACGGTGAGATGGCTGGAGTTGAGCTCGTCGTAGAGCCGCGGCCGTGCTTTGCTGTGTGCGGTCATCGCTGCCTTGGCCTCGAGCGCCACAAGTACCGCGGAGCCCACGACACCACCCTCGAGAATCGGCGGAAGAGCTTCGAGCTCAGCCTCCTGTGACGGTGTCAGAACGATGCCCCACTCCTCCGCGAGATCGGCAAGGGTACGTTGCTGGCGGGTCGATTCACCGGACGGTCGGGCAATCACGAGGTCGAGGTTCTTCTTCCGCCCAGTGGTGTAGTCACGCATCTCGAAGTTCACCCCGAAGACCACCTTGCCGGCCTCGGCGTGGCGCTTGAGCAAGGCGCTCGTACGTAGTAGGTCGAAGAACACACCCCAACATGCGACCTTGCTGTGGAGATCGGAGCGCGAGTGGTATTGCCACATGGCTTTCGTCGCGCCGCGCGGCTGCGGCACGGTCATGCTGTCGACGAGGATCTGCGGTCCGTGCATCGGCGTGGGGCAGCCTACAGGCGCGGGCGGCTGAGCCCATCTCGTTGCCGGCGTCGGCAGCGGACGACATCTTCGATGCGGGAAGCGGACTTGGCAGGATCCTCGTGCTCCCATACCCGGATCACCAGCCAGCCGGCGGCTTCGAGTTGTGAATCGGTGTCGCGATCACGCCGCTGGTTAGTGGCGATCTTGTCTCGCCAGTAGGAACTGTTGGAACGTGGCTGTGTGGCGTGTATCGGACATCCGTGCCAGAAACAGCCATCGACTAACACGGCGACCTTCGCCGGCCCAAACACGATGTCCACACGCCGACGTCTGTCGGCAAGCACCGATCGATCCACGCGGAACCGCAGACCCCGACGATGGAGCTCACGTCGCAATGCGATCTCAGGTGCGGTATCGCGCGGGCCGGTACGAGACATCCGCGCGCTTACCGCTGCCGATGACGCTGGTGGAACCGCCGAGGCGTGAGTCAGGCGACCGCGAGACGCTCTTGCGGCTGCATCGCCTCCAGATGAGCTCGCGCCTCGCAAATCAGATCCTCGGGGATGCGGAGGTTGCCACGAGCTGCACGAGAGAGAAATCCCGCCGTCGCTCGCGCAGATAGCGGTATCGGTTCGTAATCGAGGAACTCATGTAGATGAGGGCGAGCGTAGGCGACAGGCCACATGCTGACGTCGACTCCGTGCCGTTCGCCTGCGCGTCCCCATGCCGCTCGGGGCCACCGTGATCCTGGCTGGAGCGATGACTCTTCGCCAGCGGGCGCAAAGCTCTCGTCGGTACTGAGCCGCTCGCCAAGCCAAGCCGCGACGGGCACGCTGACGGCGTTGCCCACCAACTTCCAGCGGTTGGTCTTCTTGCGGCCGGGAATCTGATCGACGCTCGACGTCCAATCAGCGTCGAATCCCTGCAGCCTCTCTGCGTCGCGCAGATCCGGCGTGACGACCTGACTGGTGCCGGCCTGCCAGATCGCCGGCGGAGAAGGAATCCCGATGGTCGAGCCGCCCTTGAGCGTGGGGACCGCGTCGACCGCCCACCCGAGGCCGCGGACTCCCTCGGTCCAATAGAACCCGCATGCGAGACCGGTTCGATCGTCGATTTCGACCTCGCCGTGATTCTGATTGAGCAGCACTGGCCGCGGGTCTTCTGTTTTCGACGCGACCAGCAGCACCCGTTGCCGACGCTGGGGCAACCCAAACGCACGACTATCCACGACGCGGTAGGCCCAGGTGAATCCACGCTCCTCCAGCTGATAGGTGAGCCAACGCATCGCCTCCCCCCGGTCGAGCGAGAGCATGAACGACACATTCTCGAGGGCCAGCCACGTCGGCTCCGGACGGGCATCGTCCAACAGCCGGAACACCTGGTCGACCAAGCCAGATCGACTGCCCCTGATCCCGGTGGTCGTTCCTGCCTGGCTGAGGTCTTGGCACGGGAAGCCAGCCGTGACCAGGTCTACCGTCGGAAGCGCCTCCAACTCGGACACATCGCCGGCCAGAGGAACACCAGGAAACTGCTCGGCGAGCACGAGGCGCGCAGACTGATCCCACTCGCAAAGAAACTCGGTTTGGTGGCCGGCTCGGTGGAGGCCGACCTCAATGCCCCCAATGCCGGCAAATAGGCCCGCTACCCGGAGCCCGCCTGAACGTCTGGGATCGGCCACGCCAGCATCCAATCAGCCGAGCCGGACAGACATCAGCGAACACACGTTCGTATCACTGCACTAAGGCGTTCCGACCTTCGAGCCCGCTGCGCTCCCTAACACGCTCCAACCCTTGGTACAGGGACCGACGTCCTGCCCCCGCGGGTGGCGACGCATTTTGCGTCCGCGCGCGCAGGCGAAGTCGAGCGCGGAGCCCCTGCCGTCGACCAACAAACGCGCCCTACACCCCAGACCGCGCCAGGCACGGGGCGCAGTCGCCGACGGAGCCGAAGCCGCGTGGACCAAAATCGGAGACAGGACCCGCGGGAAGCGCGGCCGATCTCTAGTGGGCTACTCCCACTCGATGGTTCCGGGGGGTTTCGACGTGATGTCGAGGACCACTCGGTTGACCTGGCGGATCTCGTTGATCATCCGCGAGGCCACGCGCTCGAGCAGGTCGTAGGGCAGGCGGGCCCAGTCGGCCGTCATCGCGTCATCGCTGGTGACGGCTCGGATGACGACGACGTAGCCGTAGGTGCGCTCGTCGCCTTGGACTCCGACGGTGCGGAGGTCGCCGGGTAGGACGCAGAAGGATTGCCAGAGCTCGCGGTAGAGGCCGGCGGAGCGGATCTCCTCCTGGAGGACGAAGTCGGCGTCGCGGAGGATCTCGAGGCGCTCCTTGGTGACCTCGCCGCCGACGATCCGGATACCCAATCCGGGGCCGGGGAATGGCTGGCGCCAGACGAGCCGCTCGGGGAGGCCGAGCTCGATGCCGACCTTGCGGACCTCGTCCTTGAAGAGGGCACGCAGCGGCTCGACGAGCTCGAACTCGAGGTCGTCGGGGAGGCCGCCGACGTTGTGGTGCGACTTGATCGTGGCGGCTCCGGCGCCGCCGCCGGACTCGATGACGTCGGAGTAGAGGGTGCCTTGGACGAGGTAGTCGGCGTCGCCGAGCTTGGTGGCCTCGTCCTCGAAGACGCGGATGAACTCGCCGCCGATCGCCTTGCGCTTGGCCTCGGGGTCGGTGATGCCCTCGAGGCGGGCGAGGAAGCGCTCCTCGGCGTCGACGGCGACGAGCGGGACCTTGAAGTGGTCGCGGAAGGCGCTGACGACCTGCTCGGCCTCGTTCTTGCGCATCAGGCCGTGATCGACGAAGACGCAGGTGAGCTGGTCGCCGATCGCGCGGTGGACGAGCAGCGCGGCGACGGAGGAGTCGACGCCGCCGGAGAGGCCGCAGACGACCTTGCCGTCGCCGACCTGCTCGCGGATGCGGCGGATCTGCTCCTCGGCGACCGAGGCGGCGTTCCAGGACATGTCGCAGCCGCAGATGTCCTCGAGGAAGCGGGTCAGGATCTGGGTGCCGTAGGGCGTGTGGACGACCTCGGGGTGGAACTGGATGCCGTAGAGGCCGCGCTCGACGTCCTCGAAGGCGGCAACCGGCGACTCGGTCGAAGAGGCGAGCGCCACAGCGCCGGGCGGCGGCTCGTAGACGGTGTCGCGGTGACTCATCCAGCAGCTCTGCTCCGTCGGCAGCTCGGCGAGCAGGCGGCCGTGCTCCTGGACGGTCAGCTGCGAGCGGCCGAACTCCCCCACCTCGGCCCCCTCGACGCGGCCGCCGAGGCTGTGGACCATCGCCTGCATCCCGTAACAGATGCCGAGCACGGGGATACCGAGCTCGAGCAGCGCCGGGTCGAGGCTCGGAGCGCCGTCGGCGTAGACCGAGGCGGGGCCACCGGAGAGGATCAGCCCCTTCGGCGACCGCTTGCGGATCTCCTCGATCCCGACGTGGTGCGGCAGCAGCTCGCTGAAGACGCCGCACTCGCGGACGCGGCGGGCGATCAGCTGCGAGTACTGACCGCCGTAGTCGAGGACGACGACCTCGTCCTGGCGCGTCTCACGCGATGCGTCGAGGTCGGCCGCGCCTGCCGGCTCGGCGCCGGTGACCGCGGCCACCGCGGCGTCTGTCACTACTCCACCAACGCAGGATCGGCGTGAACCGGACCGGAGCCGTTGGTCACGCCATCCGACGCCGGCGCCGCCTTGGCGGCCGACTGGGCGCCCATGCCGATCGCCTGGTCGCGCTGGAGCTGCTTGCCCTCGGTCTGCAGCGACGGGGCGACCATCACTTCGGCGCGGTGGAAGGACGGGATGTCCTCGTAGCCGCAGGTCGCCATCGAGGTGCGCAGGCTGCCCATCAGGTTGAACGTGCCGTCGTTCTCGTGCGCGGGGCCGAGCAGGATCTGCTCGAGCGTCCCGTTCTGGGTCGTCTCGACGCGCGCGCCACGCGGCAGGTCGGGATGGAAGGTCGCCATCCCCCAGTGGTAGCCGTGGCCCGGGGCCTCGTAGGCGCGGGCGAGCGGCGAGCCGATCATCACCGCGTCGGCGCCGCAGGCGAACGCCTTCGAGATGTCGCCGCCGTTGCGCATGCCGCCGTCGGCGATCACCTTGACGTACTCGCCTGTCTCGAGCATGTGCTGCGAGCGGGCGGCAGCGACGTCGGCGATCGCCGTCGCCTGCGGCACGCCGATGCCGAGCACGCCGCGCGTCGTGCAGGCGGCGCCAGGACCGACGCCGACGAGCACGGCGGCCGCGCCGGTGCGCATCAGGTGCAGGCCGGTCGAGTAGGAGGCGCAGCCGCCGACCACGACCGGGACGTCCGGCGGGACTTCCTCGCGGATGAACTCCTTGAGGTTGAGCGGCGGGCGCTCCTCGTCGGTCGAGACGTGCTCGGCGGAGATCACGGTGCCCTGGATGATCAGGACGTCGATGCCGGCGTCGATCGTCGTCTCGTAGTACTCGCGCACCCGCTGCGGAGTCAGCGACGCGGCGCAGACGACGCCCATGTCCTTGATCTCGCGGATCCGCTTGGCGATCAGCTCCTTCTTGACCGGCTCCTGGTAGATCCGCTGCATCTCGGCGGTCGCCTGGTCCTTGTCGAAGCCGCTGATCCGCTCGAGCTGCTCCTCGGCGTCCTCGTAGCGGCAGAAGACTCCCTCGAGGTTGAGCACCGCCAGGCCGCCGAGGCGCCCGATCTCGCCGGCCGTGCGCGGCGACACGACGCCGTCCATCGCCGAGGCGAGCAGCGGCAGCTCGAAGCGGTAGTTCCCGAGCGTCCAGGTGATGTCGATGTCGTCGGGGTCGCGCGTGCGGCGCGAGGGGACGATGGCAATGTCATCGAAGCCGTAGGCCCTGCGGCCCTTCTTGCCCCGACCGATCTCGATCTCCATGGCGTGAATCCTAGGTTCGACGACGGACGAAACCCGAGGTTACCGCGCCGCTAGCCGATCTCGACCGCGGGTGCGTCGAGCGCGCTCAACTCGACCTCGGCGGCCAGTCGATCGACCTCGCGGGGGTCGATGACGCCGGCCCCGAAGTGCTGCGTCGACTCGGCCCCGCAGGCGACGCCGAAGCGCAGGCACTCGTCGTCGGGCAGGCCGTCGTAGCGGCCGGCGACGTAGCCGGCGAGGAAGGCGTCGCCGGAGCCGACCGACGACACCGGCTCGAGCGGCTCGAGCGTCGCGCGGGTCAGGCGGCGCGGGCGCGTGGCGTCGTTCTCGTCGCCGTGGAGCGCGAGGCAGCCGTCGGCAAGCGTCACGATCGCCTCGCGCGCGCCCAGCTCGACCATCTCCGGCAGCGCGGTGCGGCGGTCCTCGTCGTCGGAGAACTCGTGGCCGACCAGCTCCTCGGCCTCGTTCTCGTTCGGCGCGATGACGCTCGGCTGTGCGCGCACGGCCAGCCGCAGCGCCTCACCCTCGCAGTCGAGCACCGTCGTGACCCCCAGCCGGCGCAGCTCGCCGACGAGCCGCTCGTAGAGGCCCGGCTCGACGCCGCGCGGCAGGCTGCCGCTGAAGACGCACAGCGCCGCGCCCTTGGCCAGGTAGAGCAGCTTGTCGACGAACAGCTCGAGCTCGGCCTGCGAGACCGACGGCCCGCGCTCGTTGATCTCGGTCTGCTCGCCGGACGTCGGGTCGACGACGGCCGTCGAGGTGCGCGACTCCTCGCGGATCTGCACGAAGTCGCTGAGGATCGCCTCGTCGGTCAGCTGCTCGACGATCCGGCTGCCGGTGTGGCCGCCGGCGAATCCGGTCGCGATCACCGGGCGGCCGAGCGACTTCAGCGCCCGCGCCACGTTGACGCCCTTGCCGCCGGCCATCGCCGTCTGCTCGACGGCGCGGTGACGGCGGCCGAGCCGGAAGCTCGGCACCGCCAAGGTCTTGTCGATCGCGGCGTTGAGGGTGACGGTGATGATCATGGATTCCCGGCGGACTCCCGTTGCTCGCGCGCTCGCGCCCGGGCTCTGCGACGGGCCTCCTGGGAGCGAGCCCGACGGCGCCGCCTGATCTGAATGCCCACGATGGCGACGACCAAGACGATGACCAACAGAACAAGCGCCGTCAAGGAGATTCCCAGAGCGGACGCGATTCGGCGCAGCGGCCCGGCCCCTGGAACCCGCTCCCCGGCCAGCAGCGGGACCCGTCGCACGACCTTGCCGTCGCGCAGCACGGCGACGGTTCCGACGCGGCTTCCGGCGGCGATCTCGCCGTGCAGCTCGTCCGGCGCGGCGACCCGCTCGGCGATCCGCTCGTCGCGCCGCGCCGTCACGGCGACCGAACGGGCGGGCACGAGCGGGACCGTCTCGTCGCGGTAGGCGACGTCGGCGCGCGCCACGGCCCTGCCCTTGCGCAGCACCGGCACGCGGCGGTACTGGGCGAGGCCGTAGCGCAGCAGCGCGAGCGTGTCGGAGTCGCGGGCCGCCTCGCTGGGCTCGCCGAGCACGACGCTGACGACCTTCGCTCCGTTCGAGCCGGTCGCCGAGCCGACCAGCACGTAGCCGGCGCCGGTCGTGTGACCGGTCTTGACGCCGTCGACGGCGGGCACTGTCGCGATCAGGTCGTTGCGGTTGACCACGGTCCGGGCTCGGGCGCCGGACTCGAGCGTCGCCGACGGCGAGTCGACGACCTTCGCGAAGCGACGGTCGCGCAACAACCTGCGCGCCAGCTCCGACAGGTCGCGCGCCGACGAGTAGTTGAGCGGATCGTCGAGGCCGATCGGGTTCGCGTAGCTGGTGTCCTCCAGCCCGAGCTCCGCGGCGCGCTCGTTCATCGCGGCGACGAACGCCGGGCGCGATCCGGAGATCCCCTCGGCAAGCGCCGCCGCGGCGTCGTTCGCGCTCTCGAGCATCAGCGCCTCGAAGAGGTCGCGGACGCGCATCCGCTCGCCGGGTCGCAGGTCGATCTTCGACTCCGCGGCGGCCGCCTGGTAGTCGGCCGCCGGGAAGACGTCGCCGAACGGCGCCCGCTCGAGCGTCAGCAGCGCGGTCATCAGCTTCGTCGTACTGGCGATCGCGTGCCGCCCGGACGGATTCTTCTCGAGCAGCGGCGTGCCGTCGCGGGCGTCGACGAGGATCGCGGCGTCGGCCCCCTCGAGACCCGGTCGCTGCGGCTGCTGGCCGTGCGCGGCCGGCGCGACGGTCAGCGCCAGCACCGTAGCCGCCGCGATCCCGGCCAGCCGTCGCGCGACCACTAGCGCAGCTGGATCTTCTGGCCGGCGATCAGCGCCTGCGGATCGAGCTCGGGGTTGAGCTCCTGCAGCGTGTCGACCGGCACGCCGGTCGTCTCCGCGATCGCGCCGAGCGTGTCGCCCGACTTGACCGTGTAGGTGGCCGGCTGGCGCTCGGCCGTCGTGGTCTTGCCCGCGGTCTGCTGCGTCGCGGTCTCGGCGGCCGTGCCGCCGCCGCTCGACGAGTCGTCGCCGCCGCCCGACGAGCCGGCGATCACGATCAGGACCGCCACGGCGCAGACGGCCAGCGCGGCTGGGGCGAAGATGCGTGCGGAGCTGGAGGATCGCGCTGGCATGGCCTGATCAGGCGCGGAGCATAGGGGCTCAGACGCTCCAGGCCAACGCGCGCAACTCCTCTGCCGCCGCGGCGGCGGCGACGGCCGGATCGCCGCCGCGATCGGCATGGGCGTTGACGATCGAGCGCGACGCCGCGACGAGGCCGGCCGCCGGATGCGGCGCGAAGGCCGGGCCGAGCCCGTCGACCCCGCCACCCTGGGCGCCGACCCCCGGCAGCAGGAAGATCGCGTGCGGCATCAGGTCGCGCAGCCGGGCGAGCCGCTCCGGACGGGTCGCGCCGCAGACGGCGCCGACGAGCGACAGCCCGCAGTCGCCGAGCTGATCGGCCCCGAAGACGTCAGTCAGCTGCGCCAGCCGCTCGTGCAGCGGGCGGCCGCCGGCGTCGAGGTCCTGGAGATCCGCCGCGCCGGGATTCGAGGTGTTGACGAGCAGGAAGCAGCCGGCGGAGGCCGCGGCGGCCGCTTCGACGAGCGGGGCGATCGCGTCGCCGCCGAGCAGCGGGTTTGCGGTGAAGGCGTCGGCGCCGAGGCCGTCGACGGTCCCGAACGGGCCGTCGGTGCTGCCGACCAGCGCCTGGGCGTAGGCCTTGGCCGTCACCGGCACGTCGCCGCGCTTGCCGTCGGCGAGCACGAGCAGGCCGTGCTCGCGCGCCGCGTCACGGGTCGCCTCGAGCGCACGCCAGCCGGGCGCCCCGAGGCGCTCGAAGCAGGCGAGCTGCGGCTTGACCGCGACGCAGGCAGGACCGGCCGCCTCGATCGCCAGCCGGCAGTGGGCGGCGACCGCGGCCGCCGTCCGCTCGGCGGTGCTGCCGCC